>JBAXOZ010000085.1:0-10228 GCA_037132975.1 Comamonadaceae bacterium
GACAAGAAACTTGAAAACCCGTGGCGCAAGCACGGCAATATTCCGCTATGACTTGCATGCACTTCACCATGACACTTTCGCGGGGCGGATTGGGTGGCCTGGACGTTTTGCTCCGTGTCCCCCGCGCTGCGCGCTCCTCCTTTACCTGCGCAAAACACCCAGACCACCCGATCCTGAGGGTTTGGTATGCGGCCCGCTGCAAACCACAGAAACTGATTCCCGAATAGGAGACTGACATGTTTACCAAAATACTGATTGCGAACCGCGGCGAGATTGCATGCCGGGTCATCAAGACAGCACGCAAGATGGGCATCAAGACGGTGGCGGTGTATTCCGACGCTGACAAGGAAGCGCGCCATGTGATGCTGGCCGACGAGGCCGTCAACATTGGTCCGGCGCCCAGCCGTGAGAGCTACCTGCTGGGCGACAAAATCATTGCCGCCTGCAAACAGACCGGTGCCCAGGCGATCCACCCCGGCTACGGCTTTCTGAGCGAGAACGCTGCTTTTGCCAAGAAGGTGGAGGAGCAGGGTATTGTCTTTATCGGCCCCAAGCACTATTCGATGGCGGCGATGGGCGACAAGATCGAGTCGAAAAAGCTCGCCGGAGCGGCCGGGGTGAACTGCATTCCCGGCGTCAACAGTGCGATTGAAAGCGCCGAGCAGGCGGTCGAAATTGCCAGAGGCATCGGCTATCCGGTGATGATCAAGGCCAGTGCCGGCGGTGGTGGCAAGGGCTTGCGCGTCGCGTTCAACGACAAGGAGGCTTTTGAGGGCTTCACCAGTTGCCGCAACGAAGCGCGCAACAGCTTTGGCGATGACCGGGTGTTTGTCGAGAAGTACGTCGAGGAGCCACGCCATATTGAAATCCAGCTGATCGGTGACGCGCATGGCAACATGGTTTACCTTAATGAGCGCGAGTGTTCGATCCAGCGCCGCCATCAAAAGGTGATTGAGGAAGCACCGTCTTCGTTCATCAGCGACGCGACGCGCAAGGCCATGGGCGAGCAGGCGGTGGCACTGGCTCGTGCCGTCAAGTACCAGAGCGCGGGTACCGTGGAATTTGTCGTCGGCAAGGATCAGAGCTTCTATTTTCTGGAGATGAACACGCGGCTGCAGGTGGAGCACCCGGTGACCGAATGCATCACGGGGCTGGACCTGGTTGAACTGATGATCCGGGTTGCCGCTGGCGAGAAGTTGCCTTTGACGCAGGCCGACGTGAAGCGCGATGGCTGGGCCATGGAGTGCCGCATCAATGCCGAGGATCCCTTCCGCAACTTCCTGCCGTCCACCGGGCGCCTCGTGCGTTTCCAGCCGCCTGCCGAGACCATGGTCGCCTCGGACCTGAGCCGTTGGCTGGGTGTGCGGGTCGATACCGGGGTGCAGGAGGGTGGCGAGATCCCGATGTACTACGACTCGATGATCTGCAAGCTCATTGTGCATGGCAAGGACCGTATGGACGCGATTGCCAAGATGCGCCAGGCACTCAACGGTTTTGTGATCCGTGGTGTCAGCAGCAGTATTCCATTTCAGGCGGCGCTGCTGGCGCACCCCAAGTTTGTCGCGGGCGACTTCAACACCGGTTTTATTGCTGAGCATTATTCGCACGGCTTCAGGGCCCAGGACGTGCCGCATGACGACGCCGAACTGCTGCTGGCCCTGGCCGCCTTTGTGCACCGCAAGTACCGCAATCGCGCGACCGCCATCAGTGGTCAGATGGAAGGCCATGAAGTGGCAGTCGGGCAGGACTTTGTGGTGGTGAGCTTGGGACAACAAGGGCTGGCCACACCGACGCCGGTATCGGTGATTGACTTCGATCAGAAGACCGGCTCCAGTCTGATCAAGGTGGGCTCCAGCAGCTACCAACTATGCAGCAACTACCGTCTGGGAGAAATCCGCATCAGCGGCACCTGCAACGGGCAGGAATTCGTGGCGCAGGTGGAGCGCGGCGTGCTGGCCGGCAAGAATCCGCTGGCGATTCGTGTCTCGCACAACGGCACCCAGATTGACGCGCTGGTCCTGTCCAAGCGGGCCGCTGAACTGCATGCCTTGATGCCCTACAAGGCGCCGCCCGATATGAGCCGCTTTGTCTTGTCGCCGATGCCGGGCTTGCTGGTTGAGGTCGCAGTCAAGGAAGGTCAGAAAGTGCAGGCCGGCGAGCGTGTGGCGGTGATCGAAGCCATGAAGATGGAGAACGTGCTGTTTGCTGCGGCGGACGGCGTGGTTGGCAAAGTGCTGGCCAGCAAGGGGGAGAGCCTGGTGGTTGATCAGCCGATCGTGGAGTTTGCCTGACATGAGCAGCAGACCCTTCAAGGTGCTGGGCATCCAGCAGATTGCCATTGGCGGACCGGACAAGACCCGCCTGCAAAAGCTCTGGATCGATATGCTCGGGCTGGAAATCACCGGTACGTTTCGCAGCGAGCGCGAGAACGTTGACGAAGACATTTGCGCCATCGGCAGCGGTCCGTTCAAAGTCGAGGTTGACCTGATGCAACCGCTGGATATCGACAAGAAGCCAGCGGTGCACAGCACCCCACTCAATCACGTGGGTCTGTGGATTGACGACCTGCCGCTGGCTGTCCAGTGGCTGACGGCGCAGGGCGTGCGTTTTGCACCGGGCGGAATTCGGGCCGGAGCGGCGGGTTTCGATATTTGTTTCCTGCACCCCAGGGCAAGCGAGGAATTTCCAATCAGCGGCGAGGGCGTGCTGATCGAGTTGGTGCAGGCGCCACCTGAAGTGCTTGCAGCATTCGCTCGCCTTGCGGCAGCGCCGACCTGAGGTAGCTTGCGATCACAGCCAAACTTAGTTGATATAGGTCAAAGTCTGCTGAAGCGGCCCTGATTGGCGGTGGCGCCGGCGGCCATTTGGCAAGATCACTGGCGTACACTCCCCGTTCACCCAGCCGCCGTCGCGGCTCAGGAGACAGACTTGCAGCCCACCAACACCGCTAATCCGAACTATTTTCACAAAGTCGTCGATTGTCAATGGGCCTGTCCGGCCCACACACCGGTTCCAGAGTACATCCGTTTGATCGGCCAGGGCCGCTACAGCGATGCCTACATGGTGAATTGGGTTTCCAATGTATTCCCTGGCGTTCTCGGGCGCACCTGCGACCGTCCCTGCGAGCCAGCTTGCCGCCGTGGTCGCGTGGAAGAGAGCAACGGCGAGCATCCGGAGCCAGTGGCCATTTGCCGCCTCAAACGTGTCGCTGCCGACAACAAGGACGATGTGAAACATCGCATGCCCGCGGTAGCCCCGAAGAACGGCAAGCGGGTCGCTTGCGTGGGTGCCGGCCCGGCTTCACTGACGGTGGCACGTGATCTGGCGCCGCTGGGCTATGAAGTGACGGTGTTTGACGGCGAGGCCAAGGCGGGTGGATTTATCCGCAGCCAGATTCCGCGTTTTCGCCTGCCCGAATCGGTGATCGACGAAGAGACCGGCTACATCCTGGATCTGGGTGTTCAGTTCAAGGGCGGCCAGCGGATTGATTCCATGCGCAAGCTCCTGACGGAAGGTTACGACGCAGTCTTTGTTGGCTGCGGTGCGCCGCGGGGTCGCGATCTCGATGTTCCCGGACGCTGGGACATCAAGGACAACATCCACATCGGCATCGACTGGCTGGCCTCGGTTTCCTTTGGTCACATCACCAGCATCGGCAAGCGCGTGATTGTGCTCGGTGGTGGCAATACCGCGATGGATTGCTGCCGCTCGGCGCGGCGCATGGGTGGCAGCGATGTGAAGGTGATTGTGCGCAGCGGCTTTGAAGAGATGAAGGCTTCGCCCTGGGAGAAGGAAGATGCGCTGCACGAGGGCATTCCGATTCTGAACTTCCATGTGCCCAAATCTTTTGAGCATGTCAAGGGCAAACTGACCGGCATGCGCTTTGAGATTGTGAAAGCGGTTTACGACGAAAAAGGTCGCCGCTCGCTGGTACCCACCGGCGTGCCTGATGTGCTGGTCGAATGTGATGCCGTGCTGATTGCTGTCGGTCAGGAGAACGCGTTCCCGTGGATCGAGAGCGATGTCGGCATCGAGTTTGACAAATGGGGTCTGCCGGTTCTGGTGGCCGATGCTTTCCAGTCCACAGTCCCCAATGTGTTCTTTGGCGGTGACGCGGCCTACGGGCCGAAGAACATCATCACGGCGGTGGCGCATGGTCATGAGGCAGCAGTGTCGATTGACCGCCTGCTGCACGGCGAGGACGTGCACCGTCGCCCCGCTCCCATGACCAATCTGATGTCGGCCAAGATGGGCATTCATGAGTGGAGTTACGACAGTTCGGTGTCGGGCGATTCCCGCTTCAAGGTGCCATGGGCGAAAGCCGAGGTGGCTCTGGCCAGCATCCGGGTTGAAGTGGAATTGGGTTTCGACGCCGCCACCGCGTTCAAGGAAACGCATCGCTGCTTGAACTGCGACGTCGAGACCGTGTTTACCAAGCACACCTGCATTGAGTGTGATGCCTGCGTTGACATTTGCCCGATGGATTGCATCACCTTCACCAAGAACGGTGACGAGACTGATTTGCGCACGCGCCTGAAAGCGCCGGCGACCAACCTGGCGCAGGACCTTTACGTGTCCGGCGCCCTGAAGACGGGACGTGTGATGGTGAAGGACGAGGACGTTTGTCTGCATTGCGGCCTGTGTGCCGAGCGTTGCCCGACGGGGGCCTGGGACATGCAGAAATTTTTATTCAGTACGACGCAGGCGGGAGCCCGCTGCCGCGATGGCAAAGTCGTTCGCCGCGCGATGGAGGCCGTATGAAACACATAGAAGCTGTCAACGACTTCGTCATCAAGTTCGCCAACGTCAATGGCTCGGGTTCAGCCTCGGCCAACGAGTTGTTTGCCAAGGCCATCATGCGCATGGGCGTGCCGGTCAGTCCGCGCAACATCTTCCCCAGCAATATTCAGGGCATGCCGACCTGGTATGAAGCCAGGGTCTGCGAAAAAGGCTACGGTGGTCGCCGCGGTGGCGTCGACATGATGGTCGCCATGAACCCGCAGACCTGGGACAACGATGTGGGCGAAATTCAGAGTGGCGGCTACCTGTTTTATGACAGCACGCGGCCGATTCCGGAATCGCGCTTTCGCAAGGACATCGAGGTCATTGGCATCCCGCTGACCGAGATCGCCAATGCCGCCTATACGGACCCGCGCCAGCGTCAGTTGTTCAAGAACATCATTTACGTCGGCGCGCTCTCGGTGCTGCTTGATGTCGAAGCCGAGGTATTCGAGAAACTCTTCTCGGAGCAGTACCGTGGCAAGGAGATGCTGCTGGACTCCAATGTGCGCGCGCTGCATCTGGGGCGCGACTACGTCACCCAACACCTGAGTGCGCCCATTGGTCTGCGCGTGCGCCGCGCCGACAAGGTGGGTGACCAGATCTTTACCGATGGCAACAGTGCTGCGGCCCTGGGTTGTTTGTACGGCGGTGCCTCGGTGGCGGCCTGGTACCCGATCACGCCCTCGTCGTCCGTGCCGGAAGCGTTCCAGAAGTATTGTGACAAGTACCGTATCGACGAGCACACCGGGCGCAGCAATGTCGCCATTGTGCAGGCGGAAGATGAACTGGCTTCGATCGGCATGGTGGTCGGCGCCGGCTGGAACGGCGCGCGTGCCTTTACCGCCACTTCCGGCCCTGGCATTTCCCTGATGTCGGAATTTATTGGGCTGGCCTATTTTGCCGAAATCCCGGTCACCATCATCAATGTGCAGCGCGGTGGGCCTTCCACCGGCATGCCCACGCGCACCCAGCAGTCGGACCTGCTCAGTTGCGCCTATGCCTCGCATGGTGACACCAAGCACGTGATGCTGTTCCCGGAAGATCCGTACGAGTGCTTTGAGCAATCGGCGGCGGCGCTGGACCTGGCGGACCGCCTGCAGACGCCGATTTTTGTCATGACCGATCTGGACATTGGCATGAACCAGCGCCTGTGCAAACCCTTTGTCTGGGACGACAAGCGCGGCTATGACCGCGGCAAAGTCATGACGGCCGAAGAACTGGAAGCGGGCAAGGATTTTGGTCGCTACAAGGACGTCGATGGTGATGGCATTCCGTGGCGCACCCTGCCCGGTACACATCCAACCAAGGGCAGTTTCTTCACACGCGGCACGACACGTGATCCGTATGCGCGCTACTCCGAGCGCGGCCCGGATTACATCTACAACATGGAGCGATTGCTGCACAAGTTCAAGACCGCTGCCGATCTGGTGCCGCAACCGGTACTGCGCAAGGCCGAGAAACCGACCAAGGTAGGCGTGATCTACTTTGGCTCCACCAGTCCGGCGATGCAGGAAGCGCTCGATGTACTCACCGCTGACGGTATCCACATCGACGCGATGCGCCTGCGCGCCTTCCCGTTCCCGGCTTCGGTAGAGAACTTCATTGCTGAGCACGACAAAGTGTTTGTGGTGGAGCAAAACCGGGATGGCCAGATGCAATCTTTGCTGGTCAACGAACTGGCGATCGACCCGGCGCGCCTGATCAAGGTGCTGCACTACGACGGCACGCCGATCACGGCGCGTTTCATCACCAAATTCATCGAGCAGAACCTGCAAACGGAGGCCGCATGACCTACCTCGCCAAGCCCAAACTGCATCACCCCACACTGACCACCAACAAGGTCGGTTACACGCGGCGCGATTATGAGGGGCGTATCTCCACCCTGTGCGCTGGTTGCGGTCATGACTCCATTTCGGCGGCCATCATTCAGGCTTGCTGGGAACTCAACATTGAGCCGCATCGAGTGGCCAAGCTTTCAGGCATTGGTTGCAGCTCCAAGACGCCTGATTATTTTCTCGGTGCCTCACACGGTTTCAACACCGTGCACGGGCGCATGCCATCGGTGCTGACCGGCGCCAATCTGGCGAACCGTGACCTGCTCTATCTGGGGGTCTCCGGCGATGGCGACTCTGCGTCCATTGGCTTGGGACAGTTTGCCAACGCCATGCGCCGCGGTGTACGGATGGCCTACATCGTGGAAAACAACGGTGTTTATGGACTGACCAAGGGGCAATTTTCGGCCACTGCCGACCGCGGCTCCAAGAGCAAGAAGGGTGTCATCAACAGTGACAGTCCGGTGGATCTGGTCGGGTTGGCACTGCAACTGGGCGCCACCTACGTGGCACGCAGTTTCTCTGGTGACAAGGCCCAGTTGGTGCCACTCATCAAGGGCGCCATTGACCATGGTGGCGCTGCCTTCATTGACGTCGTGAGCCCCTGCGTCACCTTCAACAACCATGGCGGCAGCACCAAGAGTTACGACTATGTGCGCCAGCACAACGAGGCCGTGAGCCGCATCGACTTCATGACCTCGCGCGAGGAGATCACGGCCGATTACGCTCCCGGTTCGGTGATCGACGTGCAGCAGCACGACGGCTCGACGCTGCGCCTGCGCAAGCTGCATCAGGACTATGACCCGACCGATCGCTATGCCGCCCTGAGCTACATGAATTCGCACCAGGTGCGTGGTGAAGTGGTGACCGGGCTCTTGTACCTGGACCCGATTGCCACCGATCTGCACATGTCGCTCAATACCAGCGATACGCCGCTGAACCAGATGGGTGTCAAGGAACTGTGCCCGGGCTCCCGGATACTCGACAGAATCAACGCCTCACTGCGCTAGGGATCGTCTCTGCCGTAGCTATCGAACCGCGATTTTTGAAAGGACTCTCACCATGCCTGAACGGACTGTTTTTCAATCCCTGACGCAGCGTCATGTGGTCACTTTGCCGCAGCACTCCACGGTCTGGGAGGCAGCTTGTGTCATGACCAAGGCCAAATCGAGCAACGTTCTGATCACCGATAGTTCAGGCAGCATGCTAGGGATACTGACGGAGCGTGATTTGATCACGCGCGTTCTGGCCAAGGCCATGAATCCACAGACCACCCACGTGTCCGATGTGATGACAATGAACCCACAAACCATCGGCCCCGACATGAAGGTGGCCGAGGCGGTTCTGATGATGATAGAGCGCGGTTTTCGCCATCTGCCTATCGTCTCCTCGAGCAACAAGACGATGGGCGTGTTTTCGGTCGCTGATGCGATGCCGCGCGAGATCGGAGATGCCGTGAGCCTGGCCGAATTCAACGACCAGGTCAACGACGCGCTTGGTTAGGACAAGGGGCTAGACGCTGCCTTTGGCTGCTTCGCGCCGGGCACGCGCGCGTTGCACAGCGGCTTCAATGACGCTGTCCCTGTCCTGCGCCCTGGCGTCGTTTTCGGCAGGCCCAGGCTCGATTCGTTGTTGATGGAACTGGTAGCGCTGTTGCGCTATCGCTGCCTGAGCAGTCGACCAGGCATTCCAACCACTGGACGTGCCCGAACCATTTTCCAGTTCAATGCAATCCACCGGACAGGCTGGCAGGCAAAGTTCACAGCCCGTGCAATAGGCCTCTATCACCGTATGCATCAGTTTGTTGCTGCCGACGATGGCATCGGTCGGACAGACCTTGATGCACAAGGTGCAGCCGATGCAGCAAACCTCGTCAATGAAGGCGACACTGCGTGGTCCCTCGCAGCCGTTTTCCGGGTTCAGCGCGATAACCGCCTGGGCGGTCACCGCCGCTAGTCGTTCAATCCCCTCGGCACCGCCCGGCGGGCACTGGTTGATACCGGCGCTGCCGTCAGCAATGGCGTGCGCATAGGCACTGCAGTCAGGGTAGCCACAGCGTCTGCACTGCGTTTGCGGCAGTAGCGCAAGTACCCTGGCTGCGAGTGTCTGCATTACTTCTTGCGGACGACCTTCTTGGCTACAGCCCTGGCTTTGGCCGCGATGGGTTTGACAGGATGGGTCGCCACTTTGCCAGTTGCTTGCACTGTTGGCTGGTGCGTACGAATGAAAGCCTTGACCTGCGGATAAACGACCTCGCGCCAGCGCTTGCCGCTGAAGATGCCGTAGTGCCCGGCACCCTGGACTTCCAGATGCTTCTGTTCCGACGCGATCACGCCGCTGCAGATGCTGTGAACTGCCTCGGTCTGTCCTGAACCCGAAATGTCATCGAGTTCGCCTTCCACCGAGAACAGGGCGGTGGTCGTGATGTCCTGCGGCCGCACGCGTTCGGTCTTGCCATCCACGCCTACAACATCCCAGGTGCCGCTGACCAGACTGAAGTCCTGAAAGACAACCCGGATGGTGTCGAGGTAGTAATCGGCGTCCATGTCCAGTACGGCGTTGTACTCGTCGTAGAACTTGCGGTGCGCTTCGGTGCTGGCGCCGTCACCCTTGATCAGGTCGCGGAAGTAGTCGTAATGGCTCTTGGCGTGGTTGCTCGGGTTCATCGCAACGAAGCCCGTGTGCTGCAGAAAACCGGGGTAAACACGCCTGCCAGCGCCAGCGAAATTGCTTGGAACGCGGTAAATCACGTTGTTCTCGAACCAGTCATGGCTCTTGGTCATGGCCAGATTATTGACTGCCGTTGGCGATTTGCGTGCGTCAATAGGGCCGCCCATCATGGTCATGCTCAGCGGCGTCAATTCACCGCGGCTGGCCATCAGGGAAACGGCGGCCAGTACCGGCACGGTGGGCTGGCAAACGCTGACCACGTGGCAATTGCCATAGCTGCCCTGCAGATGTCGAATGAATTCCTGCACATAGTTGATGTAGTCGTCGAGCGAGAACCTGCCTTCCGATAGCGGTACCAGGCGGGCGTTCTTCCAGTCGGTGATGTAGACCTTGTGATCTTTCAGCATGGTCTTGACGGTATCGCGCAGCAGCGTGGCGTAGTGGCCCGACAGTGGCGCCACAATCAAAACCACCGGTTGCACCTTGAGTTTTTGCAAGGTTGCCGGGTCGTCCGTGAAGCGCTTGAAGCGGCGCAACTGGCAAAACGGCTTGTCGATTTCGATGCGCTCATGGATCGCCACTTCGACCCCTTCGACCGCAACCGTGCGCAGGCCGAATTCCGGCTTTTCGTAGTCCTTGCCCAAGCGGTGCATCAGGTCGTAGCCGGCCGAAAAACGTTGCGCAAACGGACTCTGTCCGAGCAAGGACAGCGGGTTGCCATAGACCTTGGAAGCAGAGTGAGCCAGGTCAGTCAAAGGCTCCATCAGGGAACGCTGGGTTTCGTAGAGTTGGTAGAGCACGGTGGATTTACTTTCAGGAAATGTTGCAGTGCAATATAGCAGTATTCAAGGAGATTAAGTGGGGGGTTTCCACCAATATATACAAAAATGTACCGATTTATACAAGGCAACCGACAGGCGGCGGCATGACGCCTCTTGCATTAG
>JBAXOZ010000086.1:0-10179 GCA_037132975.1 Comamonadaceae bacterium
AGTAGCCAAAGGCGTAGTCTGCGGTCAGGAAGTACCAGCTCTTGTTGCCGGCCTTGACCAGCGCCGTGCCAGCCACCTTGGCCAGAGCCACCGTGTCGTAGGCATAGTGAATGGTGTAGGGCGTGCAGTCTTCATTGGTCAGGCGGGCCGAGCCGGCGCCGATGGCAATGAAGGGGCGCTTTTTCTCCAATGCCACCTTGGACATGGCCAGCGAGGTGCCGGAATTGGTGCCACCGATCAGCAGCGACAGGCCTTCCTTGTCCATCCATTCGCGTGCCTTGGAACTGGCGACGTCGGCCTTGTTCTGGTGATCCGCCGTCAGCACTTCAATCGGGCGACCCAGCACCTTGCCGCCGAAATCCTGCGCGGCCCACTTGATCATTTCGCCGCCGGCCGGGCCGTCGATGTCGGCATACAGGCTGGACATGTCGGTGATGAAACCGATTCTGACCGGCCCGGGTGCCTGGGCAAAGGCGCATGCGCCAAAGCCGAGGGTCATGGCGGTGATGAGGGTCTTGAGTTTCATGGTGTCTCCTGTTGAGTTAAGGGTGGAAAAATCGGTTGAAAATAGTGGTTTCAAAAGGCTCAGACGCCCAGGTATTCCTGCAGCATGCCCATGTTCTGGTTCAGTTCGGCCTGGGCAAACTGTTTCACGATGGTGCCATGCTCCATGACATAGAAGCGGTCCGCCAGCGGCGCTGCAAAACGGAAGTTCTGCTCCACCAGCACGATCGTGTAGCCCTTGGCCTTGAGCGCCAGAATCATTTCGGCGAGCTTTTGCACGATCACAGGCGCCAGCCCTTCCGAGATCTCGTCAAGCAGCAGCAGGCGCGCTCCGGTGCGCAGGATGCGCGCCACTGCCAGCATCTGCTGCTCGCCACCCGACAGCCGCGTGCCCGGGCTGCTGGAACGCTCTTTGAGGTTTGGAAACATGTCGTAAATTTCTTCCACGCTCATGCCGCCGGCGGCGATGGTGGGTGGCAGCATCAGGTTTTCGGCAGCGGTCAGGCTGGCGAAGATGCCGCGTTCCTCAGGGCAGTAGCCCACGCCCAGGCGCGCTATTTTGTGCGGCGCCAGATGGATCGCTTCGACGTCCCGGATCCTGATCGAGCCTTTGCGTTTTCCGGTCAAGCCAACGATGGCGCGCAGTGTGGTGGTACGCCCGGCGCCGTTGCGTCCGAGCAGTGTGACCACCTCCCCTTCATGTACCGTCAGGTTGACGCCGTGCAGGATGTGCGACTCGCCATACCAGGCGTGCAGGTCCTCGATCTTCAGCAGCTCCGTCGCCATCAGTGTGCACCCTGCAAGGCTGTATCAACCGTGCCCATATAGGCTTCAATCACCAGCGGGTTGCTGGCGACTTCGGCGTAGGGGCCGTCGGCAATGATGGCGCCGCGCTGCAGCACCGTGATGCGGTCGGCGATCTTGGCCACCACGTTCATATTGTGTTCAACCATCAGGATGGTGCGCCCACTGGACACCTTCTTGATCAGCTGCGTGACGCGGTCCACGTCTTCGTGCCCCATGCCCTGCGTCGGCTCGTCGAGCAGCATCAGTTCGGGCTCCAGCGCCAGTGTGGTCGCCAACTCCAGCGCGCGTTTGCGACCATAGGGCAGATTGACCGTGAGTTCATCAGCAAAATCCTGCAGGTCCACGGCGGCCAGCAACTCGTGGGCGCGACCATGCAGGTGCGTGAGGGTGCTTTCGGCCTTCCAGAAATGAAAGGAAGTACCCAGATTGCGTTGCAGCGCGGCGCGCACATTTTCCAGCACCGTCATGTGCGGAAACACCGCCGAGATCTGAAACGAGCGCACGATGCCGCGGCGTGCCGTTTGCGCCGGCTTTTCAGTCGTGATGTCGATGCCGTTGAAGCTGATGCTGCCGCTGCTGGGATGCAAGAACTTGGTCAGCAGATTGAAAAACGTGGTTTTGCCGGCACCGTTGGGCCCGATCAGCGCGTGGATGTGGCCGCGCCGGACCTTCAGATCAACCTGGTTGACTGCCACGAATCCTTTGAATTCCTTGGTCAGTCCACGCGTTTCCAGTATGAATTCCGCTGACAAATGGATCTCCGGCCACAAGGGCAAATGAACAGACGCCAACCCCTGTGGCGTGTAGTCGCATGCTATCGATTTACGCTGCAAGGCGCCAGCGGGTTAAAGCTTAGGTAGTTCTACGTGATTCTTCGAAATTTTGTTCTAGATGTCAAGTTATGTAATTATATTTCCCAAAAGAAGTATAAACGTAGTTTTTATTCATAAACAATGAAACATGAAATAAAACATCAAAATAATTAACAATTAGATGACATATTTCTCGACCACACTTTTACCATCGGGGCCTACATTTCCTGGAGCATTCTATGTGTGGCATCGTTGGCGCAGTCTCTACCCGCAATATTGTCCCTATCCTGGTACAGGGACTGGCCCGACTGGAGTACCGCGGCTATGACTCCTGCGGTGTGGCGGTGGTGGCCAAGGGCTTGCAGCGCGCGCGCAGCACCTCGCGCGTGGCTGAGCTCGCCGAGCAGGTGAGCGCCAGCAAACTTGAAGGCCACACCGGCATTGCGCACACGCGCTGGGCGACGCATGGCGCACCGGCGGTGCACAACGCGCATCCGCATTTCAGCCACGGTGTCGGGCCGGACGCCGCCAGCCGCCCCGGTCGGGTCGCCCTGGTTCACAACGGCATCATTGAAAACCATGACGAATTGCGTGCTGTCCTGCAGGCCAAAGGCTATTGCTTCCAGAGCCAGACCGACACCGAAGTCATCGCGCACCTGATCGACAGCCTGTACGACGGCGATCTGTTTGAAGCCGTCAAGGCGGCCTTGCCCCATCTGCATGGCGCCTATGCGATTGCCGTGTTCTGCAAAGACGAGCCGCACCGACTGATAGGAGCACGCGCCGGCTCGCCGCTGGTTCTGGGGGTTGGCAAAGACGGCCAGGAGCACTTTCTGGCCAGCGACGCCATGGCCCTGGTCGGCGTCACCGATCAGATCGTCTACCTCGACGAGGGTGATCTGGTGGATCTGCAACTGGGCAAGTACTGGCTGTTCGACAAGGCCGGCAAAGCACTCAGCAGCGCGCAGCGCCCGGTGAAGACGGTGCTGGCACACAGCGGCGTGGTTGAGTTGGGGCCGTACCGTCACTACATGCAAAAGGAAATTTTTGAGCAACCGCGTGCCATTGCCGACACGTTGGAAGGCGTGGACGGCATCGTGCCTGAACTGTTTGACGGCAGCGTCAGCGCGGCACGGGTCTTCAAGGACATCGATTCGATCCTGATCCTGGCCTGCGGCACCAGCTACTACAGCGGCTGCACCGCCAAGTACTGGCTGGAGAGCATCGCCAAAATACCGACTCAGGTGGAAGTGGCCAGCGAATACCGCTACCGCGACTCGGTACCCAACCCCAGGACGCTGGTGGTCACCATTAGCCAGTCCGGTGAAACCGCCGACACGCTCGCGGCGCTGCGTCACGCGCAAAGCCTGGGCATGAAGCACACGTTGACCATCTGCAACGTGGCCACCAGTGCCATGGTGCGCGAATGCGAACTGGCTTACATCACACGCGCCGGCATCGAGATCGGCGTCGCCTCCACCAAGGCCTTTACAGCCCAATTGGCTGGCCTCTTCCTGCTGACGCTGGCACTGGCGCAAAGCAAGGGGCGCCTCAGCGATGCCGAAGAAGCGCGCCATCTGAAAGCCATGCGCCATCTGCCCATCGCCCTGCAGGCGGTGCTGGCGCTGGAGCCGCAGGTGATGGCCTGGGCGCAGGACTTTGCCCGGATGGAAAACGCGCTGTTTCTGGGCCGTGGCCTGCATTACCCGATTGCCATGGAAGGTGCGCTCAAGCTGAAAGAAATCAGCTACATCCATGCCGAGGCCTACCCGGCGGGCGAACTCAAGCACGGCCCGCTGGCGCTGGTGACCAGTGCCATGCCGGTGGTGACGGTGGCACCGAATGACGCGTTGCTGGAAAAGCTCAAGAGCAACATGCACGAGGTGCGGGCTCGTGGCGGTGTGCTCTATGTTCTGGCCGATGGCGATACCCGAATCGAAAGTGGGGAGGGCTTGCATGTCATTCGCATGCCCGAGAACTACGGTGAGCTCTCACCGCTGCTGCACGTGGTTCCGCTGCAGTTGCTGGCCTATCACACGGCCTGCGCGCGGGGCACCGATGTGGACAAACCACGGAATCTGGCGAAGAGCGTGACAGTGGAATAAAGTCGATGTGGCCGCTCAGATCAGAGGCTTAATCAACTCGTTGTCGATAGGAAGGCCAGGACTTCTGGCTGCCGGGGAATGGACACCACTGCACCGTAGCCCAGCGTCGACAGTGCGGCGGCTGCGTTGGCATAGGTGGCTGCCTGCACCAGGGAGTCGCCAGCCACCAGTCGGGCCAGCAAACTGCCGGCAAAACAATCACCGGCGCCGGTTGCGTCAACGGCTTGCACGGTGTGACCCGGGAGAAGTTTGCGCTCGTCCCGGGTTGCGACCAGGGCACCTTGTTTTCCGAGCTTGAGGACCACAGCGGTACAGCCCTTGGCCAAACTCCAGTCGACGATGGCAGTCGGTTTGTCCGTGCCGATCATGCTTTTCATGTCGTCCAGGCTGGGCAGAAACAAGTCCACTGTTGGCAAGGTGGCTTCCATCTCCTGCAGCGCACGTTCTGCCGACCAGAGTTTGAGGCGCAGGTTGGAGTCGTAGGAAACACGAACACCATAGCGGCGAGCGGCCTGTATGGCCGAGCGCACCGTGTCGCACGCACTCGCCGAGATGGCCTGGCTGATGCCAGACACATGAAGAAAGCGCACCCCAGCCAGGCGCGAGAAATCGAAGCTGCCCGGCTGCATCGCTGAGGCCGCCGAATGGCGACGCAGAAAATGAAACTCATGCCCCGCACTGCTGTGCGTCACAAAGTAGGCGCCGGTGTTGCAGTCGCTTCTGGTGACGTTGCGTGTATTGACTCCTTCGCGCTGCCACAGCGACAGCAACATGTCGCCGAACATATCCTTGCCAACGCTGCTCAGATAGCCGGTTCGCGCACCATGGCGCGCAGCAGCGATGATGGCGTTGGAGGTGTCGCCGCCAAACCCTTGTTGGTAAAGATGCCGGGCCGGATCGGTCTGGTTGAACTCAACCATCGCCTCACCCAGCGCAAATATCTCCACCTCATCCATCATGCAGAGTAAACCGTTGACGCGGTCTCACCGCCGCGGCCGGTCCAGTTGGAATGGAAATACACGCCACGCGGCATGTCAACGCGCTCGTACTGGTGCGCACCAAAATAATCTCTTTGCGCCTGCAGCAGATTTGCCGGCAGGTTCGGGTTTCGGTATCCGTCGTAGTAGGCCATGGCAGAGGACAAGGCAGGTGTCGGGATGCCATTGCTTATGGCTTGCCCAAGCACAGCTCGCAATGAAAGCTGGCACCGTGCGACTGTTTCTGTAAAGAACGGATCCATCAGCAGATTCGGGAGTTCGAGATTCCTGTCAAAGGCGTCCTTTATCTTCGCCAGCAACACCGAGCGAATGATGCAACCGCCGCGCCACATGAGGGCTATACCGCCGTAGTTCAATTTCCAGCCGAAGTCCATCGCCGCGGCACGCATCAATTGGTAACCTTGTGCATAGGAAATGACCTTTGCCGCATACAAGGCTTTGCCGAGATCATCAACAAAGACTTTCCTGTCGCCGGTAAAGCGAACGTCGGGGCCCTTCAGTGCTTTTGAAGCCAGCACTCTTTCGTCTTTCATGGAGGAAAGTACACGGGCAAACACCGCCTCGGTGATCAGGGTGAGCGGAGCCGCAACGTCAAGGGCCGTGACTACCGCCCATTTTCCGGTGCCCTTCTGACCGGCTTTGTCCAGTATCTTGTCGAGCAAGGCGAAGCCGTCATCATCTCTGACCGCCAGGATATCCCTGGTTATCTCGATCAGATAGCTCTTCAATTCCCCCCGGCTCCACTCCTTGAACACAGCGTGCATTTCGTCTGCCGTCATTCCCAATAGCGTTCTCATGACGTCATAAATTTCGCATATCAGCTGCATGTCGCCATATTCAATTCCGTTGTGAACCATTTTGACGAAATGGCCAGAGCCCTCTGGTCCGATCCAGTCGCAACAGGGAGCGCTGTCGTCGACCTTGGCGGCGATGGCCTGAAAGATCGGTCTGACACTTTGCCATGCAGCAGAAGATCCGCCAGGCATGATCGACGGACCCAGCAAAGCACCTTCTTCACCACCAGAAACGCCAGCTCCCACATACAACAGCCCCTTGCCTTCAAGCATTCTGGCTCTTCGTGAGGTGTCAGAGAAATGGGAATTTCCGCCGTCAATGATGATGTCTCCCGCATCAAGAAAGGGGCTGAGCGCTTGAATGATTTCATCAACTGGCTTGCCGGCTGGGACCATCAACATGATCTTTCTCGGCAGCTCAAGCGACGCGGTCAGTTCCTGAATGGAGGCATATCCGTGAATCCTTGGCCCATGCCCTCTGCCAGAGACAAATTTTCGAACCTTTTCCCTTGAAGCATCAAAGACTGAAACGGTGAACCCCTTGCCCGCCATGTTGAGTGCAAGGTTTTCACCCATCAAGCCCACACCGATGAGTCCTATTTGAGAGGGCATATCCGCTCCGTTCGATCAATTAAGTTGCGGCGCCGGTGCTTTGCCGCACAAGCAGTTCAAAACCCAGGTCAACGTTGGGCTCGGCGACTGGCTCGCCGCGCATAAGCTGCAGCAGCATCTTCGCGGATTGAACACCGATCTCCCAACGTGGTGTCTTGATAGTGGTGAGGCTGGGAACGAACTCAGCGCTGCCTGGCAAATCGTTGAAGCCCGCGATGGAAACCTGGCGCGGTACCTTGATGCCCATGCGCAAGGCGGCCAGCAAACCACCCTGGGCCAGATCATCGTTGCAGAAAAAGATGGCGTCCACGCGAGGGCGAATGCTGAGTATCTGTTCGAACATGGTGCTTCCGACCTTCAGCGAAGACGGCGCCGGATTCTGCCACTCGAGCGTGGCGTCGTACAAGCCCGCCTCCCTGAGGCAATCCCGGTAACCCTGCGCTCTTTGAAGGGTGCGTGGATCGAGTTGTGCTGCCGCAAAAGCAATCCGGCGGCGTCCGGTGTCGATCAGGTGCTGCGTGATGGCGTGCGCCGCGTCGCGCTGGGAGAATCCCACGCTGTACATTCCCTCCAGCGCCAGGGTTTCCATCAGGTGCACACAAGGAATACCGCTTTTGGCAATGAGTTGCCTGGTCGAATCCGAGCGCTCCACCCCCGTCACCAGCAATCCTGCCGGGCGGTGCATCAGGTAGCCCCTCAGCAGTTGCTCTTCTTCGGACGCATCGTAGTGTGTGATTCCCATCAGCGTCTGGTATCCGGCAGGCAAAAGGGTGCGTTGAACACCCTCCAGCAGATCGACGAAGAGCTGGTTCGAAAGCAGCGGAATCAGTATCGCCACGTGCGAACTCTTGCTCGACGCCAGCGCGCGAGCCGCGGGGTCGGGCACATAACCCAGGCGATCGGCGGCCTCGATGGCACGCTCCACCAGCTCAGGCGCAACCTTGCGGTCCCCGCGCAGTGCACGCGAAACCGTCATGCGACTCACACCTGCAGCCAAGGCCACGTCATCGAGCGTGACCCGCCCCGAAGCCCGTTTATCCCGTTTTCTGCTGACCATGGCGGAATCCTATCAGATAACGCTATCCCGAAAACGGCAGGCCGCACATATCGTCTCAAAATGGCGGCGCAATCATTCTTCCTTTTCACTTGGTCTAATGGATTTTGATTGAGCCAAATCAACCAAATGAGGGCTACACCGGGTAAACCCTAAATAGAATTTCACCAGTCAATCGGTAAGATAGCGCTATCCAATTTTGCGAGGATCCATGATTCAGGTTCACCCGTCCGCGCCATCCGCTGCATCCGATCACCGGCGGGAGGGTCTGCGGATCATCATCATGGGGGTCGCAGGGTGCGGCAAGTCGACACTCGCCCGGCACGTGGCCGACGCACTAGAACTGACTTTCATCGAAGGTGATCAGTTTCATCCGACAGAAAACATCCGGAAAATGAGCCAGGGAACAGCTTTGGACGACGTGGACCGGGAGGGCTGGCTGGATCGTCTCGGCCTTGAATTGCTCAGTTATCCCGACGGCGCGGTTTTGGCGTGTTCTGCGCTCAAGCGCGCCTATCGGGCGCGCCTTCGCCAGGCGGTCCAGCAGTTAAGCTTCGTGCATCTCAGCGTCACGCAGGAACTCGCGAATGCGCGGGTACAAGCCCGATCCGGGGGGCATCCGTTCCCCAGCAGCCTGGTTGCAAGCCAATTTGCGACCCTGGAGGATCCTCTCGGCGAGGAGCGTGTACTTCAGCTCGATGGTGCGATCGAGCCGTCTGTGTTGTGCGCCAGGACCATCCAGTGGATTGATGAATTGAGCCTGCAGCCCGCTTGAACAAGGAGTTATTGCACTTGGCCAAAGTCACATTGAAAAACGTCGTCAAACGGTACGGATCCGTCACGGTCGTCAACGATCTGTCTATCGAAATTCAGGACAAGGAATTTGCCGTGCTGGTGGGGTCTTCGGGCTGCGGCAAGTCGACCGCCCTGCGCATGATTGCCGGCCTGGAAACAATTACTTCAGGTGAAATCTACATCGGTGATGCGCTGGTCAACAACATGGCCCCCAAAGACCGCGACATCGCCATGGTGTTCCAGAACTACGCCCTGTACCCGCACATGAACGTGCGCGAAAACATGGGCTTCGGCCTGAAGATTCGCAAGCTCTCCGAAGCCGAGATTGATAACCGCGTTCAGGAGGCCGCCGACATTCTGGGCCTGACCGAACTGCTGGAGCGCAAGCCCAAAGAACTTTCCGGTGGCCAGCGCCAGCGGGTGGCGGTAGGCCGCGCCATCGTGCGCAAGCCCAAGGTATTCCTGTTTGACGAGCCACTGTCCAACCTGGACGCCAAACTGCGCGTTGCCATGCGCGCCGAAATCAGCAAATTGCACCGCCGCCTAGGTGCAACCATGATCTATGTGACGCACGATCAGGTCGAGGCCATGACCATGGCTGACCGTATCTTCATCATGAACAAGGGTGTGGTCCAGCAAAGTGGCGTGCCGATGGAAGTTTATGCCCGGCCGGTCAACCTCTTCGTTGCCGGCTTCATCGGCTCGCCGGCGATGAATTTCTTCGACGCCCAACTGGTCAACGACGCTGGTCAACTCATCATCGATGGCGGGAGCTTTCGCGTTGCCATGCCTGAAGCCTTTCGCGCCAATCTTCTGGCGCACGCTGGCAAGGAAGTGGTCTTCGGTGTTCGTCCGGAAGACATTGCGCTGCATCAAGCGGATGCCGATGCTGAAAGCACGATCAGCGCCAGGGCGGAGGTGGTGGAGTTGCTCGGCTCCGAGATCTTCGCGCACTTGAACTGCGATGCGCATGCCCTGGTGGCACGCATGGCCGTGCCAAAGCAGGCTATCAGTGTCGGCGAGACGATACAGATCGATTTCAAGATGGCCAACACGCACGTGTTCGACAAGCACACGTCAGACGCCATCGTTTAGGGTAGGTGGTTCTTTGCTCATTTAACTTGGAGGTTTTCATGAAATACAAACTGTCAAAAATCGGGGTCGCAATGTTTTCGCTGTGCCTGTGCTCGGGTGCCATGGCGCAATCGGGCGAAATCCGCGTGCTGGTGGCCAATCACCCCTATGGTGAGTTACTCAAGCTGTCGATTCCGCAGTTCGAGAAAAGCACCGGCATCAAGGTCAACGTCGAAAGCTTGCAGGAAAGCCAGCTGACGCAAAAGCTGACCACCGAATTTGCCACCAAGTCTTCCACTGTCGATGTCTTCATGACGCGCCCGTTGCAGGAAGGCAAGATGTTCTCGAAGAACGGCTGGTACGCGCCACTGACTGGCTACGACTTCGCCGACTATCCGAAGAACATCATGAACGCCGCCTCTTTTGGCGGTCAGCCCTACATCGTTCCGCTGGTCACTGAATGGCAGGTGCTCTACTACCGCAAAGATCTGCTGCAACAGGCCGGACTGAAAGTTCCGACCACCTTCGATGAACTTGAGGCAGCGGCCCAGAAGCTCAATTCCGAAAATGTTGCCGGGTTTGCCTCGCGTGGCAAGGGTGCGGCGGCCGTAACGCAGCTCTCAA
>JBAXOZ010000087.1:0-10040 GCA_037132975.1 Comamonadaceae bacterium
TGGCCTTGTAGGCGGCGTTGAGTTCCTGAATCCTGGCGAACTCCTGCGCGCTGCAGTGCGTGAGACCGGCGGTGCTTTGTTCCTTGCTGGACTCTGCCGTCAGCGTCTGGCTGACCATGGCTTTGCCGGCCAGTTCGGGGTGTGCGCGAATCAGCGCCAGTTGCGCCTCCAACCCTGCCGCGTCCAGCACCTGAACCAGCGCGTGTTTGAGTTGTGCCAGCGAAGCAAAAGGCCGCTGTGTCAGTGCTGCCTGCGCAATCCAGGGCGAGTGCTCGTACAGGCCGTCCAGCATCTGCGCCGCCTCAGCGTCGCTTGCGCTATTGAGTTGTTGTATTGTCATTGCGGGCCTGACCCGCAATCCAGTGGCGGCGTAGCACTGGATCCCGGATCGGGTCCGGGATGACAGATGCCGGAGCCGGCAGGGGCGGGTGGCAGATAGGGATGCGCCTGCTTCCAGTGCCGGGCCACGTCGATGCGCCGGCAAATCCAGACCTGCGAGTGGCTTTGTACGTAGTCCAGAAACTTCTGCAAGGACTTCATGCGGCCGGGGCGTCCGAGCAGGCGGCAGTGCATGCCGATGGAGAGCATCTTCGGGGTGTTGAGTCCGGCCGGGTCGCCCTCGGCGTACAGCACATCAAAACTGTCTTTCAGGTAGCTGAAGAAATCATCGCCCTGGGCAAAGCCCTGGCTGGATGCAAAACGCATGTCGTTGGTGTCGAGTGTGTAGGGCACGATCAGCTGCGGCGCCACCGAACCGTCGCTCTTTTGTACCCGCATCCAGAACGGCAGGTCGTCACCGTAGTAATCGCTGTCGTATTCAAAGCCGCCGAAGTCGGCCACCAGACGATGCGTCTGCGGACTGTCGCGCCCGGTGTACCAGCCCAGCGGCCGCTCGCCGGTGAGCTCGGTCAGGATCTGCATCCCGATTCGCATGTGTTCGCGCTCCGTTGCTTCATCCAGATTCTGGTAGCTGATCCAGCGCCAGCCGTGGCAGGCAATCTCGTGCCCGAGTTCCTTGAAGGCAGCGCACAGCTCCGGGTGCCGCTGCAGCGCCATGCTGACGCCAAACACCGTGAGCGGCAGCTGGCGCCGCTCAAACTCGCGCAGGATGCGCCAGACGCCAGCGCGCGAGCCGTACTCGTAAATGCTCTCCATGCTGAGGTGGCGTGCCGCAAAAGCCGCCGGGCTGGCCATCTCCGAGAGGAACTGCTCGGACGCAGCATCACCATGCAGCACCGAGTTCTCGGCGCCTTCTTCGTAGTTCAGCACAAATTGCAGCGCGATGCGGGCTTGCGCGGGCCACGCGGCATGCGGCGGGCTGGCCCCGTAGCCGACCAGGTCGCGCGGGTAGGGCAGCGTGCTGTCGTAGTGTTTCATGGATTCAGACGAGAGGGCATGGCGGCATGATAATGGCAATTTTTGCAAGACAGAGGAACGCGCCATGGGCTTGAGCACACATGTACTGGACACCATGCACGGCGCACCGGCGGCCGGCATGCGGGTGGCGCTGTACAGCACGCTGACGCAGCCGCCGGCGCTGTTGAAGCAGTTGGTGCTGAACCAGGACGGTCGCCCCGGTGATGGCTTGCTGCTTGACAATGCCAGCCTCAAGGTTGGCAGCTACCGTCTTGTGTTCGACGTGGCCGGCTACTTTCGCTCGCGCGCCGTGGTTTTGCCCGAGCCCAATTTTCTGGACCAGGTCAACCTTGATTTTGGTGTCGCCGACGCTTCGCAGCACTATCACGTGCCGCTGCTGGTGAGTCCCTGGAGCTATTCAACCTACCGTGGTTCCTGATGAGTCTTGACAGCTTCCTGCTGCGTCTGGCCACTGAGCCAGCCTGCCTCCTGAGCGTGCACGGCGCACGCGGCTCGGTGCCACGCGAGAAGGGCGCCTGGATGGCGGTCTTTGCCGAGGGTGCGCTTGGCACCATTGGCGGCGGCCATCTGGAGTTTGCCGCCATGGCGCAGGCGCGAGAGCGTCTGGCCGGGGGCACGGGCGAGGCGCTGGTTCGCTATCCGCTGGGCCCCAGTCTGGGGCAGTGCTGCGGTGGCGAATTGCAGCTGTCCTTTGAGTTGGTGACAGCCGCCGACATAGCTGCGCTGCGCCAGCGACTGTCCGTTGATCATCCGCCGCTAGCCCTCTTTGGTGGCGGCCATGTGGGCCAGGCGCTGGTGCAGGTGCTCTCGCGACTGCCCCTGAAGCTGAGCTGGATCGACAGCCGGGACGAAATCTTTCCTGCGGAGTTGCCTGCGGGCATCGTCTGCCTGCATTCCGACCCCGTGCAGGCTGAAGTGGCCTGCCTGGCGCCCGGCTCGCGCGTCTTGATCATGAGTTTCAGTCACGCCGAAGATCTGGAAGTGGTCGCGGCCTGCTTGATGCGCCAGCGTTTGCACGCTGACCTGCCGTATGTCGGTCTGATTGGCAGCAAGACCAAGTGGGCGACCTTTGGTCACCGGCTTGCTGCGCGCGGCTTTACGGCGCAGGAAATCGCCCACGTCACCTGTCCCATCGGCATTCCCGGGATTGACGGCAAGGAGCCCGAAGTGATCGCCGTCGCGGTGGCGGCACAGATATTGCAAAGCCTGTCAGGCCACCGCTGAAGCGCGAACCTCAATAGAGCAAGGATTTATGGAAAGTTATTACCTCGACTGGGCCAATCTGCTGTTGCGCTGGGTTCACGTCATCACCGCCATCGCCTGGATTGGCTCGTCCTTTTATTTTGTCTTTCTGGACAGCAGCTTGACGCCGGCGCAGGACGAAGACCTGCAAAAGCAGGGCGTCACCGGCGAACTGTGGGCGGTGCATGGCGGAGGTTTTTACCACCCGGTCAAGTTCAATGTGTCACCGCCCGAATTGCCCAATCAGCTGCACTGGTTCTACTGGGAGGGCTACAGCACCTGGCTGAGTGGCTTTTCGCTGTTCACGGTGAGCTACCTCTGGAGTGCCAGCACCTACCTGATCGACAAGTCGCTGATGGACTGGGCGCCGGGTACGGCGATTGCCGTGGCGCTGTCCTTTCTGGTGCTGTTCTGGTTCTTGTATGACCTGATCTGTCGCGTGTTCGGTCAGCGCAAGCATGGCGAGGCCATCGTCGGGGCGCTGGTGTTTGCGCTGGTGTGCCTTGCTGCCTGGACCGCCTGCCACTGGTTTGCCGGGCGCGCGGCCTTTTTGCTGGTCGGCGCCATGCTCGCTACCAGCATGAGCGCCAATGTGCTGTTCTGGATCATTCCGGGGCAGAAGAAAGTGGTGGCCCAGATCAAGGCCGGTGAGGCGGTGGACGCGATTCACGGCAAGCGCGGCAAGCAGCGCAGCGTGCACAACACCTATTTCACGCTGCCCGTGCTGTTTGCCATGCTCAGCGGCCACTACAGCTTTACCTACAGCCATCCGCAGAACTGGCTGGTGCTGGTGCTGATGATGTTTGCCGGTGCCGCCATTCGCCAGTTCTTTGTCATGCGCCACGGCTACAAGCTCGGGCGCAATGGCAATCCACTGCCTTACGCTTTGGCCGGTGTGGCAGCGATTCTGGCATTGATCGTCTGGTTGCGACCCGACGCGCCGCTTGTCTCTGCCGGCGGCAGCGCCGCCGCGCGCCCCTTGCGTTACGCCGATCTGCAGCCGGTGCTGGCCCAGCGCTGCTATCTCTGCCACGGTGACAAGGTGCAGATGAAGAACGTGCGCCTGGACTCGGCGCAATACGTCAAGGCCTACGCGCAGTACATGTACCAGCAGGCCGTGGTGCTGAAACTGATGCCGATGAACAATGCCACCGGCATCACGGACGCCGAGCGGCTGCTCATCAAACAGTGGTTCGAGGGCGGCGCCAGAACCGACTGAGGCCTTCAGTCCACCCGTGCCCCGGAAGCCTTGACCAGAACTTCGTATTTGGCGCGCTCGTCTTTCATGAGCTTGCCAAATTCGTCGGCCGTGCTCGGTACGGGTTCGGCCAGCAGGGTGGCAAAACGGGTCCTGGTTTCGGGTGCGTTCAGCGCTGCGACAAAGGCCTGATTCAGCCGCGCCAGCACGTCTTTGGGCGTGGCTGCAGGGGCTACCAGACCCCACCAGGTGTCGATGGCAAAGCCCTTGAGCGTGTCGGCCACTGGCGGTACGCCGGGCAGGGCGCTGGAGTGTGCCAGCGTCGTCACCGCCAGTGCCTTGAGTTTGCCGGAGCGGATGTTGGGCGCGGCGGTGGCCAGGTTGTCGAAGTTGAAATCGACCTGGCCACTGAGCAGGGCCAGTTGCGCCGGGGCGCCACCGTTGTACGGAATATGCACGGCAAAGATGCCGGCATCACGCTTGAACATCTCGCCTGCCAGATGGCCGGCGCTGCCGTTGCCGCCGCTGGCGTAATTGAGCTTGGCCGGATTCGCCTTGGCGTAGGCAATCAGTTCCTGCACGCTGTTGATTTTCAGGCGCTGCGCGGTGTCGGCGTTCATCACCAGCACGTTGGGCACCCGCACCATTTGCGTGATCGGGGCAAAGTCGGTGGCCGCGTTGTAGGGCATCCTGCTGTAGAGCCAGGGGTTGACGGCGTGTGTGGCGGTCGCGGCAATGCCGATGGTCAGGCCATCTGGCGCTGCCTTGGCAACCGCGTCGGCACCAATATTGCCGCCGGCGCCGGGACGGTTTTCGACGATGACGGTGCCCAGGGTGTCCTTGACCCGCTCTGCCAGCGCCCGCGCCGTGACGTCCAGCGGACCGCCGGCAGCGTAGGGAACGATCAGGCGAATCGGCTTGCCCTGAGCGTGCACCAGTGGTGCAGCCAAGCAGGCCGCCAGGGTCAGGGCGGTGAGAATCAGTTTTCTGTAATGCATTGCAGGTACTTTCATTGTTTTGTCATTGGGTCGCCGTCATCGCGAGGCCGCAGGCCGTGACGATCCATGAAGTCCATGGACTGCCGCGCTTCGCTCGCAGTGACAAATCAGAGGATCGCAGCGACAAATCAGAGGCTCGCAGTGACGAGCGCTCACACCTTTGCTCCCACTGCCTTGTCAGCTTCGCTGGTGAACGCGTCGGCGTAAAACTCGTCCGCCGGCAGACCGGCCAACGCGAAATCGGTTTGCGCCGATTGGACCATGACCGGGACGCCGCAGGCATAGACCTGGTGGCCGCTCAGATCAGGCAGGTCCTGCAGCACGGCGCGATGAACAAAGCCGCTGCGCCCGCTCCAGTGGTCCTCTGGCAGCGCGTCCGAAATCACCGGTACGTAACGCAGCTGGGGCATGTCAGCCAGTTTGGCGCGAACCCAGTCGTCCAGATACAGGTCCTGGGGACGTCGGCCGCCCCAGTAAAGGGTGGCCGGGCGCGTGATGTTCTTCTGCTGCATGTGCTCGATGATGGCCTTGATCGGCGCGAAACCCGTGCCGGAGGCCAGCAGCACGATGGGTTTGCTGCTGTCCTCGCGCAGGTAAAAACTGCCAAACGGACCCTCCAGGCGCAGGACTTCCTTTTCCTTCAGGGTGCCAAAAACACGATCGGTGAAGACCCCGCCGGGTAGGTGACGGACATGCAACTCCAGCGTGGCGCTCTGGCCCGGCGCTGCTGCTGCACCGGCCATGGAGTAGCTGCGCCGCAAGCCATCCGGCAGGAGGAAATCGAGGTACTGACCGGCGTGGTAACTGAAGCTCTCGTTAGCGGGAAGTTGCAGCCGCATCAGCATCACGTCGGCCGACTTGCGCTCCAGCTGGCTCAAACGGGCCGGCATCTTCTTTGCCGGAAAAGACCCGGCCTGCGTCACCTGGCGCGACTCCAGCACCACGTCGCTCAGCGCCGTCGCGCAGCACGTCAGTACCATGCCGGCCGCTTCTTCTTCGTCGCTCAAGGCCTTGCTCTGGTGGGTGCTGTGCTGCACCACGCCGCTGAGCTTCTTGCATTTGCAGGAGCCACAGGCACCGTCCTTGCAACCGTAGGGCAGGCCTACACCCTGCCGAATCGCTGCCGCCAGCAGGGTTTCACCGGCGCCCGCAGTAAATGTTCTCTCGCTTGGCTTAATGCTGATCAAAAACTCTGCTGTTGTTATTTCGCTGGGCGTCATCTTTTGGGTATCCTTGGACCCTGTTGCATATCAACTATGGGGTAGTACCGATTTTGCCTTCAAACCAGAGCCCCCTTCTGCACTGGAGTTCTCAGTGTTAACCGGCGCCTTGCCGGCACGCTTCCGTCGGCTGCGTGTGTTGATTGTCGGCTGCGGTGATGTCGGCATGCGCCTGGCGCGCGCGCTGCCTTCGGGTGTGCGCCTGCTGGCTTTGACTTCCAGTGCGTCGCGCCTGGCCACGCTGCGCGCAGCTGGCGTCACTCCTTTGCTGGGTGACCTGGACGATCCGGCTTCCTTGCGCCGATTCGCCGGTCTGGCGCAGCGTGTGGTTCATCTGGCACCACCTCCGTCAGAGGGCTGGAGCGACCCGCGCACGCTGGCGCTGGTGCGCGCCTTGCGCTTGCGCGGCGTGCCCGATGTCGTGGTCTATGGCTCCACCAGCGGCGTTTATGGCGATTGCCAGGGTGCCGTGGTAACTGAAACCAGGGCGCCGGGGGCCGATACCCCGCGCGCCCGACGCCGAATCAGCGCCGAAGACACGATCCGCTTTTTGGGTCGCGCCACACCGGTGCGCAGCAGCATTTTGCGCATCCCCGGTATTTACGCCACCGATCGGCAGGACGGCACGCCGCGGGCACGACTGCAAAAAGGCACACCGGTGCTACGCAACAGCGATGACGTCTATACCAACCATATTCAAGCGGATGACCTGGCGCGAGCCTGTGCCGTAGCCCTGTGGCGCAGCAAGCCGCAGCGTATCTACAACGTGAATGACGACAGCCGCTTGAAGATGGGCGACTATTTCGACCTGGCGGCCGATCTGTACGGCCTGCCGCGGCCGCCTCGTGTCTCGCGCGACACGGCACAGGACAAGCTGCCGTTGCTGCTGCTGAGCTTCATGAGTGAGTCGCGCCGGATGGACAACTCACGTCTGAAAGACGAGCTGCGGCTGCGGCTGCGCTACCCGACCGTCGAGACCGGCTTGCTGGCCGGCCAAGCATAATCAGGTCAAGCACCGGGACGGCGAACAGATAACATTTTGAAAAGGAAGCATCATGACGAGCAGCAACAGATACGTGTACTCCTTCGAAGAGGGAGATGGCAAGAACCGGCTCCTGCTCGGTGGCAAGGGGGCCAACCTGTGCGAGATGACGCAGATTGGCCTGAATGTGCCGCCGGGGTTCACCATCACCACCGACGCCTGTAACGCGTATCTGGAGAAGAACCAGCTGCCGGCCGGCCTGATGGATGAAATCCGCAGCTATATGACGGCGCTGGAGAAGAAGACCGGCAAAGGTTTTGGTGACGCCAAGAAGCCGCTGCTGATTTCGGTGCGTTCCGGCTCGGCGATGTCGATGCCGGGCATGATGGACACGATTCTCAACCTCGGCCTGAATGATGTCTCGCTGAAAGGCCTGATTGCGCAAACCGGCAACCCGCGCTTTGCCTATGACGCTTATCGCCGCTTTATCCAGTTGTTCGGCAAGATCGCACTCAATATTGGCGACGAACATTTTGACGATCGCATGGACGCCATCAAGCGCAAATACAGCGCGCACCAGGACGTAGACCTGAGCGCCGATAACCTGAAAGAACTGGCGGGAGAATTCCTGGCCATCATCGAGCAGCACACCGGCAAGCCGTTCCCGCAAGACCCGTTCGAGCAGCTCGAAATCTCGGTCGGTGCTGTGTTTCGCTCCTGGATGGGCAAGCGTGCGGTGGACTACCGCAAGCAGTTCCGCATCACCAAGGATCAGGCCAACGGCACCGCAGTGAATATCTGCACCATGGTGTTTGGCAACATGGGCAACGACTCGGGCACCGGCGTAGGATTCACGCGCAATCCGGGCACCGGCGAGAACGTGATCTATGGCGAGTACCTGGTCAACGCCCAGGGCGAGGACGTGGTTGCCGGCATTCGCACGCCCAAAGCGATTGCCGAGATGGAACAGGAGATGCCCGAGATCTACCGCCAGCTGACGATGCTGCACAACCGGCTGGAGTCGCACTACCACGAGGTGCAGGACTTCGAGTTCACGATCGAGAAGGGCGTTCTGTATTGTCTGCAAACGCGCAATGGCAAGATGAATGCCCGCGCCATGGTGCGGACTTCGGTCGAGATGTTTCATGAAGGTCTGATTTCCAAGGAACGTGCCTTGCTGCGGGTCGAGCCGGCGGTGCTGGAACAATTGCTGGTGCCGCAACTGGCGCCCAACTTCCACGGCAAGTCGCTGGCGCAGGGGCTGTCGGCTTCGCCCGGTGCTGCCTCGGGCAAGATCGTGTTCGACGCCGACAGCGCCGAGCTGCGCGGCCGCGCCGGCGAAAAAATCATTCTGGTGCGCGAGGAAACCAAACCGGAAGACATTCACGGCTTCTTTCAGGCGCAGGGCATTCTGACCAGCCGCGGCGGCAAGACTTCACATGCTGCGGTGGTGGCACGCGGCATGGGCAAGCCCTGTGTGTCGGGTTGCGAGCAGATTGTGATCAACGATCAACTGCGCTGTGCCCAGATTGGCCAGACGACCTTGCAGGAAGGTGATGTGATCACGATCGACGGCAGCACCGGCCACGTCTACGCCGGTGACGTGCCGACGGTGGAGGCCGAAATTTCACACGAGATGGAGCTGCTGCTGACCTGGGCCGACGAGGTGGCGCGACTCAAGGTCATGGCCAACGCCGACACGCCGGAAGACGCGCAGCGCGCGCGCGACTTTGGCGCCATGGGTATCGGCCTGTGCCGCACCGAACGCATGTTCAACCGCACCGATCGTCTGCCCATCGTGCAGGAAATGATTCTGGCCGAGACGCCCGAGGACAGGCGCTCGGCGCTGGACCGCCTGCTGCCCATCCAGCGCGCCGATTTCAAGGGCATCTTCAAGGCCATGAAGGGCTTGCCCGTGACGGTGCGGCTGCTCGATCCGCCGATGCATGAGTTTCTGCCGACTGCGGCACAGCTCGAGCTGGAAATTGCGCACCTGCACCAGTTGCGCGACACCATCAAGGGGCTCGAAGAGATGCCCGATACGCTCAAGATGCTCAGTCCCAAGCTCTATCAGCAATACGCCGATGGCCTGAACAAGCTGATGCGCGGTCTCGATACCTTCAAGGACTCGCATCTGGAAGACGATGTGATCGGCCGCAAGGAGAAAGTGCTGAAGAAGGTGCGGGCGCTGGCCGAAGTCAACCCGATGCTGGGTCATCGTGGTGTGCGCCTGGGTATTACCTACCCCGAGATTTACTCGATGCAGATCCGCGCCATCATGGAAGCCGCTGCGCTGTGTGCCAGCCAGGGCATCGAGATCTACCCCGAGATCATGGTGCCGCAGGTGGCCACGGTGGAGGAACTCAAGCGCATCCACAGCTACGTGCTGCGCATCCACAAGGAAGTGAAAGCGACCCACGGCATCGACGTGCAGTACAAGTTCGGCTCCATGCTGGAAGTGGTGCGCGCCTGCATGCGTTCGGGCCGCATGGCCGAGATTGCCGAGTTCTTCTCTTTCGGCACCAACGACCTGAGCCAGGCCACCTTTTCCTTCAGCCGCGAAGACGCAGAGAACAAGTTCCTGCCCTTCTATAACGAGACCGGCATTCTGGAAGACAACCCGTTTGAGGTGCTTGACATCAAGGGCGTGGGTCAACTGATGAAGATGGCCGTGAAGCAGGGACGCGAGACCAACCCCGACTTGAAGATCGGCATCTGCGGCGAGCATGGCGGGCACCCGGGCTCCATCCACTTCTGCCATTACATCAAGCTCAACTACGTTTCCTGCTCGGGCCCGCGCGTGCCGATTGCCCGGCTCGCAGCGGCGCAGGCCAAGTTGCTGGAAGACCAATACCGGGAACCGGCCTGATACCTTGCCATGAGTCTGCGTCGCCCGCTTGCGCTGCTGGCTGGTTTTTGCACCGTCGTGCTGGTCGCGTGCAGCGGTGTTTTTACGTCTGGCGATGGTGGCGCAATGGAAACGCATCAGATCGAGATCGAGGACAAGATCGTCAGCGTGTTCG
>JBAXOZ010000088.1:0-9877 GCA_037132975.1 Comamonadaceae bacterium
ATGGAGCATCCAAAGTGAAATTGAAGAAAATATCGCAATGTCTGGCCTTGGCTGGATTGGCTAGCTGCGCCGCTGCGCAAACCTCGGAAGTCTCGCTGCAGCGCGTGGAAATCACTGGCAGTAGCATCAAGCGCATTGCGTCCGAAGGATCGCTTCCGGTGCAGATCATCACTGGTGAAGACCTGAAGCGCCAGGGCATTACGACGGCCGAGCAGTTGATCAGCACGCTCAGCGGCAACGGCAGCGGGCTGGACAATCTGGCCAGCAATGCCGACGTGGTGGCTGGCGCCCAGCGCGGCAACAACGGCGCTTCATCAGCGAATTTGCGCGGTCAGGGTGCTGCCAGCACGCTGGTGCTGCTCAATGGCCGGCGTGTGGCTGCACATGGTCTCAATGGCGGCGTGGTCGATTTGAGTTCGATCCCGATGGCCGCCATCGACCGCATCGAAATCCTGAAAGACGGTGCTTCAGCCATTTACGGCACGGATGCCATCGGCGGCGTGATCAATTTCATCTTGAAGAAGGATTACCAGGGCATGGAGGTGCAGGCGTTCAAGGACGTCACGCAACAGGGTGGCGGCAACATCGGTCGCGTCAACCTGACGGGCGGCGCCGGCAACCTTGAAAAAGACAAGTACAACGTGCTGTTTTCACTGGGGCGCACCGAGAATCAGGCACTGCGCGGCGATCAGCGCGACTTTGTCAACACCTTCCAGCCGAACCGTGGCCTGTCGGTCGATACGCGCGGCACGCCGTTCGCGACCATTTTCCCGCTCAGCAGCCTGTGGACGGGTTTGAGCAACAAGAGCAGCGTGGGCCCGATTCAGCCGGGTACGACCACCGCCATGTCAGGCGGTATCAATGTGCTGAATCTGCCAGGCGGCGCGGGCTGTAACACCGTTGACGGGCAAGCGGCCTACGACTCGGTATTGTGGGCAGTTCCCAATGCGAAGTGGGCTTGCGCCTGGGACACCGGCCGTGCTGCTGTCTTGCAGCAACCGGTCAGCAACACCAATCTGGTGGCGCGCGGTGCCGTGATGGTTGGCGAGAATCAGCTGTACGCCGAGTTCACAGGGGCCAAGGTCGAGTCGGCGAAGTCCTTCTCGGCTAACCAGATTTCAAGCAGCACTTCTACAACCAGCATGTTCTACAACCTGGCTTATCCGAGCGCGGGTTCGTCTTACAACTCGGTGTTCAACCAGTTGGTGGCCGCGTTCCCGACGCTGGAAGCCAATCGTGGTCAACCGCTGGCTTTCCGCTGGCGCTGTCTGCCCTGCGGTTCGCGCGAGCTCGACACCAGCAGCGATACCGCACGTCTTCTGCTCGGCGCCGAAGGTCCTCTGCCCTGGTTTGCAGGCTGGGATTACCGTGCCGGCATCTCCAAGGCGACCAGCTCCGCCACCTCCGTCCTGGGCAATGGTTACTTCTTCGGCAAGGAATTCGCTGCCACCATCAACAGCGGTCTGCTCAATCCCTTCCTGCTGCCTGGCCAGTCCCAAACGCCGGCTGCGCTGGCAGCACTGGCGGCGACTTCGGCCAACGGCGTGACGCTGTACGGTGGCAAGTTCACCCTGCAACAAGCCGATGCAACGGCCAGTGGTCCGCTGTTCAAGCTGCCAGCCGGCGACGTGATGGCAGCCGTTGGTATCGATCTGCGCACCGAAGAGTACCGCTTCAATGGCAACGCGACCGATCTGGCCACGCAGGCACGAATCTTCAACGCACCGTTTGACAGCATCAACACGCTGGACGTCGTCAAGCGCGATATCAAGGCCGTCTTTGCGGAAGTGTTGGTCCCTATCACCAAGCAGTTGGAGGCAACGGTGGCGGCGCGACGCGACGACTACACCGGCTTTGGCAGCACCACCAACCCCAAGGTCTCCTTGCGTTTTACGCCGGTAGAGCAGTTCCTGGTTCGCGGTTCCTACAACACAGGTTTCCGGGTGCCGACATTCAACCAGTTGTTCAATGGCGTGACCGAGTCGCCCTACAGCGGCAAGGACCTGGTGGACCCGGCCAAGTGCGCCACCGGCAAGGTGGACGCGACGCCAGCATGCCAGGCGATTACACCTAACACGCTGACCGGCGGCAAGGCGGATCTGGGACCTGAGCAAAGCAAGCAGGGCACCGTTGGTTTCGTCTGGGCACCAAGCAGCAGTTTCAGTGTGGGGGCCGACTGGTGGAGCATCAACAAGACCGGAACCATTCAGATTCTGAGTCTGACCGATCTGGTCAATAACTACGCCTTGTTCCCGCAGAATTTCATCCGCGATGCTGCCGGCAACGTGGTGCAGATCGACCAACGCTGGGTGAACGCCGGTGAGTCGGTGACCCGGGGCATGGACATCAATGCCAGCGCCAACGGCAAGCTGGGTGATGCGCGCTGGGGTGTCAATCTGGATGGTAGCTACCTGATCGAGAAGAAGTCGCGTCTGGTAGCGAGTGCTCCTTTTGGCGCCAGCGAAGTGGCCACCTTCACCCGTGCGGGTGACTTGGGTGTGCGCTGGAAGCATGCGATCACCGGCACTTACACACGCGGTCCCTGGGTTGGCACGCTGACCCAGCTCTACCGCAGCGGTTATACCGATTACGTGCTACCCGGTGTTGCCAACGGCAGCATTGTGCCGCCGGATTGGAATGCCAACGTGGCCGCGTATGCCTTGTATAACGTGAGCGTTGGCTACACCGGGATCAAGGACGTCAACCTGACTTTCGGTATCAAGAATCTGTTCAACACCGATCCACCGTTCTCGGCGGCGTATGACGGTAACACGGGCGCTGGCAGTTCCTGGGAGCCCCGGATCGCAGACCCACGTGGTCGCGCGTTCACCTTCCTGGCCACTTACAAGTTCTTCTGATCCGGGTTTTCAGCGGATAGCTTGAACTCCTGCCCTCTGCCAGCCAACGCTGGCAGAGGGCTTTTTTTTGCGTCATTGCGAGGAGCGCAGCGACGCGGCAATCCATGCAGTCCGAAGTCATGGATCGCCGCGCTTCGCTCGCGATGACGATCAAGGCAACAACTGCAGACGACTGCGAGCGCTCTCGATACCGAGGCGATTGACACAGCTGATGACGATGGTGTCAGGCTTGCCGAGCGTCGGATCGGTTTCAAGGCTGAGCGCTGTCTGGCTCGCTGCCTGCACTGCATACACCCACTTTGCGCCATACCTTGTCCAGATCGAAAACCGGTTCACCGAAGGGTCATCTGCGGTACGGATGAGCACGCGATCGGGCACGCTGGGGTCTTGCGACTGTTGCAGTGAGAGACGGGGAACATCAGGAACCTGTGCTCCAAGCCAGGGTGTGGCGGGTATCAATGCAGCCGTGGCGTAGGGGCCGGCTTTCAAAAGGGTGGCGATGCCGCGCCTATCCTGCAACAGGGCGATCATGCTGAAGTGAATATGGCCACCGGCACCGGCGTGCTCGCGGGCCAGACCGATCTGGCGGACAATTTCTTCCGGTTGCCATGATTTTGACGAACGGTCGATGCGGCTGGTGAAGAGCCCCGGCCAGAGGTGGCGCGATTGCGTGTTTTCCCGCGCCCAGGTCTCCAGCAGGACCGGAAAGGCCTGCGGCGCCTGATCAATCGGCCAATACAGTTGTGGCGCCACATAGTCGAGCCAGCCTTTGCTCAACCAGAACTCGGCATCGGCATAAAGCTTGTCGTACTGACTGAAGCCGGCAATGCCTGGCGGGCGACGTTCCGCTCGACCCAGACCAAAGGGGCTGATGCCAAAGCGGACCCAGGCTTTTTCCTGGTGAATGACGCTGTACAACTGCTCGATCAGCTTGTTCACCTGTTCGCGCCGCCAGTCGGCGCGCGCTGACTGACCCTTGGCGGACAGGTAGCGTTGCCAGGCTGGCTGGTCCGGAAATTCCAGTTCAGTTCCGTTGCCTGCAGGCACCGGATAGGGATAAAAGTAGTCGTCAATGTGGATGCCGTCGACGTCATAACGGCGCACCAGATCAGTCACCACGTCCAGCGTCCGTTTCACCGCGGTGGGCTCTGCCGGATCCATCCACAGCATGTCGCCGTACTGCTTGACCGCCCAGGGATGGGTGTTGGCGATGTGATTGCCTGCCAGGGCGGATCTGGCGCTGGGGTGTCGGGCGCGGTACGGGTTGAGCCAGGCATGCAACTCGATGCCGCGAGCGTGTGCTTGCTCAATCCACATTTTCAGCGGGTCATAAAAAGGCTCTGGCGCCTTGCCCTGGCGACCTGTCAGGTACTCTGACCAGGGCTCCAGAGCGGAAGGGTAGAGAGCATCAGCCGCTGGACGCACCTGCAACACGATGGCGTTGAGGTTCAAGGCTTTGGCCTGATCGAGCATAAGCACGATCTCGGCCTGCTGCTGCTCTACCGTCAGGTTGGAGCGACTCGGCCAGTCGATGTTGGCGACACTCGCCACCCAGGCGGCGCGAAACTCGCGTGGTGCAGCCGGCGGATCTTCCGTCGCCGGTTCATCGGGAATCAGGTTGACGGCGCAACCGAATAGCAGCAGCGAAGAAGATAGTGCGACCCGTCTGAGCATCGTTAAACCTTCACAAACCAGCGCTGACGCCACATCAGCCAAGCGATGCACAACATGAAGCCATTGAACAGCATGGCATACAGCAGTGACGCGTCGACCGCTGCCAGTGGCAAGGACTGAATGGCTGCGTACAGCATCGCCTTGAGTGACAGCAGACTGCCGTCAGTCTGAGTGATTTTGATGAGCAGCAGGGTCTTCGCAATCACACCGGAGAGGGCGAAGATGAACAGGGAATTCATACCGTAAATCACACAGGGACGAAGCAGCCATGCGCTGCCTTGTTGCAGCCGGAAAGAAGAGCTTGCGTCGAGCAACCAGTAGAAAACGCCAAACACGATGAGTGCCCAGCCGTTCATGAAGATGGCATAGGACACGGTCCACAAACTCTTGTTGATCGGCATGAGTGTCACATCAAGCACCGCGCCAAGCCACAGGCAAGCCAGACCGGCGATCAGAAGCCACACCGCTATTTTCGTCTTCTCCAAACGCTGCTCGATCCAGCGCCCCGCCAGAACGCCCAGCAGCAGATTGCCGAGCGCGGGCAAGGTGCTGACCAGTCCTTCGGGATCCCAGGTGCGGGACGCGGCCCACAGATGTCCATTGAGCAGCCAGCGATCCACAAAGGCGCCAACATCGCGTCCCGGCTCGAGCACGCCGACGCCGATGATTCCCGCAGCGTCGGGCACCGGTAGGCGCAGCATCAAGACGCTGTAGAGAGCAAACAGGATCGCGATCCAGCCGCATTGCTGGCGCCAGTTGAACCACAGGACGATGGGACCAGCCAGCAGCGTGCACAAGGCAATGCGCTGCAACACGCCTGGAATCCGCACCGTACTGAAATCAAAGATTGGATAGAGGTTCAGTGCCAGTCCGATCAGGAACACGACGGCGGCACGCTTGCTGAGCTTCAACAGCAAAGCGGCCGGCACAGCGCCGGCTTGGCTTTGACGACGCAGCGACAGTGTGAGCGAGACGCCACTGATGAAAAGAAAGAAGGGAAAGATCCAGTCAGTAAAGGTCCAGCCGTTCCACTTGGCATGCGCCAGCTGTGAATACAGATGTCCCCAATCACCCGGATTGTTGACCAGCAACATGGCTGCAATCGTGAAGCCGCGAAAGGCATCGAGCGAGAGCAGTCGGTTCGAAATCATGGCTCCCCGATGGCCAGCCTCAGGTTGTCACCCGCCTCGGCCAATAGCTGCGTGGCCTGTGCAGCGCTGACCTTGTTCTTCAGCGCCACGATGGCCACCTTGACCTGAAACCCGCAATCCTTCAACGTCTCGCCTGCCAATTCGTCGCTGGCGCCGCTGACCAGAGCGGTCAAGGTGGTGGCGCGTCGAAGCAGTTTGGCATTTGTTGGCTTGAGGTCCACCATCAAATTGCCGTAAACCTTGTGCAGGCGGACCATCACGGCGCTTGAAAAAGTATTCAGCGCGATCTTTTGCGAAGTGCCGGCTTTCAGGCGCGTGCTGCCGGAGATGAGTTCGGCTCCGGTGTCCAGCGTGATGCCGATGTCGGCCTGCGTGCTCAGTGGCGCCAGCGCGTTGTTGGCGATGCCAATGCTCAAGGCGCCAACCGAGCGGGCTGCCGCAAGAGCGCCCATGGCGTACGGTGTATTGCCCGATGCGGCCAGCAGCAGCACCACGTCCAGTGGCTTGAGGCCGACGGCCATGATGTCTGCAGAGCCTTGCTCGAAGTTGTCCTCGGCGCCTTCAACGGCATGATAAACCGCCGAGGGACCACCGGCCAGCAACGCGACGGCCCGTTCCCGGGGCCAGGAGAACGTGGGGTACAACTCCACGCTGTCGAGCAGACCCAGGCGGCCAGATGTGCCGGCGCCGACATAAATCAGGCGCCCACCTTGGATCAGGCGCGCGGCGGCGGCGTCAACTGCCCTGGCTAGCTGTGCGCTGGCTGCGCGCACCGCGTGGACAGCATTGAACTGATCGTCCACCAGGGCATGGATCAACTGCTCGGTCGGATATTGGTCCAGCGATGTGTGCGCAGTGCTGGGAGTTTCCGTCTTCAACATGGGTGTTTGTGTCTGCTCTGTGAGATGCGCTGTACAGCTTACTTTATTCCGGCGCAAATTTTCGACCGGAATTCAACTATAAACGTCGGATGCAAGAAGTCGACAAAGCGTCAAGAGGAGTCTGGTGGTGGGTGCCATCGCTCTATTTTGCGCAAGGACTGCCCTATGTTGCAGTGATGACGATGTCGGTCGTCTTCTACAAGAACATGGGCATCTCCAACACCGACATTGCGCTGTACACCAGTTGGCTGTATCTGCCATTTGTCATCAAGCCCCTGTGGTCACCCTTCGTCGACATGTTCAGGACCAAGCGCTGGTGGATCCTTGCCATGCAGTTGCTGGTTGGGTCAATCTTCGCTTTGGTGGCGCTGGTCATTCCCATGGCCAGCTATTTTCAGTTGACGCTGGCTTTCTTCTGGTTGCTGGCCTTCAGTGCGGCGACCCACGACATTGCTTCTGACGGCTTTTACATGCTGTCACTCAAGCAGCACCAGCAGGCGGCGTATGTCGGAGCGCGCAGCATGTTCTTTCGCCTGTCGATGCTGACCGGGCAGGGCGCGCTGGTTTTTCTGGCGGGGAAATTGACTGAACTGACTGGCAACACCAGCTTCGCCTGGTCTGTTGTGTTTTTTGTCCTGGCTGCGATGTTTCTGTCGCTTTTTGTTTACCACCGCCTGGTGTTGCCGGTTCCTGTCGCAGACCACGCTGTGGTCGGTGACCAAAGCCTGGGCGCGGAATTTCTGTCGGTCTTCCGGAAGTTCGTGGCCAAGAAGGACATCTCCCGCGTGCTCTTGTTCCTGCTCCTGTACCGGTTCGGTGAATCCCAATTGGTCAAGTTGGCGCCGCCCTTCCTGCTTGATTCCAACGCTAAGGGGGGACTGGGGCTTTCTACCGCTCATGTCGGCATCGTTTATGGCAGCATCGGCATGGTGGCTCTGACGGTGGGTGGTTTGCTCGGCAGTTACCTCATTGCGCGCGATGGACTCAAGCGCTGGCTCTGGCCGATGGCGATGGCCATCAATGTTCCGCACCTGGTCTACGTTTATCTGGCGCTGGCTCTGCCCTCCAACCTGTATCTGATCGGTGTGGCGGTCGCCTTTGAGCAATTGGGCTATGGCTTTGGCTTTACCGCCTACATTCTGTTCATGATCATGACAGCAGACGGCGAACACAGGACCGCGCATTACGCCATCTGTGCCGGCTTCATGGCCATGGGCATGATGCTGCCTGGCATGTTCAGCGGCTGGATTCAGGCCAGCATCGGTTACGCCAATTTTTTCATCTGGGTTTGTGCAGCCGCCATCCCTTGTTTTATCGCCACCGCCTTGATCAAGGTGGATCCTGCTTTTGGCAGGGAGCAGCGATGAAGTTCTTTAGAACTGCACTGGCCACCGAAACGCTTACCATGCGAAGTCATGGGATCGCCTGCATTTTCCTGCTTGCTGCGTTGATGAGCGACTGTTGCGCCGCCCAGAGCTCCGCCCTGCAAAGCGGACTGCAGGCCGTCATGAACGATCCGGTGAAGCCGCTTGCGAGTTTGTCGGTGGTGGCGATCCGCGATGGGAAGATGGTCTATCAGGGCTATTTTGGCAAGCGAACCATCGATGCATTGAATCCTGCGCGGGGTGTAGCGGTGGACAGCAAAACGCTGTTCAGGGTCGCTTCCATTTCAAAACTCGTCACGACCCTTGGTGTCATGCAACTGGTGGAGCAGCGCAAGCTCGATCTGGATGCGGATGTCAGTACCTATCTGGGTTTCAGGCTGCGCAACCCGAATTTTCCGGAGGCACTGATCAGCACCCGCATGCTGCTCAACCACACTTCATCACTGCGCGACGAAGGTGGCTATTCCTTTCCACCCGGGCAAAGCCTGCAAAGCGTGCTGGATCCACGGGGCGAGAACTACGGCGCGGGCGGACATTGGGCGCTACCGAGTAGCAGCTCGGACCGCAGCCCGGGTCACTATTTTGAATACGTGAATCTGAACTGGGGCGTGCTGGGCACCGTGATGGAAGCTGTGAGTGGGCAGCGCTTTGACCGCTACATGAAGCAGGCCGTGCTCGCGCCTTTGAAGATCGCCGGTGGTTTCAATGCGGAGGAGTTGTCTGAAGATGAGATCGGCAATCTTGCAGTCTTGTACCGCAAGCGAAGCGGCGAGGTTTGGAATTCAACCGGTCCCTGGGTGGCGCAAGTGGACGACTATCAGGGCAAGGTGCCAGCCGCTCGCGCTGGACTGGAGTGTTATCGGCCCGGGCGCAATGCCACGCCCTTCAGTCCACAAGGCGGCTTGCGCATCCGTGCCGGCGATCTCGCCAGGCTGATGTTGCTGCTGATGAACGGCGGTGAACTTGATGGTGTTCGCCTGTTAAGCACGACATCGGTTCAAGCCATGCTGATTGAAACCTGGCGTCATGACGAGAAGACGCAAAACGGCGACAACTACAAAGGCTTGTTCAATGCCTGGGGTCTGGGCGTGCAAAAGTTCCTTGATCTCAGTGCGCCGGGGCAGGGTGACCGCCTGGTGGCGCGTGGCGGCTTGACTGGCTACGGCCACCTGGGATTTGCTTACGGTTTGCAGAGTGCCTTCTTCTTCGATCCGGTCAAGCGTCTGGGCATGATCTACATCGTCAGTGGTGTTGGCTTCGACCCGGAACTCGACACGGGACAGTATTCCAGCATGAACTCATGGGAAGAAAAGATACTTGACGCCCTGTACCGCCACGCCATTCTGGAAGAACCATGACGCCACCTGATACGACCAACGCGGCGATACCAAGGAACTTGTGGTGGTGGATACCCTCGCTCTATTTTGGCCAGGGTATTCCGTACGTGGTTGTCATGACCCTGTCGGTCATCATGTACAAGAAGCTGGGAATTTCCAACACGGATATTGCCCTGTACACCAGCTGGTTGTATTTGCCCTGGGTCATCAAGCCCTTGTGGGCCCCTTTTGTTGACATGTTCCGCACCAAGCGTTTCTGGATCGTCAGCATGCAACTGCTGATCGGCGCGCTGTTGGCCGGGGTCGCCTTGACGATCCCGATGCCACACTTCTTTCAGCTCACCCTGGCCGTGTTCTGGCTGATGGCGTTCAGCTCGGCCACGCACGACATTGCCGCCGACGGCTTCTATATGCTGGCCCTGAAGGAACACGAACAGGCAGCGTTTGTCGGCGTTCGCAGCACCTTCTACCGGATTTCCATGCTCGCGAGTCAAGGGGGCCTGGTCTTTCTGGCGGGCCGGGTTGAAGAGGCGACCGGCAATATTGCCCTGGCCTGGACCGTTGTCTTTTCGGTTTTGGCTGTGATGTTCC
>JBAXOZ010000089.1:0-9809 GCA_037132975.1 Comamonadaceae bacterium
GTTTCCATTAGATTCTCTCCACTATCGTCGCAATGCCCATGCCGCCGCCGACACACAGCGTGGCCAGACCGTAGCGCAGCTTGCGCCGGTGCAACTCGTCAATCAGTATGCTCAGGATCATGGCGCCGGTCGCACCCAGCGGGTGGCCCATGGCGATGGCGCCGCCGTTGACGTTGACCTTGTCGTGCGGCACTTTCATTTCTTTCATGAAGCGCATGACGACGGCGGCAAAGGCCTCGTTGACTTCAAACAGATCGATCTGGTCTATCGTCATGCCGGCTTTCGCCAAAGCCTTGCGCGCTGCGGGCATCGGGCCCGTGAGCATGATGGTCGGGTCGGCACCGCTGAGGGCGGCAGACACAATGCGGGCGCGCGGTGTCAGGCGATGGATCTTGCCAGCGGCCTCGGAGCCGATCAGGATCGCCGCCGCGCCATCGACAATGCCGCTGGAGTTGCCCGCATGGTGCACGTGCTCGATGCGCTCGACCTGCGGATAGCGCGTCAGCGCCACCTGGTCAAAGCCCATGCCACCCATCTGGTCAAACGCGGGCTTCAGCGTGGCCAGGCCTTCCAGCGTGGTTTGCGGCTTGATGAATTCGTCTTCGGCCAGAATCACTTGCCCCAGCGGGTCTTTGACTGCAACCAGCGAATGACTGAAGTAGCCTTTGGCGCGTGCCTCGGCAGCACGCAACTGACTCTGCAGGGCGAAAGCATCGACGTCCTGGCGTGAAAAACCTTCGAGCGTGGCAATCAGATCGGCACCAATGCCTTGCGGTACAAATGCGGTTTGCGAATTGGTCTCGGGGTCCATGGCCCAGGCGCCACCGTCCGAGCCAATCGGCACCCGGCTCATGCTCTCCAGGCCGCCGGCCACCACCAGATCTTCCCAGCCAGAGCGAACCTTTTGCGCTGCCAGGTTGACGGCTTCCAGACCGGAGGCGCAAAAGCGGTTGATCTGCACGCCAGAGCAAGTGAAGTCCCAGCCGGCTTTCAGTGCTGCGACCTTGGCGATCACCGAGCCCTGTTCGCCGACCGGCGAGACGACTCCCATCACCACATCGTCGACGCGCGAGGTGTCGAGTTGATTGCGGCGCTGCAGCTCACTGAGGACCCCGGCAAGCAGGTTGACCGGTTTGACTTCATACAGGCTGCCGTCTTTCTTGCCTTTGCCGCGCGGTGTGCGGATGGCGTCAAATACAAATGCTTCGGTCATGGGAGCTCCAGTTCAGGATTTTGGTTTCGTCAGTGCGATGCCTCTCGCCCTTGTCATTGCGAGCCCGAAGGGCGCGGCAATCCATGCATGGATCGCCACAGGCCTTCGGCCTTCGCGATGACGAATGTGGCGTGATGGCTCCTCGCGGTGACGGGTTCATAAATGCAGTATATTGCTTTTCGCCAAGCGACTGCTTTGTATAAATAGCCCATTTTTTTGATAGCGGTGAAGCCATGATCCAGAGAACGCTGTTCAGCCCCGACCACGAAGCCTTCCGCGACAGCTTTCGCCGCTTCATCGAGAAAGAGATTGCGCCCTTCCATGCCCAGTGGGAAGAGCAGGGCTACGTGGATCGCGCGGTCTGGAACAAGGCCGGCGAGAACGGCTTCCTGTGCATGAGCATGCCAGAGGAGTACGGTGGCGCCGGTGCCGACAAGCTGTATTCGGTGGCGCAGATCGAGGAGTTGAGTCGCGCTGGCTTCTCGGGCATCGGTTACTCGCTGCACAACGAGATCGTTGCCCCTTACATCCTGCACTACGGCACCGAGGCCCAAAAGAAGAACTTTTTGCCACGCCTGGCCAGCGGTGAACTGATCGGTGCCATTGCCATGAGCGAGCCCTCTGCAGGCTCTGATTTGCAGGGCATCAAGGCGACTGCGATCCAGCAAAGCGATGGCAGCTACCTGCTCAACGGCAGCAAGACCTTCATCACCAACGGTTGGCACGCGGACCTGGTGATTGTGGTGGCCAAGACGAACCCGGCAGCTGGCGCCAAGGGCACCAGTCTGTTATTGGTGGAGCGGGGTATGGCCGGTTACTCGGTCGGCAAGCGACTGAAGAAACTCGGACTCAAGGCGCAGGACACTTCCGAACTCTTTTTCGACAACGTGCGTGTGCCAGCGAGCCACTTGCTGGGTGGCGCAGCGCATGAGAACCGTGGCTTTGTTTGTCTGATGGAGCAGCTGCCCTGGGAGCGCATGCAGATTGCCATCGGCGCCGTGGCGGCGTCGCAGGCGGCGATTGACTGGACGGTGGACTATGTGAAAGAACGCAAGGTGTTCGGTCAGCCGGTTGCTGCCTTTCAGAACACGCGCTTTACGTTGGCCGAGTTGCAGACAGAGGTGCAGGTGGCGCGCGTCTTCGTTGACAAATGCATGGAACTGTTGCTCGCTGGCTCGCTTGATACGGCGACGGCCAGCATGGCCAAGTACTGGTGCTCGGATCTGCAGTGCAAGGTGATGGATGAATGTGTACAGTTGTTTGGTGGCTATGGTTACATGTGGGACTACCCGATCACCCGGGCTTATGCCGACGCCCGCGTCCAGCGCATCTACGGCGGCACCAACGAGATCATGAAAGAGGTGATTACCCGGGCGATGGGGCTGGGCGGGAAATAAGCGCGGCAATCTGCGCATCCTTGTCCAGCCACAACTGCTGCACCCACTTTTGATAAGCCGCGCGCGCGGCCGGGTCGCCGGCGTAATCGCATTGCACCAGTTGCTGCGGAATCTCGATCGTGTGGACGCGGACGATCACGCGCTTGACTTGGCCGCGCAGAAATTGCCAAAAATCGGGCGCACCGTCCGGGTAGACAATGGTCACGTCGAGAATCGCCTGGAATTTGTCACCCATGGCGTTCAGCGCCAGCGCCAGACCACCCGCTTTCGGTTTGAGCAAATGCCGGTACGGCGATTTCTGGCGTTGGTGCTTGGCCGGCGTGAAGCGCGTGCCCTCCAGAAAATTCATGACGCTGGTCGGGATCAGGGCAAACTTCTCACAGGCCTTGCGGGTGGTCTCCTGATCCTTGCCGCGCATCTCGGGGTGTTGTTTCAGGTAGTCCTCGCTGTGACGGCGCATGAAGGGAAATTCGAGTGCCCACCAGGCCAGGCCCATGATAGGCACCCAGATCAGCTGCTGTTTGAGGAAGAATTTGAGCAGCGGAATGCGCCGGTTGAAAAGGTGTTGCAGCACCAGGATGTCCACCCAGGACTGGTGGTTGCAATTCACCAGATACCAACTGTCGTATTTCAGACCCTCTATGCCTTGCACATCCCACAGTGTGCGTTGCGTCAGACCCATCCACGCGCTGTTGCCGGCAATCCAGGCTTCGGCGATGCGCAGCAGCAGCGGGTCCACAGCCAGGCGAATGGATCGGAACGGAAGCAGCAGTTTGACCAAAGCCAGCAGCAACAGCACCGGCACCCAGAACAATATGTTGAGCAGCAGTAAGGACGTGGCCAGCAGACCGCGCAAGGGGGGTGGCAAGAAGTGAAACATTTGACTTGTGGGGGTGATGACGTTGACAGAGGGTAACGATAGCGCAAAACCGTACACTCCAACTGCTTCAACTTCATATTTGCATGACCGAATTATTGGATGTTTCCTCATTTCCGCGCAGCGCCAAGCCCCTGAGCAGCTATCGCAAGCACTGGGCGGCGCGCTTTGGTACGGCCAAATTCCTGCCGATGAGCCGCGCCGAAATGGAAGTGCTGGGCTGGGACAGTTGCGATATTGTTCTGGTGACGGGTGACGCCTATGTGGACCATCCCAGCTTTGGCATGGCAGTGATCGGCCGTATGCTGGAAGCGCAGGGTTTTCGGGTTGGCATCATTGCGCAACCGGACTGGCAGAGCGCCGAACCCTTCAAGGTGCTGGGAAAGCCCAATCTGTTCTGGGGCGTGACAGCCGGCAACATGGATTCCATGATCAACCGGTACACAGCAGACCGCAAGATCCGAAGCGACGATGCTTACACGCCGGGCGACGTTGCCGGCAAGCGGCCGGACCGCGCGGCCATTGTTTACAGCCAGCGCTGCCGTGAAGCGTTCAAGGACGTGCCCCTGGTGCTCGGTGGCATCGAGGGCTCGCTGCGCCGCATCGCGCATTACGACTACTGGTCGGACAAGGTGCGCCGCTCCATCGTGGTGGACTCCAAATGTGACCTGCTGCTGTACGGCAATGCCGAGCGCGCCATTGTCGAGATCGCGCATCGTCTGGCGGCACGGGAGCCGGTTCAGAACATCACCGATGTGCGGGGCACTGCCTTCGTGCGCCGAGCGGATGACGAGTCACGCCAAGGCTGGTTCGAGATCGATTCGACCAGTGTCGACGAGCCGGGTCGGGTCGAGTCGCACATCAGTCCTTACCAGACTACCAGCGAACAGGCGGCGCAGCAGGGCACATCCTGCGTGAAGGAAGAGGCGGAGCAGAGTAGTCGTCATCCCGGACCTGATCCGGGATCCACGCCGCCGCGGACCTGGATTGCGGGTCAAGCCCGCAATGACAATAGAGAGGTCCGCAACGGTGGCAGCCAGCCGCTGATTTTTGTCCCCAATCCGGCTCTTTACGGCAAAGGCAGCGTCAAGGTGCCGCCGCGCGAACGCAGTGTGATTCGCTTGCCCAGCTACGAGCAAGTCCGAAGCGATGCGGTGTTGTACGCCCACGCCAGTCGCGTTCTGCATCTGGAGACCAACCCGGGCAACGCCAGGGCGCTGGTGCAGGCGCACGGCAGTGGCGCCACGTCGCGCGACGTCTGGATCACGCCGCCGCCGATTCCGCTGAGCACGCTTGAGATGGACCTGGTCTTTGATCTGCCCTATGCGCGCAGCCCGCACCCCGCTTATGCCGACGAGCAGGGCAGCAATGACGGCGCGACCAGGATCCCGGCCTGGGAGATGATCCGCTTTAGTGTCAACATCATGCGCGGCTGCTTTGGTGGCTGCACCTTCTGCTCGATTACCGAGCACGAAGGGCGCATCATCCAGAGCCGCTCCGAGGATTCCGTTATTCGCGAGATCGAAGAGATCCGGGACAAGGTGAAGGGCTTTACCGGCACCATCTCCGACCTCGGCGGCCCCACGGCCAATATGTACCGACTGGGCTGCAAGAGTGCTGCGATTGAAGCGGCGTGTCGCAAGCCGAGTTGCGTCTACCCCGGCATTTGTCAGAACCTGGGCACCGATCACGCGCCGCTGATCCACATGTACCGGCGTGCTCGCGCGCTCAAGGGAGTCAAGAAGATCCTGATTGGGTCGGGTCTGCGTTATGACCTGGCCGTGCAAAGTCCCGAGTACGTCAAGGAACTGGTGACGCACCACGTGGGTGGTTATCTGAAGATTGCGCCCGAGCACACCGAGCAGGCTCCCTTGGAATTGATGATGAAGCCCGGCATCGGTTCCTATGACAAGTTCAAAACCCTTTTTGACAAGTATTCGCTGGAGGCCGGCAAGAAGCAGTTTCTGGTTCCCTATTTCATTGCGGCGCATCCGGGCACCAGCGACGAAGACATGATGCGACTGGCGCAGTGGCTGAAGAAGAATGGCTTTCGTGCCGATCAGGTGCAGACCTTTTACCCCTCACCGATGGCCAGCGCCACGGCCATGTACCACAGCAACAGGAATCCGCTACGCAAGGTGACGCGCGACAGTGAAACCGTTGACATCGTGCGCGGCGACAAACGCCGGCGCTTGCACAAGGCCTTTTTGCGCTACCACGATCCGAACAACTGGCCTTTGCTGCGCGAGGCACTCAAGGCGATGGGCAGGGCCGACCTGATCGGCAACGGCAAGCAACACCTGATTCCGACTTTTCAGCCGCTGACGGATGGCAACTACAGCAGCGCGCGGCGCAAGAATTCGACCGCTGTCGCACTGCCAGCGAAAGCGCCGGTCAAGGGGCGCATGCTGAGCCAGCATACCGGCTTGCCACCGCGTGCCGGCGCTGCCAAGGCGGCCAAGAAGAAGAACTGATCCGTCACTGCGAGTCTTCTCGTCATCGCGAGGCAATTCATCTCGTCATCGCGAGCGCAGCGTGGCGATCCATGAAGTCCTGGATTGCCACGTCGCTGCGCTCCTCGCAATGACAAAGAGGCCCTCGCAATGACATCGACTATGAACTGGCGCGCTGTAGCTTGATGTTGGCGACCAGACCGCTGCCCGGGGCGTTGCTCAGGACAAAGGTGCCGCCCATGCGCAGCACGATTTTTTCCACAATGGCCAGGCCCAGCCCGGCGCCGTTGGCCGCGGTACGAGCTGCTTCACCCCGGTAGAACGGCTTGGTCAGGTTGGCCAGTTGTGCTTCGGAGACGCCGATGCCGTGATCGCGTACCCGAATCAGAATCCATTTGTCGCGAGCTTTGGCCGCGATGTCGAGTACCGCCACACCGGTGTCGACCGACTTGCCGTAGCGACTTGCATTTTCCAGCAGGTTGTTAATCACCCTGGCAAGCTCCACCGGATCGGCGAGCACCAGCAAGCCTTCATCCAGGTCCAGGTTGATGCGCATATCGGTTCGGTTGCGATAGCCGAACAGACAGGTCTCAAGCACCTCGGGCAGCACCACCGTCGTCAAATGCACCTTGTCGGGACGCGCGTAGTCGAGAAACTTGCCGATGATGGCGTCGAGTTGTGTGATGTCAGCGGCCATGTTGGCCCGCGCTTCATCGTCAGTCACGCTGAGTTCGGTTTCCAGGCGCAAGCGTGCCAGCGGTGTGCGCAGGTCGTGCGAAATGCCCGCCAGCATGATGGCCCGGTCCTGCTCGATCTTTGCCAGCTTCTGGCTCATGCGGTTAAAGCCGATATTGACGGCACGTATCTCGCTGGTGGCCACCGTTTCGTCCAGAGTACTGGCGTCAAAATCACCCTCGCGCACCCGGCTGGCCGCGAACGAGAGTTCTTTCAGGGGGCGGTTGATCAGGCGCGCAATCAAGGCCGCTCCGGCCAGCGAGAGTGCCGCCGCCGTGATCAGCCAGACGATCCAGGTGCGACCCGCCGTGCGGTTGAAACGGTCCCGATTGGTGCGCATCCAGTAGTTGTCTCCATCGATCGAAAAGCCAACCCACAAGCCTTCTTCTTCGTTCACGCTATTGGCCAGTTCGGTGCCCGGTCCGAGTCTGGCGCTGAGTTCCTGGGCAATGCGCTGGCCCAGCGCGTCGCGCTCGAAGGGCTCGAACCGGTCGCCAGGTTCGCGCGGAACGATGCGCACACTTTCCTGCTCGGTCATGGTCTTGATGAGGGAGACACGGGCAATCGAGTCTGAGTGAATCAGGGCCGCGCGGCTCAGATTGACGAGCGAAGCCATTTGCTGCGCCGTCTGGATCGCGCGCGGCTCAAATTCAAGTGAACGCAGCGTTTGCAGCCAGGCCAGAATGCTGCCGATCAACAGCAGCGCCAGCAGAAAGAAGGTGCGCCAGAAAAGGCTCAGGCGCCAGGGCGAGCGCAATCGGCTCACCCGGCGCCGTCAGGTACAAAAACGTAGCCAACGCCCCAGACGGTTTGAATGTAGCGCGGGCTGGCGGCGTCGATTTCGACCAGTTTGCGCAGGCGCGAAACCTGCACATCCAGACTTCGGTCGAAGGGTTCAAACTCGCGGCCGCGCGCCAGTTGCGCCAATTTTTCGCGCGACAGAGGCTGGCGTGGATGACGTACCAGCGTCTTGAGCATGGCGAATTCACCGGTGGTGAGCGGCAGGTCTTCGTTGCCCCGCCTGAGCGTGCGGGCCCCCAGATCGAAGGAAAACGGGCCAAAATGGACGACCTCGTTTTCACTGGACGGTGAGCCCGGTGCCTCCTGCGCCGGACGCCGCCGCAGCACGGCATGAATGCGCGCCAGCAGTTCACGCGGGTTGAACGGTTTTCCGAGATAGTCGTCCGCGCCCACTTCCAGCCCGACGATGCGGTCCACGTCCTCACCCTTGGCGGTCAACATGATGATCGGTGTGCGGTCATTGGCTGCACGCAGGCGACGACAAACTGACAGACCGTCTTCGCCTGGCATCATCAGGTCCAGCACGATGAGGTCCACCGTCTCGCGCAGCAGGATACGGGTCAGCGACTTGCCGTCCTCGGCCTGCACCACATCAAAGCCTTCCTGCGTCAGGTAGCGGCGCAGCAGGTCGCGGATGCGGGCGTCGTCGTCGACCACCAGGATCTTGTCGTTTCGTGCAGAGGGTTGGCTCATGAATACACCCGTGAATTTGTAACAAAGCTGATTTTGCAGTCTCGCCACGGTGAAAAGTGCAAATTTTGGTTGGTGTTGACAAGCTGTTACAAATCTTTCCCCTGCGCACAAAGCAACCGGTGAACAATGGTGCCCGTGGCGCACATTTTGCGTCAGTCATGAAACCATGAAGCCCGTTCAATTCCTATTGTTGTTCCCGCTCATCCTGAGCAGTGCCTGGGCCCAGTCGGCAGCCCGCCCACAAGCACCAGCATCGCAGGGCCTGACCGAGCAGCGCCGGGCGGAACTGCGCCAGACCCTGAAGCTTCAGCGTGCGCAGGAATTGCCGGACAACACCCGAAACGCGGCCGCCGCTGCACCCCCTCGGCATTTGTCCACACAGGAGCGCGCCGACTTGCGCCAACAACTGCGCGCGCAGCGTCCCGCAGCCCAATCGGAGCGTCCCTAAAAAGCAGCCTGGTACAGGGCCAACGCATCCTCCAGCGTGACGTCGCGCGGGTTGTTGACCAGCAGGCGTCCGATCTTCATGGCATCCTGTGCCAGCATCGGCAAATCCTCCTGCTTGACGCCGGCAGCACGCAGGGACTGGGCATAGGGCATGGCAGCTACGCAATCACTCATGGCCGCAACAAAGGCGCTTGCGGCCTCGCTGTCGCTGGCTGCAGCCAGTGGCGGCAGGATGGCACGGCCCAGTTGCGCGTAGAGCGCCTGTGCCACTGGCAGATTGAACTTCAGCACCGCGACAAAGACCAGCGAATTGGACAGGCCATGGGGCAGACCGTAGTGACCGCCCAGCGGGTAGGCCAGCGCGTGCACCGCAGCAACCGGCGCGTTGGCGAAGGCCATGCCTGCGAAGAGGGAACCGATCAGCATGTTCTCGCGCACCACGGGATCCTGGCCATGGCGGACGGCCGAACTCAGGTTGACGTAAAGCAATTGCAAGGCCTTGATCGCCAGTGCATCGGACAGCGGATTTTTCTTCAGGCGGGTGCTGAAGGCTTCCACCGCATGCACCATGGCGTCGACGCCGGTCATGGCGGTGACAGCAGGGGGCAGCCCGAGGGTCAGACGGCTGTCGAGCAGCGCCAGATCCGGGTAGAGCAGGGGCGAGACCACGCCCTTTTTTTCGTGACTCGGTGTGGTCAGGATCGAAATCGGGGTCACCTCCGAGCCGGTACCCGCGGTGGTTGGCACCTGGATCAGCGGCAGGCGCGGACCCCGTGCCAGACCGATCCCGTAAATGTCGGGCAAGGCCTGGGGCGTGCGCACCAGCAGCGCCACCAGTTTGGCGCTGTCCAGGGAGCTGCCGCCACCGAAGCCGACCACGCCATCAACGCCAGCCTCGCGCGCGGCAGCAACGGCCGCCTCGACAACGTGTTCCGGCGGGTCCGCCTGCACATCGGAAAATACCGTCACCCTGACCTTGGCCTTGGCCAGCGAGGCCAGAGCGCCGGCAATCATCCCGGCCTTGACCAGGCCCGCGTCCGTCACCAGAAAAACGTGCGAGATACCCAACCCCATCGCCACTTCGCCGAGTCGATCGGCAGCACCCTGTTCACACAGGATTTTGGGTGCGGTTTCAAATGAAAACTGTGACATGCCAAGTCTCCCCAAGTGCTATTGGGCGGTCCAGCCGCCAT
>JBAXOZ010000090.1:0-9648 GCA_037132975.1 Comamonadaceae bacterium
AATTGGTGTAGTTGCTGACCGCCTTGGCCTGCGTCATCGTGATGTTGACGTGATGCCGTGTGTAGCTTGAAATCTTGACGCGGATGCCGCGCTTCAAGCCTTCTTCACCCAGATAGGCACCCCAGGGCCAGGCGGCCACCATCAGGTGAATGGTGTTGCCCCTGGGCGAGACCCCCAGCTTCTTGTCGCCAATCCAGGTCAGCGGCCGCAGGTAGCAGGACTCCAGCTGGTTCTCACGTACCACGGCCTTCTGTGCCTCGTTGACCTGCTCTTTGGTGAACGGGATGTTCATGCGCAGGATCTTGGCGCTGTTGAACAGACGATCGGTGTGATCTTCGAGCCGGAAAATCGCGGTGCCATTGACCGTGTTGTAAGCCCGTACGCCCTCAAAGGCGCCACAGCCGTAATGCAAGGTATGGGTCAGAACGTGGATCTTGGCGTCGCGCCAGTCGACCATCTGGCCGTCCATCCAGATCTTTCCGTCACGGTCAGACATCGAGGGGGGAAGTGGGCTCATCGGTATTTCCTTGTGAAGAGGTTCCTGCATGCAAAAGCAGATTTTACGAGGCTTGGGCGGCACCGGACGCTGGCGCTGCGGTCTCGCTCGGCGCCGGGCGGTGCAATTGCCATTTTCTCAGCTTGCCGTGGTGAAACTCGCAGCTGACGTGCGACTGCGTTCCATCGGTCCAGCGAAAAACCTCGGGCTGCGCATCCTTGACGCTTTCAAGCGTCCCCAGCGCCTTGGTCATGGCCACCACATGCAGCAAGCTGACACCGGCTCTGAGTTTGGCGTTGAGCATGACAGCGCTCTCGACGTAGCCGATGGGGCGATTGGCGGCGCGCTTGAGCACCTGCATCAGCCTGGTGAAATGCAAGAGCAGCCACATCACCAGCAAACCGCTGGCGATGGCGACGCCGGGCCAGCCATACGCGCTGTAGGCGGCCATCACGCCGGCAACAGCGGCGACCGGGACAAAAATTCTTTGGAACTGCATGGCCGGATTTTGACCGATGTCACTGCCTGGAGGCGAAGCGTCAGGCCTGGGCTGGCGTTGGCCAACGCACGGTCACCGCCAAGCCGCCGAGCAATTCAGAACGCTTGACCTCTATCCTGGCGTCCAGGACGGCGGCGATTCGCGCAACGATGGACCAACCCAGGCCGTTGCCCGTCTGCTCGGTACCCAGCACACGGAAGAAGCGCTCACCCAGGCGCGCCAGTTCGGCCTGTGTCATGCCCGGCCCGCTGTCCTGCACCCGCAACACGGTTTGCCCAGGCTCGCTCTGGACGCTGACCCGGATCCGCGCCTGATCCGGGCTGTAGCGAATCGCGTTATCGATCAAGTTGCGCACCATCACGGCGACCAGCATTTCGGCACCAAGCACGGCGCAGGGTTTGGCGGCGTCAAGCTCGATGGACTGTTGTCGGGCCAGGGCGGCCGGAGCCAGATCGGCCGCGACGCGTCGCGTCAGCGCGCTCAGGTCGACACTGGTCCGCGAGCTGACCGGAGCCTCCTCCAACCGTGCCAGTGTCAGCAATTGCTCGACCAAGCGGGTGGCACGGTCACAGCCGGCCAGCGTGGCCTGCAGAGCGTGTTCGCGCTGCGGCAGGTCATCGCCAGCACCCATGGCGACCTGCGCCTGGGCGCGGATCGCGGCAATCGGCGTGCGCAGTTCATGGGCGGCGTCGGCGGTGAAGCGACGCTCGGCAGCCACCATGTGTTCGATCCGATCAAACAGGGCGTTAAGCGCCTGCACCACCGGCTCCATCTCGGAGGGCAGGCGGTCAATTTGCAGCGACTCCAGGGCCTGCGGGCGCCGCTGACCGAGCAGATGACTGAGCTGTCGCAAGGGCGCCAGGCCCTTTTGTACCGTCCACCAGCCTACCAGCGCCAGCAAGGGCAATGCAAAGGCCAGTGGCCACATCACCCCCTGCAATACGGCCATCAGAATCGAGTCGCGAGATTCGTTTAACTCGCCGACATAGACCTGCACATCGCTTTCAGCTCCCTTGGTAGCGAAGACGCGCCACAGTTCGCCGTCCAAGCGCTCAGTTGCAAAGCCAGGACCGTGGCTTGACATCGGCGTGGCACCGGCATTGGCCGAGCGCAGCACCAGACGCCCTTCGTGAAACACCTGAAACATCACCCGCGGTGCGTACTTGTGCAGCGAGGGCGAATCTTCAACGCCATCATGGTCGCTCTCGCCGGCCTGTTGCATGACCAGCAGGGCGGCGGCCTGCGCCAGATGGCCATCGAGCAACTCATCGAGTTCATGCTGCACGTCAAACCAGGTCAGCAGCACGGTAGCTAGCCAGACTGCCGTCAGCAGTGCCAGCAAGGGCACCAGCAGGCGACTCTGCAGGGACTTCAGGCGTCGAGAGGCTTTCATGCCGGGTCCTTGGACCGAGCCACCGTGTAGCCGATGCCACGGACCGTCTGAATCAGGTCGGGCTGCAACTTACGCCGCAGATGATGGATGTGCACCTCGATCGCGTTGCTGTCGACCTCGTAGCCCCAGCTGTAAAGTTTTTGCTCCAACTGCTCACGCGACATGACGCGCCCCGCACTGAGCATCAAGGCGTACAGCAAATCAAATTCACGGGTCGACAGCAGCACCACTTCGCCATGCAGCGTGACCTGCCGCGCTGAAGCGTCGAGTGAGACCGCGCCGCAGCGCAACACATCCTGCAACTGGCCATGGGCCCGACGCGCCAGCGAGCGCAATCGAGCGCCGAGTTCGTGCAGGTCCACCGGTTTGATCACGTAGTCGTCGGCGCCCAGGTCCAGACCACGGATGCGATCCGGCACCGCGTCACGCGCCGTCAGCACCAGCACCGGTGTGGCGATCTTGCGAGCGCGCAGGGATTGCAGCACGTCCATGCCATCTTTCACCGGCAAGCCCAGATCCAGCACGGCAGCTGCATAGTCGCCGGAGGCTATTTCGCGTTCGGCGGCAGCGCCGTCGCGCACCCAGTCGACCTGAAAACCGAGTTGGCGCAAGCCCGCACGCAAGCCGTCGCCCAACATGGCATCGTCTTCAGCCAGCAAAATGCGCATCAGCAATCTCCGCTTTTCTCCAACCTGACATCATGCCTGCAAAAAGCACGCGATCGGTCCTTACTTCGGGATCTTGATATCGCGTTCGCTGAAGTTGCCCTGCGCTGCATTGCCGTGGCAAGCGCCGCAGTTGGCGGCACTGCCGACCGATGCGCGCTTCCAGACCTCCGGTGGCACTTCGCCGGCCCGGTGCTTTTGCAGGAACCAGGCAGACTTGCTAATGCGGTCCTGCGGCGGCTCTTCGCTGACCCGCTTGTAAGTGCCGGCCTGGGTCTTGAGCCAGGCGCCGATCTCGCGTGTCGTCGCCTCATCAAGTGAGGCGTCGGCACCGTAATGCTTGCCCAGTGTGCCCATCAGGCGCTGCCAGGAGGCTGCAGGCAGCATGCCAGCCGGGTAGGCAATATGGCAGGCGGCGCATTCCTGCTGGTATTTGGCCAAGGGCGCAGTGCCCGCAGAACTGGCCGCGCCGTGGGCGGCGCCCAGGCAACTTGCCATCAGCAGGACCATCAGTGCGGCCGGTTTGAAAGTGGAATGGATCATTTGGTGTTATCGAGAAGAGGTGAATGGGCGGCTTGCAAGTTTGTCATTGCGGGCCTCAGGTGTGTCATTGCGGGCTTGACCCGCAATCCAGTGCATGCGTGGCACTGGATCCCGGATCGAGTCCGGGATGACAAACGGCTAGTCCGGGATGACAAACGGCGAGTCCGGGATGGCAAGGGAACGGTTGAAATTTCCGTTTCCCTTAGCGTTTGAGGCTCAGCAGCCAGGCCAGAACGTCAGCCTTTTCGCCTGCTGTGCACTCGCGGCCCATGACGTCGTTGCAGTTGCGGCGGAACCATTTTTCAGCTTTGGCAGCGTCGGCAAAGCGCTCCGGGTTGAAAGCGGGCGCCATCGGCGCGATCGCCTTGCCGGTGGTGGCGTGTTTGCCTTCCACCGTAGGTGTGGCCGTATGGCAGGAGGAGCAGCTCCACTCCTTGCCGTGTTTGCTGGTAAACAGGGTCTGCCCTCGGGCGGGTTGCGCAGGTGCGCCGGCCTGTGCTGTGTAGGCGGCGAGTTGTTCGGTGGCGGTGATGGCGTTGGCAGAAGTGCAGAGCGCTCCAAACAGAGCAGTGCTGGCAGCAAGGAGGGAAAGTAGTTTCATGGCGGTTCCTATGGAAGCAGCCAACGATAACCAGGCTTGATTAAGCTTTTCTTAAAGGCAGGCCTTCAGCCCAGGCCGCGCACCACTTCCATCGCCTGCTCGACGCGCTCCACCGCGTGAATGGTCAGCCCTTCCATCGCCTTCTTCGGCGCGTTGGCCTTGGGTACCACGGCCACCGAAAAACCGAGCTTGGCAGCTTCCTTCAGGCGCTCCTGACCGCGCGGCGCGGGCCGCACTTCGCCGGCCAGGCCGACTTCGCCAAAGGCAAAAAAGCCTTTCGGTAGCGGCTTGCCGCGCAGGCTCGACGTGATCGCCAGCAGCACAGCCAGGTCCGAGGCGGGCTCGCTGATGCGCACACCGCCCACGGCATTGACAAAGACATCCTGGTCCATGCAGGCCACCCCGGCGTGGCGGTGCAATACCGCCAGCAGCATGGCCAGGCGGTCCCGGTCCAGGCCTACCGACAAGCGTCTGGGAGAGGGGCCACCGCTGTCCACCAGGGCCTGGATCTCTACCAGCATCGGTCGTGTGCCTTCGAGCGTCACCATGACGCAGCTGCCGGGCACCGGTTCGCTATGCTGGCTCAGGAAGATGGCACTCGGGTTGGAGACGCCCTTGAGGCCTTTTTCGGTCATGGCAAAGACGCCAATCTCGTTGACCGCGCCAAAACGGTTCTTGATCGCGCGCACCAAGCGAAAGCTGCTGTGCGTGTCGCCTTCAAAGTAGAGCACGGTGTCCACCATGTGCTCCAGCACGCGCGGCCCGGCCAGCGCACCGTCTTTGGTGACGTGACCGACCAGCACGATGCTGACCCCCGTGGCCTTGGCGGCCCGCGTCAGGTGGGCAGCGCATTCGCGTACCTGCGCCACCGAGCCGGGTGCTGAGGTGAGTTGGTCGGAGTAAACGGTTTGAATCGAGTCGATCACCGCAATGTCGGGCTGCGTCGCCTCCAGGGTGGCCAGAATCCGTTCCAACTGAATTTCCGCCAGCACCTTCACCTGGCTGTTGTTCAGGCCCAGGCGACGCGAGCGCAGCGCGACCTGGGCGCCGCTTTCTTCGCCCGTCACATAGAGCGTGTTTTGACCGCTGCGCTGCAGTGAATCCAGCGCCTGCAGCAGCAGTGTCGATTTGCCGATGCCGGGGTCGCCGCCGATCAGCACCACGCCGCCTTCCACCATGCCACCGCCCAGCACGCGGTCCAGTTCCTCGTGCCCGGTGGGCGTGCGCGCCATGTCCACCGCGTCAATCTCGCCCAGCGTCGCCACTTCAGCCGTTTTGGCCAGCGAGGCAAACCGGTTCTTCGCCGGAGCTGTGCTTTCTGGAAGCGACTCCACCAGCGTGTTCCAGGCGTTGCAACTCGGGCACTTGCCCAACCACTTGGGACTGCTGCCGCCGCAGTCGGAGCAGACGTAAACCGTTTTTTCCTTGGCCATGACCTACAAAGTCTTCCCTGATTTGCGACACATGTACGCGTCATCGCACTCGTTAGTTTTGTCATCGCGAGGCCGCAGGCCGTGGCGATCCATGCAGTCCATGGATTGCCGCGCTGCGCTCGCAATGACGCCCAGTATTCTCACGATGGACTGTAGCCTCAAGCGTGGTTGATCAATCCACTGACGACATGCCCGGAGGGTACGTGCATGGAGGCCGAGGCCACGTGGCCGGTCTGGTCGTCAAAGAAGAAGTCCGGCTCGAACTCGCGCAGGAATTCGCCTTTGGGCAGGCCGCCCAGGAACATCGCTTCGTCAACCTCGATGTTCCAGTCCATCAGGGTGCGGATGGCGCGCTCGTGCGCTGGCGCACTGCGTGCCGTCACCAGCGCCGTGCGCAGTCGCATGGCTGGCGTGCTCTCCTTTTGCAGGCGTTGCAATGCGTCCAGCAGCGGCTTGAAAGGGCCTGCCAGCAGAGGCTGCAGCACCTTGTCCTGCTCGTGTTTCTGAAAGGCACGCAGCCCTTCGGCCTGGTAGACGCGCTCGGCCTCGTCGCTGAACAGAACGGCGTCCCCGTCAAAGGCAATCCGCACCTCGCCGGGGTAGGCGTCGCTGGCATGGGCTGATTGCGGATAGACCTGCGCCGCGGGTACCCCGGCGTCCAGCGCAGCGCGCACATCGCTCAAATGGGTGCTCAGGAACAGGTTGGCGTGCAGGGGTTTGAGGTAGCGCCAGGGCGGCTGTCCGCGCGTGAAGCTGCCGCGTTCGATCAGCAAGCCGTAGTGCTGGGCCGAGCGAAAGACCCGCATGCCTGAGACCGGGTCGTTGCGTGACAGGATCACCACTTCGACACGCCGCGTCGCCGCATCTGCTGGCGTTTGATTGAAGGCCAGCAGTTTCTTCACCAGAGAGAACGCGACACCGGGTTTGGCGGGCGTGTCCAGTCTTTGCAGTTGCAAGGCCATGTAGGCGCGGTCGTCGCTCTGCTCGAAGACCAGGTTTTCTTCCTCGAAGTCAAACAGTGCGCGGCTCGAGATCGCCACCACCAGTTTGCCGTCCAGGGAAGCGCTCATGATTGCAGGAACATCCGGTAAACCGGGTTGCTGGTTTCTTCCACACAGGGGTAGCCGAGCGTCTTCAGAAACTTGTTGAAGGCGGCGTTGTCCGCTTCTGGCACCTGCAGCCCGACCAGAATGCGGCCGTAGTCGGCGCCCTGGTTGCGGTAGTGAAACAGACTGATATTCCATCCTGGCCGCAACAGACTCAGGAACTTCAGCAACGCGCCGGGGCGCTCCGGAAAGACAAAGCGCAGCAGCCGCTCATCCTGAGCCAGTTTGGAGTGGCCACCCACCATGTGGCGGATGTGTTCCTTGGCCAGCTCATCGTGCGTCAGGTCCAACGTCTTGAAGCGATGCTTGTCGAAGTTGGCGGCAATCTTGCCCGATTCGCCCTTGCCGTGCGTCGTCAAACCGACAAACACATGGGCCTGCGCCGCGTCGTTGATGCGGTAGTTGAATTCCGTGACGTTGCGCGGCCCACCCGGCAGGTTGCCGATGAGCTCGCAAAAGCGTTTGAAACTGCCGCGCTCCTCGGGAATCGTCACGGCAAACAGGGCTTCGCGTTCTTCACCGACTTCGGCCCGTTCAGCGACAAAGCGCAGGCGGTCAAAGTTCATGTTGGCGCCGCACAAAATGGCGGCGTAGGTCTCGCCGCGGGTCTTGTGTTTGGCCACGTACTGCTTGATCGCCGCCACCGCCAGCGCACCGGCGGGTTCCACGATGCTGCGGGTATCGACAAACACGTCCTTGATGGCGGCGCAGACGGCATCGGTGTCAACGGCGATGTACTCGTCGACCAGTTTGCGTGCCGTCCTGAAGGTTTCTTCGCCCACCAGTTTCACGGCGGTGCCGTCGGAGAACAAGCCGACATCATTTAGCGTCACGCGTTTTTTGGCCGTCACCGATTGCATGAAGGCGTCAGAGTCGTTCATCTGCACGCCGATCACCTTGATCTCCGGGCGCACCGCCTTGATGTAGTTGGCCACGCCCGAAATCAGTCCGCCACCGCCGATGGCCACAAACACGGCATCCAGCCGGTTCGAGCCCAGCCCCTGCAACTGGCGCAGCATCTCCATCGCAATCGTGCCCTGGCCGGCAATCACGTCGGGGTCGTCAAACGGGTGCACAAAGGTCAGGCCCTGCTTCTTTTCCAGCGCTGCAGCGTGCGCGTAGGCATCCGAGTAGCTGTCGCCAAAGAGTACGACCTCGCCACCAAAGTGGCGTACTGCGTCAACCTTGACCTGCGGTGTGGTGGTTGGCATCACGATGACGGCGCGCGTGCCCAACTTGTGAGCACTCAGGGCCACCCCTTGCGCATGGTTGCCGGCGGAGGCGCAGATCACGCCTTTTTTCAGTTGTTCAGGCGTCAGGTGCGCCATCCGGTTATAGGCGCCACGCAACTTGAAGCTGTGCACCGCCTGCTGGTCCTCCCGCTTGAGCAGCACGCTGTTGTGCAGGCGTCGGCTCAGGGCGCGGGCCGGCTCCAGCGGCGTCTCGACGGCAACGTCATAAACGCGTGCCGTCAGGATTTTTTTCAGGTAGTCGGCGGGGGTCAGGTGGTGGGTCTTCATGGCAGTGCAATGATAAGCTCAGCGCTACAGGCAAGAATTTCAACATGGATCGCGCAAAGGTGGGTGGCAGTATGGAATGCACAGTGAGTTGGACCGGGGCCTTGGGCACGCGTTCGGGCATGGGTTTTGTGGCCGAAACCGGCAGTGGCCATACCCTGGTGATGGATGGTGCGCCGGATGCCGACAAACCGGACAACGGAGGCCAGAATCTGGCACCGCGGCCGCTGGAGACGGTGTTGGCTGGCACCGGCGGCTGCACCGCTTACGACGTGGTGCTGATTCTGCGGCGTGGCCGCCACGATGTGCGTGGCTGCAGCGTCAAGCTGACGGCCGAGCGCGCCACCGAAGACCCCAAGGTGTTTACCCGCATTCACATGCATTTCAGCGTGAGTGGCAAAGCGCTGCCAGCAGCGGCGGTAGAGCGTGCGATTTCCATGAGCCACGAGAAATACTGCTCGGCCAGCATCATGCTGGGCAAGACGGCAGAGATCAGTACCAGTTTCGATTTGCTGGAGGTTTGACATATTTCGTCACTGCGAGGAGCGGAGCGACGCGGCAGTCCATGCATGGATCGCCACAGGCCTTTGGCCTTCGCGATGACGAAGAATGAGCGGCCGTTGCTAGATGCGATGCGCCACGGTGGTCATGACCTTGGCTGCCATCGTCATCAGGCTTTTGACCGCAGGCGGCAACTCGGCGGCTCCGGCCCGCTGGGCATCCAGCGCGTGCCGTGCTTCGTCATCCTTCATCTGCGCCACGATGGCGCGCGAGGCGTGATCATGGGCCGGCAGGCTGCTGAGGTGACTCTCGAGATGTGCTTCGACCTGGTTTTCGGTTTCCACGACAAAGCCCAGACTGAGGCGGTCGCCGAGGCGCCCGGCAATGAGCCCAAGCCCGAAGGCGGCGCCGTACCAGAGGGGATTGAGCAGGGACTTGCGCTGGCCGAGCTCCTGCAGACGCTGCTCGGTCCAGGCCAGATGGTCGGTTTCTTCGGCGCTGGCTCGCAGAAAATGGGATCGAAGGCCGGCATTGTTGGTGGCAAATGCCTGCGCCGTGTAAAGCGCTTGGGCGCACACCTCGCCCACATGGTTGACGCGCATCAGGGCGCCTGAGTGGGCTTTCTCGGCGTCTGTCAGTACTGTGTCCTGCGTTGAGAGGGTCGGGCAGGCCTGACTGGCGCGGGGTGTGGCAAAGAGGGTGCGCAGGGCGGCGTCGGCAGTGCTTAGCAAGAGGTCCATGGGGTAATTGTAAGATGCCAATCATCAGCAATTGGCTTGATTATTGCTTGTTCACAGTTCGCTGCCTTCATGGTGGCTGACTGTATCGACTTGTTGCAGGCCCACAACGAAAGCGCCAGCTTTGCCAAAGTTTACGGGGGTTTTCTTTGCCAAG
>JBAXOZ010000091.1:0-9634 GCA_037132975.1 Comamonadaceae bacterium
CAGAGACAGACGACGCACCGGAAAAGTCGGCTACGGTTCGCTCCGACGATTCCCTTGTCAATCTGTTCAACCGCCTTGAAGGCAAAAGAAGAGTGGAAGAAAAGTCAGCGAGCAAGCCGCCCTCGTTCCTGGGACGACTAGGCAGACGATGAGCGTTGTCGGCGTTGTTTCGATGAAAGGCGGCGTCGGCAAGACGTCTCTCACAGCCAATCTTGCGGCAGCGCTTTCGACCAAGCTCGGTTCAGGCCGCGTTTCGGTGGTGGATCTTGACCCACAAAATGCGCTTCACTGGCACTTCGGAATAGAGGACCCAGAAACCAACGGTGTGTGCCAGCAATCGCTGCGCGGTGATGACTGGCGCGGTGTGGCACTGACTAGCGCATTTGACGTCGATTGTCTGCCCTACGGCGCCGCCAGCGAGGTCGATCGTGAAGCATTTGAAGCGTTGCTGTCCGCCAAGCCCGACTGGCTCGGCGAACACATCAGACAAGCCGGGCTAGACGAGGACCGTGTTGTACTGATCGACACACCGCCGGGATCGACCGTCTATTTGAAACAGGTTTTCGCCTGCGCCGATTTGGTATTGATCGTGTTGCTTGCGGATGCCGGTTCCTATGCAACGATTCCAGCCATGGAATCCTGGCTGGATGAAATGTCGAGCGTCTATCCACACCTGCGAAGCATCTACGTGCTCAATCAGGTTGATCGAAGCGATTCATTCAATCGCGATGTGGCTGACCTGCTACAACGCCACCTCGGAGAGCGACTGGCCCCGATTGGCATTCACAGCGATGAGGCTGTCAGCGAAGCGCTTGCCTTCCAGCAACCGGTGTTGGCCTATGACCCCTATGGGCAGGCCAGCCATGACCTTGCTCAACTCGCGGCATGGATGATCACCACCCTGAACCGATGAATCCCTGGCTGCTGCTGAGGCTCTGGCGTGATCGCTGGGGCAAGTCTGACGGCCAGAATCGCGCCATCCCGTTTCTTGAGGGGCCACTCAGCCTCTGGACCCATCGGTTAACCCAGTTGTCAGTTTGGGGCTTACCCGGCGTGGTCACCGTTGCCGCTCTGTGCTGTCTATCGCTTTTCGGCTTGCTGATGGTGGTCCAGTTTTCGCTATACGACCAGCTTATCTTCTCGGTCACCTTGGTCTGCCTTGCGCTCTACGCCCGTGCTTACGCCGGTCATTTTGTGACGCTGCTGCTGGTCAGCTTGAGCGTCGTCATCTCGGCGCGTTACATCTACTGGCGTTTGACTAGCACTCTGGTACAGGACATCAATTCAGATCTGATTTTTGGCCTGGGCCTTTGCCTCGCCGAGCTTCACCTCTGGCTGTTAACGATCACCAGCACAATGCAGGATCTTTGGCCGGCAAAGAAGAAAGCTCTACGGCTACCCAGGGAGCCGGCAGGTTGGCCGGCGGTTGATGTTTTCATTCTTTGCAGTGACCAGACCGTCGCCAACATCCGCTCTACCGCGACTGCCGCACAAGCACTCAACTGGCCCAAGAGGATATTAAAAATCCATCTGCTGGACAGTTCTTTGCGGGCTGAAATCAAGACGATGGCCAACACCATGGCAATCAGTTACCTGACACCAGCAGAGTATTTTCATGACCGGGTCAGCCTCATCAACCACGCCGTGGCCAAGACCGACGGCAATTTGATTGCGATTATTGAGTGCCATTCGAATCCCGAGGCCGATCTTTTGAAGATGACAGTAGGCTGGTTCTTGCGGGAAAACAATCTGGCAATGCTGCAAACGCCCGGGCACTTTCTGGCGCCAGCCGCTTCTGCCCGCATCATGGAAATATTTGAAGAAACCAGTCGCAGTTTCTCGTTTGCGCTCATCCGTCGGTCCATGCTCGCTGAAATAGGCGGAGTTGCCTCAGAGCCGGTGACCACGCGCTCTCACACGGCGCTGAAACTGCAGGCACTGGGTTACAGCACAGGCTATCTTGGTTTTGCTGCGAGAGCAGAGCCAGCACCTGAATCTCAACAAATCAGCGTCGAATCGAGATGGCCAAGTGACCAGGAACCCTTCCTCGTCTATCGCCCCTTTGGCGACCAATCGCTGCTCTGGAAACTGCGACTTGCCTCATTTCAAGATGTATTGAGTTTTTTTCGCCCGATTCCGCGGCTGGCTTATCTTCTTGCCCCGGCAGCCTGCCTGCTTCTTGATATTCGATTCATCCAGACCACCGCCGCACTTCTGGGCGCCTACGCGCTGCCCCATGTGATCCACGCTTACATCACCAGCCAGAGACGGCATCAGCAACACCGCTTCAGCGCACTGGCTGAGGTCTGGGAAACATTGCTCGCCGGGCACGTCCTTTGCATGACCGCCGTGACACTCTTGTGGACCGAACTCACCCAGCGCAAAAAGACCTGGCAATCCGGTATCGATCAAAGGCGTGGCGCTTTCGACTGGAAAGTAGCCCTGCCCTGGCTGATCCTCTTCGCCCTCAATCTGGCCGCGCTGGCTAGCGGTCTGGCTCATCTGCTGACGTCACGCGCGGACATCAACGAGATGAATGCCCTGTTTGTGGTCTGGTCACTTTACAACGTGATGGTTCTCGCCGCCAGGCTGGCGGTGGCAGAAGAAGGTCGGGAGGTCCTGCTGCATGCCCGCCGGCAAGCGCACCTGCCGGCCATGATCAGATTGGCATCTGGTCGTACCCTGTCCTGCACGACGGAAAACTTTCCCGAACTCGCGCTTAGCCTCAAACTGCCTTCGCCAGTGCCAATCGAGAATCAAAGCAGGGTGAATATTTCGATATTCCACAATCACCATGAATTTTCTTTTCCTGCGCAGGTAGCCTTGGAAACAGAACTCACCTTGCGTGCTGGCATTGACGGTCCGGCGCGCATAGTTTACGAGTCCTTGGCTGTTGCGGCATACTCGCGGGGGCAAGATTGGCCGAAATGGTTGCCGGCTCGCGATACCGGCGATCCACTGCCCAGGTGGCTGGTGTCAGATCTGGCTGCCGTGCGCCGAAGAGCAGCCCCTTTTGTGCGGGATTTTGGCAATTTTTTGAGAATGCGACTTGGCCGTGGGTGGAGGCAAATATGGAAGAAAAAATGAATCAACCAGGAAAGTTTTCATACCGACCCCGCTGGGCCTCGCTATTGGCCGTTCTTTTTTTGAGCCTGTCGGTGCTGTTCATGGCTGCGCCAGCAGAGTCAAAGTCGCGCAGCACCAAGGCGGAAAAGATCAAGGCAGCGCAAGAGACATCCACCGAGAGCGAGATTCGCAAAGGACCGGCCAAACCACGAGTCGTCTCCTTCACTTTTAAACAGATGGGCGCCTGGTCAGCCATCAAATTGCGCGGAGTCGATGGCGCTCAGACTTTGTCCTTCCCGATTCGCGCTGACGAGATCGTGGTTGCTGCCAAACTGAGAATTGCCTACGATTATTCGCCGGCGCTCATTCCTGAGTTGAGTCATTTGAAGATATCGCTCAATGAGCGCTTCGCAACCGTATTGCCACTTCCCAAAGACAAGGGAGTCGGCAATACGCGTGATATTGACATCGATCCGCGCTGGTTCTTCGACGTCAACTTCCTGCGCTTCAAGCTCATCGGACATTACACCCGCGACTGCGAAGACCCGTTCCACTCCTCCTTGTGGCTAACCCTGAGCGACCTGGGTCGTCTTGAACTGACACTGGCGCCTCTGGCAACTGTCAACGATCTGAAGACCTTGCCGGCGCCCTTTCTTGATCGACGCGACAACGTCGCGTTGAGCTTGCCTTTCGTTTTTGCCAGCAACCCGTCATTTGGCGCGCTCAGGGCGGCCGGCATACTTGCGTCCTGGTTTGGCCTTCAAGCTGGTACCCGCGGAGCGCAATTCCCGGTACTGCTGAACAACTTGCCTGAAGGCAATGCCGTCGTCATTCTGCCGGGTGGCAAGACCTTCGAAGGCATCAGGGGAACGGCAACTTCAACCGTTTCCATTCAGCCCCATCCAAGCAATCCGCAGGCAAAGCTACTGGTCATCAGCGGCGGCAACGATGAAGACCTGGCGCGCGCCGCGCGCGCCGTGGCGCTGTTCGCGTCAACACTTTCCGGCCCCTCCGTCACGGTCAGCAAGGAAGCCATCACAGCGGCACGCAAGCCCTATGATGCCCCAGCCTGGGTTCCTGTCGATCGTCCGGTGCGCTTTGGCGAAATTGCACGACCTGAGGAATTGCGCACGCAAGGCTACTTTCCAGAAGTGATTCGCTTGAATTACCGCGTTTCACCCGATCTTTTTGCCTGGCGCACGCCAGGGGCACCACTCGCACTCAAGTACCGAGCGACACGTTTGCCTGGCCATAGGAGTTCCAGCCTGAACATTGGCATCAACGCCAATTTCATCCGGGCACTGGCCATCAATGAGCCGTATAAAGTGACCACCGAGGCCGAGTACGTCAAAGACAAGACCTCAGTGCGCGAGGAACTTCTCTTTATTCCGCCCTATGGCGTTAGCGGGCGAGATCAGCTTCAGTTCAGCTATTTCTTTGACTTTGTCAAAGAAGGCCACTGCCGAAACATGCCACCAGATAACCTGCAAGGCGCCATTGACCCTGAGTCAACCATCGATTTCAGCGACTTCCCGCACTACGTCGCCTTGCCCAACCTGGCCTATTTTTCGACCATGGGCTTCCCGTTCACCCGCATGGCTGACCTGTCAGAAACCGCAGTGGTTTTGCCGGACACCCCGAACGCCGACGAACTCAGCCTCTACCTGACGCTGATGGGCCGCATGGGCGAAGCGACAGCCTATCCGGCCTTGCGGCATGCACTGATTGCCGCCTCGGACATTGAAAAAATGGCGACCCGGGATCTGCTTCTGATCGGTTCGGCAAAGAGCCAAAGCCTGATGGCCAAATGGGCGGATCGGCTGCCGATGGTTCAAAACGGCGGTGACCGCTACGTGCGCGAGCCCGATGCAGTCTGGCGCCCCACCTACCGTTGGGAACAGGAGGATGTCCAGGAAGCACATATGCCAAAGGGTGGACTGACCCTGACCCTGACCGGGGTCGGGAATCTGGCCGCCTTGATGGCTTTCGAATCGCCCCTGGCGGCAACGCGCAGCGTAGTATTCTTGTACGCCGATAAAGCGGCAGATTTGCGAAAACTTTCTGATGTACTAAGCGATCCGGAGCGAACATCATCGCTGCAGGGTGATTTTGCTGTTGTCGATGACAAGGGCGTCAGTCACGCCAAAGTGAGTCCGACCTACTACCTCGGTTCACTGCCATGGCTCAGCAAATTGCGCTGGTTCTTTTCAGACCAACCGATCCTGCTGGGCCTGCTCGCTGGCCTGATTTGCCTCTTGATGGCAGCTATTATTTACCGCAAGCTGGGCCCCATCAGAGCCAAGCGGATCAAGAAAACAACTTGAGCTTTCCATGCAGAACGTGAAAAAACTGACATGTTTGATAGTGGGTCTGGCCGCGCTGGTGGCACCCGCGCTAGCGGCCGATGACCTGGAGACCAGTCAAATGGTGGATCAGGCGCGCCATTGGCAGCAAAAGCGTCGCGACGACCTGGCCGCCGAGGCTTGGCGCAAGGTGCTGCGGTTTGACCCCAAGCACCCTGAGGCACTGGCCAAACTTGGCGCCATTGAAGCGCGCGCCGGCAACTTGCCGCCTCCTCCCCCACCGGCGGTGGCGCCGAAGCCAAAGCCCTCGGCACCAGCTAAACTGACGACATCCGCACCAGCTCGTCCCAAAGCAAGTGCGCCTGGAACTACAAAAACAAGTGATCCAACCATGAATTTTTCCAGCTCATTGGAGCTTACGCCTGCGAAACCCCGGCCCTGAATTCATCGAAAAAGTCTATGCAAGTCATCGCATTCATTTCGGGTAAAGGCGGAGTTGGCAAAACAACGCTGGCGGTCAACGTGGCGGTCGCGTTAGCGCAGAGAAAAAAGCGCGTCCTGCTGATCGACCTGGATCCACAAAACGCGCAGCGCCTGCATCTTGGCATGAACCCGGAAGAAATTGCCGGATTGACGCGCGAAGGAATTGCCCACACCTCCATTTTCGATAGTCCCTTCGGTATTCAATTTATTCCGTTTGGCCGGATCAATGAAGCCGAGCTCGAAGACTTCGAGGCAGAACTAAAAAAACATCGAACCTGGGTGTCCGATGGCATTAACTCGCTCGCCGCTGATTTTTTTGATTTTGTCGTCTTGGACACGCCCCCGGGTCCTACGGTTTACCTGCAGCAAGCGTTGGAGGCAGCGAACCGCGCACTGGTAGTCCTTTTGGCCGACGCGGCCTCCTACGCCACCGTCCCCAAGATCACCTCACTGGTTGAACAATATACGGCCGGGCGCGCCGATTTTTTCGGCATCAACCTGTTGATCAACCAGATGCCCATTCAAAACAAACTTGGCCATCGCGTGCGTGCATCACTGTATGCCAACTATGCCGAGCTCATGGTGCCGGTTGCCGTCCACAAAGACCCCCGTGTGTCACAGGCGCTTGGCTTTGAGCGACCGGTGCTCCAATATGAACCCGGCTGCAAGGCGAGCCTTGACATTCAAAGCGTGGCCGATTGGTTGCTCGACAGCATCGAATAATGAGTTGGCAGTGGCTGAAGTATGGTTTTTAGCTCAAACATCTTCCTCTTCGCCTTTCTCCCGCTCTTTCTTGCCTGCTACTACCTGACCCCCTGGCGCGCCAGGTCGGCACTGATTCTGATCTTCAGCTGGGCCTTTTACGCCTGGTGGCGACCTGATTTTCTGGCCTTGTTGGTGGGCGTCACCAGCGTCAGCTACGCTTTTGCCCTGGCCATTGGTGCGAGCGGCGAGCAGGCACACCGGCATCGTTTACTGACGGCAGGTGTGACCTTGAACCTGCTTGCTCTGGGCTATTTCAAGTACGCCAACTTCGGTATCGACAGCCTCAACGTGGCTTTGCACGCTCTGGGTTTCAACGCCATTGAATTCACCCGGGTGCTGCTTCCCATCGGCCTGTCTTTCTATATCTTTCACGCCATCAGTTATCTGGTTGATATTTACCGGCGCGAGGCAGCACCCGCAAGCAATTTTGTCGACTTTGCAGCGTTTATTGCACTCTTTCCTCATTTGGTGGCAGGGCCGGTACTGCGCTACCACCTGCTGGCGGAGCAGTTCAGAAGCCGCACCCACTCCCTCGCCAATTTTTCGCGCGGCTGCGTGATCTTCATGGTGGGTTTTTGCAAGAAGGTGCTGATAGCCGACAGCGTGGCACCCCTGGTAGAAGCGGCGTTCTCCGCGCCACTGCCCTCTCTGGCCGACGCCTGGCTGGGCGCCGGCGCCTACACCATTCAACTCTTTTTTGACTTCAGCGGCTACACCGACATGGCCATTGGCCTGGCGCTGATGATCGGCTTTGTCTTCCCTGAGAATTTCAACGACCCCTATGTGTCGCGCTCCATCACCGAATTCTGGAAGCGCTGGCACATGTCGCTGTCGAACTGGTTGCGTGAATACCTGTATGTCTCACTCGGCGGCAACCGCAAGGGCCTGTTACGCACCTACATCAATTTGTTCCTGACCATGTTGCTGGGCGGCCTGTGGCACGGCGCCAACTGGACCTTTGTGCTGTGGGGCACCTGGCACGGTGGCATTTTGATACTGGAGCGCTTTTGGGAGCAGCGCTGGGGCAAACCCTTGTTGCCAGGCTGGCTGCGCGTCATCAAGACCATGCTGCTGGTCATCTTTGGCTGGGTTCTGTTCCGGGCCGCCAATCTGGCCGGCGCTGTGCGCATGTTCGAAGGCATGCTGGGATTCAATGGCCTTGGTTTCAGCCCCCCGGTCGCCTGGCAGGTGACGCCTGATCGGCTGATGGTCCTGGCGCTTGGGGTGGTGCTGGTCTATGCCATGCCCTGGCTCAAACGCCAGGGTGGCAGCTACCTGCGCTATCTGCTGCTGCCTTTATTCCTGTGGGCGGTGGCAACGCTATCGGCACAGTCGTTCACGCCCTTTCTGTATTTTCAGTTCTGAGTCCGCGATGCCCCACAGTGCCTTAACCGCCCATCAAGCAGCAACGCTGTCCCGCTACGGCGCCCTGGCAGCGCTGACGCTGACGAGTGCGATGCTGGCGGGCGCCTGGCAAATCATTGCCGCCGCCGCAGATCCGGCCGGTCTGGAATTTCCGCGCACTTGGCTGGATTTCCGCGAAGGGCGCAGCACCGGCACACTTGAAAAGCAACTTGATCAAAGGCTGCCAGCGCGCAGTGCCCTGATCGGCACGGCCAACAGCGTGCGCTACCTGCTCACCGGCAGCGGCGGCGACCAGGTGCGAACCGGCAAAGACGGCTGGCTGTTTCTGACTGAAGAGTTGCGCTTTGACGCCGACGGCAGTGCCAACCTGAAGGTTCGTGCAGAACTGCTTGGAGTTGCTGCCCGCAGCCTGCAGAGCCAGGGTGTCAAGTTGATTGTGGCCCTGGTGCCCGACAAGGCCCGGGTGCATTCAAGCAAACTAGCGAACGGGCAATACCCTGAATACAACAGTTCACGCTACGCCGATGCGATGAGCGCCTTTCAAAAGCAGGGGGTCAACACGGTCAACCTGTTACAGCCACTGGCCCAGGCAGCCGCTAAGGGCGAAGTGTATTACCGCACCGACACGCACTGGAACCAAGCTGGCGCCCACGTGGCCGCAGAGGCGATCGCAACAGCAATCAAAGAGTTGCCCCTGGAACTGGAAAAGACCAGTTACAGCAGCAAGAGTGGCGCGCCCGCCGAGCGCCCGGGTGACCTGATCCGCTTGATGGGGCTTGGCGACACTGCCAAGATGCTGGGTCTGCAGCCAGATACAGAAACGCCTGTGGTAACCCAGCAAAGCAGCGCAGAGAACACCGGACTTTTTGGTGAAAGCGCAGTACCTGTGGTGCTGACAGGTACCTCGTATTCGATGCGCGCCAACTTTGCTGATTTTTTGCAACAGGCGCTTTCAGCCAAAGTGCTGAACGCGGCAAGAGACGGGGGTGGCTTTCTGCAGACCACAACACAGTACTTAAGAGACGACGCCTTCAGGTCCAGCAAGCCCAAGGTTCTACTTTGGGAAATACCAGAGCGCTTTCTTTGGAGAAAGCTGGACGAAGAGTCAAGGTGGCTAAGAACAACGGGGTTGCAACCTTAATTAGTCTGAACGGACTATCGACAGGAACTCAACATACCCTTAACATTCAGTTAACTTTGTCCAAACCTTCCGCAGCATCACATGAAACTCAAGCAAATTCTTACAGCAGCAGCCATTGCTGGCTGCTGCATTGCGAGTAGTTATGCTACAACGACGGTTGACGGTGGGCTGTTGACCCCCAACGCTTGGACTGGCTACTTTGATGGCGGCCAATTAAGTCCCACAAAATCTGGCTCGACTGCGGTATCGGGCCCGTTCGATTACACCTATCAGTTTTCTGTGCCTTCGAGCGGAGCAACGTTTAATGCGCTCGTGTTCGGTTGGTGGGGTATCGATGAATACAACTTCGCGGCAACCATCAATGGCACTGCACTTACCTTGAGTCACGCCACGATTGACATCCCCTATTTCCAGTCTTACCCTTATCTGTTGCTCAGCGCGACCGGGGTGACTGGGTCGGAGAGTTATTCCCTACACGTTACCGGATCCCTGATGGCTGGCGTAACTGGAG
>JBAXOZ010000092.1:0-9630 GCA_037132975.1 Comamonadaceae bacterium
CAACTTGGCCACCCAGGGCTTGTCCTTGTCCTGCTCGCGCACGGCAATCAGGTTGACGTAGGGGCTCTTGGCGGCCTCCTGCGCGATGGCGTCCTTGGCCGGGCTTAGGCCCGCCGGTAGTGCGTAATTGGTGTTGACGGCGGCGGCGTCGAGGTCGTCGAGCGAGCGCGGCAACTGGGCCGCATCAAGCTCCACAAACTTGAGCTTCTTGGGGTTGTCGATCACGTCCAACGGCGTGGCCTTCAAACCGGCTTCGGGCTTGAGTTTGATCAGTCCCTTGTCCTGCAGTACCAGCAGCACGCGCCCACCGTTGGTGGGGTCGTTGGGAATGCCAAACTTGGCGCCTTCCTTGAGTTCGCCCAGGCTCTTGACCTTCTTGGAGTAGAGGCCAATGGGGAAGTTGACGGTATAGCCCACGCTCGCAAACTTGTAGCCACGGTCCTTGATCTGCTGGTCGAGGTAGGGCTTGTGCTGGTAGCTGTTGGCATCGAGGTCGCCCGCAGCCAGCGCGGCGTTGGGCTGCACATAGTCGCTGAACTCAATGATCTGGATCTTCAGTCCTTCCTTGTCGGCGAGCTTCTTCACCTGCTCAAAGATCTGGGCATGTGGCCCGGCGGTGACGCCAATCTTGAGCGGCTTGTCCTGCGCCAGCACGCCGCTCAGGCCCGCAGCGAGTAACAAAGTGGCAAGGGATTGCGCGAAAAGACGTTTGTTCATGGGTAGGACTCCTGAGTTGAAAGGTTTGAGTTGCTTAAGAAAGGAAACTGCGTGTGCAGTGCGGGTTGGCGGCGCAGCGGCTTGTGGCATGGCGAATCAGGCGGTTAGCGGTGGCTCAAGCGGCGCACCAATGCGTCGCCCGCGCTTTGCACCAGTTGCACAAACACGATCAGCACCAGCACCACAGCCAGCATCACCTCGGGCAAAAAGCGTTGGTAGCCGTAGCGAATGCCAAGATCGCCCAGGCCGCCGCCGCCAATGGCACCCGCCATCGCCGAGTAGCCGGTCAGGCTGACCAATGAAATGGTGAGTGCTGCCACGATGCCGGGCAGCGCTTCGGGCAGCAGCACCTTGAAGACGATCTGGGCCGTGGTGGCACCCATCGCCTGCGCTGCTTCCACCAGGCCGTGGTCCACTTCGCGCAGTGCTGTTTCAATCAAGCGCGCAATAAAAGGGGCTGCAGCCACGGTCAGCGGCACAACGGCCGCTGCGGTGCCGATGGACGAGCCCGTGACCAGCCGCGTAAACGGAATGATCGCCACCAACAAAATAATGAAGGGTGTGGAGCGCACCGCGTTGACCAGTGTGCCCAGCACGCGGTTGGCGGCCAGGTTCTCCAGCACGCCACCGACGCCGCTCAGGTGCAGGTACACGCCCAGCGGCAAGCCCAATGCGGCACCGGCCAGGCCCGACAGGCCCACCATCACCACCGTCTCCCACAGCGAAGTGGCGAATAGCTCCAGCAGTTGCGGTGTGAGGCTGTCAAACATGGGCCACCTCCTGCACCAACACGCCTGCGCTGCGCAGGTGCGCCACAGCGGCGGTCAAGCCTTCGCTAGCGCCTTGCAGATGCACCGCCAGCGAGCCAAAGGGCTGGCCCTGGATTTCATCGACCTGGCCGTGCACGATGTTCAGATCCAGCCCAAAGCGGCGCACCACATCCGACAACAGGGGCTGGTCGGAGCCGCTACCGGCAAAAGCCAAACGCAGCAGGCGGTTGCTGTGGCCGGTGCTCGCCGCCATCAAGGCGCGGATGCGCGCAATCACGCTGGCGGGCAACTCCTGCGGCAAGATTTCATCGACCAGGCTGCGCGTGGTCTCGTGGCGCGGTTGGGTAAAGACATCAATCACCGGCCCCTCCTCGACAATGCGGCCCGCATCGAGCACGGCCACCCGATCGGCCACCTGCTTGATGACCTGCATCTGGTGCGTGATGAGCACGATGGTCAGGCCAAAGTCGCGGTTGATTTGGCGCAGCAGCGCCAGGATGGAGCGCGTCGTCTCCGGGTCCAGCGCCGAGGTGGCTTCGTCTGACAACAGCACCGTGGGCCGACTGGCCAGCGCACGCGCGATGCCCACACGCTGCTTTTGCCCGCCACTGATCTGAGCCGGATAGCGGTCACGCAGCGCCGCCAGGCCGACCAGGTCGAGCAACTCATCGACGCGCGCCTTGATCAGTGCCGGGCGCTCGTGCACCAGTTGCAGCGGCAGCGCCACGTTCTCAAACACGGTGCGAGACGACAGCAGATTGAAGTGCTGAAAGATCATGCCCATGCCGTGGCGTGCGCTGCGCAGCTCGGAGGGGCTCAGTGCCGTCAGGTCGCGTCCGTCCACGCACACCCGCCCTTGCGTGGGTCGGTTGAGCAGGTTGATGGTGCGAATGAGCGAACTTTTGCCCGCCCCGCTGCGCCCGATCACGCCGAACACCTGGCCGACGCCCACCTGCAGGTCCACGCCACGTAGCGCGTCCACCGCGCCGTGCGGGCTGGGGTAGCGCAGATGAATGCCGTCGAGTTGGATCACGGCGCGCTCTACAGCTTGGCAATCGAGACTTCGGTGGACTTCACCAGCGCGACCACGTCGGAGCCGACCTTGAGTTCGAGTTGGTCCACCGAGCGCGTGGTGATGACCGAGGTGACGATGCCCCAGGGCGTTTGAACGTCAATCTCCGAGACCACATCGCCCCGGATGATCTCCTTGACGGTGCCTTTGAACTGGTTGCGTACATTGATAGCTTGAATTGACATGGGTTGCTCCAAAAAGTAATGCGGTGTTAGTGAGTGAAAAAGGCTTAGATCGCCCAGCGCAGGCCGTGCGCCGTGATGCCAGGCCAGTGGGGATCGTTGGCGCTGGGCTCAGCCGGGTCGGGGCGTTGCAATACGCGGTCAAGAATGCGGTTTTCCAGCGCAGCAAACGCCGCGTCGCCGCGTGAGCGCGGGCGTGGCAGGGCAATGCGTTCGTCCAGCGCAATCACGCCGTCTTCGATCAGCACCACACGATCGGCCAAGGCCACTGCTTCCTGCACGTCGTGTGTGACGAGCAAGGCGGTAAAACCATTGCGCAGCCAAAGTTCTTCGATCAGCGTCTGCATTTCAATGCGGGTGAGTGCATCGAGCGCGCCCAGCGGTTCGTCCAGCAGCAAGAGCTTGGGCTGGTGCACCAGGGCGCGCGCCAAGGCCACGCGTTGGCGCTGACCACCTGACAAGCGCGCGGGCCAGTCGGCCTGGCGCTCGCCCAGCCCCACTTGCTCCAGCACGCGGGTGGCGGCGCGGCGCTGATCTTCCGGCAGCCCCAATGCCACGTTATCAATCACGCGCTTCCAGGGCAACAGCCGCGCGTCCTGAAACATGATGCGCGTGTCTTTGCGCAAGCCACTGTGCGGCTGGGCGCCTATTTCCAGTGTGCCGCTGCTGGCCGCCTCCAATCCCGCCACCAGTCGCAGGAGCGTGCTCTTGCCGCAGCCGCTGCGCCCGACGATGGCGACAAACTCGCCGGCTTGAATCTGCAGCGCGGCGTTGTGCAGTACGCGCCGCGCTCCATAGCTTTTACTCAGCGCGTGCAGTGCGAGCGCCACACCACGGTTGTTTGCGGAGTCGATGTGGGTCGTCATATCAGTGCGCTCCCTGGTAACCCGGATGCCAACGCAGCCACATGCGCTCCAGCGCACCGGCAAACAGGTCAGCCAGCTTGCCCAACGCGGCGTAGAGCAAGATGCCCACCAGCACGATGTCGGTTTGCAGGAACTCGCGTGCATTCATGGTCAGGTAGCCAATGCCGGCCTGGGCCGAAATAGTTTCGGCCACGATCAGAATCACCCACATGAGGCCGAGCGAAAAGCGCAGCCCCACCAGAATGCTGGAGGTGGCGCCGGGCAGGATGATCTGCGTGTAGAGCTGCCAGCGCGACAAGCCATAGGTGCGCCCCATCTCGATCAGAGCCGGCTCTACATTGCGAATGCCGTGAAAAGTGTTGAGGTAGATCGGAAAGAACACGGCCACGGCAATCAAGAATAGCTTCGCCGACTCATCAATGCCAAACCAAAGAATCACCAGCGGAATCATGGCCAGTGCCGGGATGTTGCGCACCATCTGAATGGTGGAGTCCAGCAAGGTCTCGAAAAAACGTACCGAGCCGGTCAACAGGCCCAACAGCAAACCCAGTCCGCCGCCGATAGCCAGCCCCGACAGGGCGCGCCCCGCACTCACCCGCACATGGGTCCACAACTCGCCCGACTCGGCCAGCGTCCACGCCGCCTGCAGCACGTCCAGTGGCGCGGGCAGGACGCGCGTCGAGAGCCAGCCCAGGCTGGATGCCAGGTGCCACAGCGTGACCAGCAGCACGGGCACGATCCAGGCAATGCTGCGCCGCCACAGGGCGCGCGCTGCGATGACCAAGGCGTCGTCATCCGGGAAGCGCCACTGCAGGCTGTACTCGGACCAGGGCTGGTCCGGGTGCACGCTGGTGGCGGGGTTGGTGGGCAACTCTTGCAAGGTGGAGGTCATGCGCGGTGCTCCAGACGTCAGGCTGCGCGCCGTGGCGCGGGCACATGGGCGTTGCCCACCACCTCGCCAAAGGGGCTGACCAGATTGGGGTTTTGCAGCTTGGCGGGTGCCTGGATGCCGATGTGCGGGAACACCAGTTCGGCAAAGCGGTAGGCCTCTTCCAGATGCGGGTAACCCGAGAGCACAAAGGTGTCGGCACCAATGTCCTGGTACTCCTTGAGTCGGCGCGCAATGGTCTGCCCGTCACCCACCAGCGCTGTGCCGGCACCGCCGCGCGCCAGCCCCACACCGGCCCACAGGTTGGGGCTGATTTCTAGCTTGGAACGGCTACCTCCGTGCAAGGCGCGCATGCGGCGCTGGCCTTCGGAGTCCATCTTGGAAAAGGAACTCTGGGCCTTGGCAATGGTTTCGTCGTCCAGGTACTTGATCAGGTCTTCGGCCGCCGACCAGGCCAGGTCGTTGGTCTCGCGTGGGATCACATGCAATCGCACGCCAAACTTCACACTGCGCCCCAGTGCAGCAGCGCGCTTGCGTACATCGGCAAACTTTTTTTCTACCTCGGCTGGCGGTTCGCCCCAGGTGAGATACAGCTCGACCTTTTCGGCGGCCAGATCGTGCGCGGCGTTGCTTGAGCCGCCAAAGTACAGCGGCGGATGGGGTCGCTGCACGGGTGGGAACAGGAGTTTGGCGCCTTTGACCTTGAGGTGTTTGCCCTCATGCGTCACTTCTTCGCCCTGCATCAGGCGGGTCCAGATGTCGATGAACTCGCGTGCGTGTTCGTAGCGTTCGTCGTGGCTCAGAAAGGTGCCGTCGGCTTCCAGGTCACTGGCGTCGCCGCCCGCGACGATGTTGACCAGCAAGCGTCCCTCGCTGAGCCGGTCCAGCGTAGCGGCCTGGCGTGCCTGCACCGTGGGCGAAATGGTGCTGGGGCGCAGCGCCACCAGGAACTTGAGGCGGCGCGTGGCAGCAATCAGACTGGAGGCCACGATCCACGAGTCTTCGCACGAGCGACCGGTGGGAATCAGCACGCCGCCATAGCCCAGCGTGTCGGCGGCTTGCGCGATTTGCGTCAGGTAGTGGTGGTCCACCGCGCGCGCGCCCTGCTGCGTGCCCAGGTAGTGACCATCACCGTGGATGGGGAGAAACCAGAAGACGTTCATTGTGCAAATCCTTTCAATGGGAGTTGTTGGCGGAAAACTGGCGCGCATCGCTGGGTTTCCACACGATGTCGGCCACTTGCACCGGCTTGGGAATCAGTGCCAGACGGCTAAACGCGTCAGCCACCTTTTGCTGTTCGACTGCGGTTTGTGTATCGAGCAGCCCGACGGGCGAGGGCGGGCGCCGTTGCAAGAAAAGGCTCACTACGCCGGCATCGAGGCCGCTGAAATTGGCGATAAGCTTGATCGCCTCGGGGCGGTGCTCTTGCACGAAGCGGTCAGCCCGGGTGAGTTCTTCAAACAATGCCGCGATGTTTCGCACATGCTGTTTGGCAAAATGCACCGAGGCCAGGTAGAACGAGTTGTTGCCTGACAGGCCGCGTCCGGTGCTGAGCACGCGCGGCGCAATCGCCAACTCGGTGGCGGCGTAAAACGGGTCCCAGATCGCCCAGGCATCAACACTCTTGCGCTCGAAGGCGGCGCGCGCATCGGCCGGTGCCAGGTAGATTGGCGTGATGTCACTCCATTGCAGGCCCGCCTTCTCCACTGCACGAACCAACAGGTAGTGGGCGCTGGATCCCTTTTGCAAGGCAATGCGTTTGCCCTTGAGGTCGGCCAAGGTGCGTAGTGCCGAGTCCTTAGGCACCAGAATGGCCGAACTGTCGGGCTTGGCGGGTTCGGCCCCCACGTACACCAGATCCTTGCCGGCCGATTGGGCGAACACCGGGGGCGCATCGCCAGTCAGGCCAAACTCCAACGCGCCAACGGAAAGCGCCTCCAACAGTTGGGGTCCGGCCGGAAACTCGATCCAGCTCACCTTGGTTTGGGGAAAGCGCTTTTCCAGTGTGCCCTGCTGTTTAACGATGACCAGATTGGCAGCCGACTTCTGGTAACCAATGCGCAGTTGCTCAGGCGCGGGTGAAGCAGCGACGGTTTGCGCCCAGACCGACCGGCTGGCAATCGGTGCCGACAGCCCCCACGTTACTGCCGTGAGCGCCAACACCTGAAGCAAAGTGCGTCGGCTTGGTAGCGGTGCATGTGCCATGGTGTGTACTCCTTGTGGCTGCGCTTAGCCCAAGTCCACCGGTGCGGCGTGGAGCAGGTTGAGCTTTTTGGGAATGAGCTTGAGCTCGAAGAAGGTGTCGGCAATCTGTTGCTGCTCGGCCAGGATGGCGCTGTTGACCGGTGCCGTGCCAAAGGCCGAGCGGTTCAGGTAGAGCTCGGTAATGCTCTTGTCCAGCCCCAGCACCGCCGATAACTCCGCAGCGGCGGCCTGCTTGTTCTTGGAGGCCCAGGTATCGATGTCGTTGATCTGGCGGATTGCGATTTTCAGCACATCGGTGTTGCGCGCAGCAAAGTCGCGTGAGGTGAAGTAGTAGGCACGGTTGTTGACCACACCACTGGCATCGGCCAGCAGGCGCGCCTCCAGCGTCTTTTGTGCGGCGGCCAGAAACGGGTCCCAGATGATCCAGGCGTCGATAGCGCCTTTTTCAAATGCGGCACGCGCGTCGGGTGGCGGCAGGAAGACGGACTGCACGTCGCTGTACTTCAGACCGTTCTTCTCCAGCAGCTTGACCAGAAAATACTGCACGTTGGAGCCTTTGTTGTAGGCCACGCGCTTGCCCTTCAAATCGGCCACGCTTTGGATCGGTGAGCCCTTGGGCACGATGATGGCTTCGAGCTTGGGGCGCGGCACGGTGGCGCCGGCATAGACCAGCGGCGCGCCGGCGGCCTGGGCGAAGATGGGGGGCGCTTCGCCCACATCACCAAAGTCGATGGCACCCACGTTGAGTGCTTCAAGTTGTACCGGGCCGGCGTTGAACTCGGTCCAGTTCACGGACACGCCCAGCGGCGCGAGCTCCTTTTCCAGCGTGCCGCGCCCCTTGAGGATGGACAACCAACCCTTTTGGTGGCCGACACGCAAGACGCGCTGCGTCGTTTGGGCAAAGGCCAGGGGGCTTGCAGCGAGCGTTGTGAAGGCAAGCCCGGCGAGTACCTGGCGGCGATTGATCGTGTGGATGTTTGACATGGTTATTGAAACTTTCAGAATGGCGGCAAAGGGACTCCCCGACCGGCATACGCCGGCCTGAATCAGGAGGACAGTTGGAGCGTTAGACGCTACATCGCACTTGCGAGAAGTGCACCGGCGCAAAGCGTGCGGCTACCGATGGCATTTCGCCCAGCGCTTCGGCAATAAGGGCGTCGATGCCTTCGTCCAAGCGTGCAGAAATATCGGCATCGAGCTGGTAGCCGCCCTGCGGTAGCACCACCACCTGGGCATCGGTGGCGTAGATACCGCTCAGGATGTGGTGCGCGCCAAGCGACTGCAGCACCGGGCGCAGTGCGTAGTCCACTGCCAGCATATGGTTGGGGCTGCCCCCGGTGGCCAAGGGCAGTACGTGCTTGTTTTTGAAAGCGGTCTGCGCCAGCAGGTCCAGAAACACTTTGAGCACGCCGCTATAAGCCGCCTTGTATACGGGTGTGGCGACCACGATGGCGCGTGCACGCGCCACCTGGGTCACGGCGCGCGCCAGCGTGGGGTGACTCGCATCGGCCAGCAGCAGGGCTTGCGCGTTGAGGTCACGAATCTGCAAGCGCTCCACGGCCACACCGCGCAGTCGCAGGCGTTGCTGGGCTGCGTCGAGCAGCGCCGCAGAGCGCGAATGTTCAGAGGGGCTGCCCGCCACGAGTAAAACGGTCATAGCAGTGCTTGTTTCTTTGCGTCGATCTGTTCAAAGCTAACGCCAGTGGCGACATAGAGGTCCATTAGCGCGACCGACATTTCGAGCGTCAGTGACCCGCGGTGCGATGGACGGTTGCAAAGTTGATGTGCCGTGTGGCGTTGTGCCATGAAATGCTCCAGAAGATGCAATACGAAAGTGCGATGGGATGTATTCTGGAAGTGATTCCTCAGAACTGGAACTACTGAATTTTCACATTGAAATTACAAAAACATATATGAAGAGAGTATTTGGCGCGATATGACTCGGCTTATTGACTCCATTAGCGAATCCGGCAGTTGATTGGCAGTCCGGTCTGGGCAGGAAGCTCTTTTTCACCAATGACCGCATCCCGGCAAGCTGGAAGACGCGTCAATGATCTTTGCGGATGCCTACCGCACGTGCGGTAGGCTGAGGACGTAAATCCTTCCAAATGGAGTGAAGTATGTCAGAGGACGATTTTGAATGTGAAAGTTGTCGCGTCATGTTTTCGGCGCCGCTCTTCGATATTGCGCGGTCTTCTAGGAGAGGCGCGCAGTTTGCCAACCCGTTGCAGCCCAGCCGTCAGCAAGGCAGCCATCAGAGGGTTTCCCACTCGTGGTTGTCTTTCCGACTCAGGGTGGCGTGGCGCTCAGCGCCGTTCGTGTCCCCCGGCAATTGGCAATGCAACCCGAGCGCTTATCCAGCCGTTCTGGATGGCGAACACGCCAAACAGGACGGGAACGGGTGCGTAGAGGATTCCATCAAGTGGGGATGAAGTGTACGCAGTCTCACCGTGATGTTTCAACCACATGGATACCGCCAAAAAGGCCAGATATCCAAACATCACGTATCGTTGGTTTTTGCTGTACATGGCATTTACGGGTGACCAAGATCGCGCCAGCGTAAACCTATTAAGCCCGTTTGCCAATGGCCACTGCCCTCGGCCCGCAACTCAGAAAGTTTCCCAATCGTCCGCGCCACTGCTGCTGGCAGCTGTTGCCTTGGGTGCGGAGGACGGTGCAGCGATCGCCACCTTTTTGCTCGGCAATGAGGTCGCAACGCGCTTGACTGGTGCCTTGTTGTGCAGGGTGGGCGCGCGCGCCGCTGCCAGAGGGCGCGGCTGCGGGGCAAACGTGGAGCGCTGGCTGGGCGCGGCTTGGTTCGCATCGCTGAGTTTGAAAACTGCCACGGCGCGCACCAGGTCGTCGGCCTGACCCTTGAGGCTGCTGGCGGCGGCGGCCATTTGTTCCACCAGGGCGGCATTCTGCTGGG
>JBAXOZ010000093.1:0-9592 GCA_037132975.1 Comamonadaceae bacterium
TGGCGCGAACGCTCGCTGCGCGGCGCCCATGAAGGTGCCACCGACAACCGCCCGGTGGCCGCGCGCATCATGGCCCTGCGCCAGGAACAGGCACAGCTGCTGGGCTACGCCAACTATGCCGACTACGAACTGGTGGACCGCATGGCCGGCAGCACCACTGCGGTGCTGAATCTGCTCGGTCAGGCCTGGGAGCCAGCCAAAGCCAAGGCAGAAGAAGGCAGGATCACGCTGACCGCCATGGCCCGCAGTCTGGGTGAGCCGACGCCGATTGAGGCCTGGGACTGGCGCTACCTGGCAGAGAAGGTCCGTGCCCGGCAGTTCGACCTGGACGACGCCGAACTCAAGCCCTATTTCACGCTGGACAACATGATTGCCGCCATGTTCGATTGCGCGCATCGGCTCTTTGGCCTGCACTTTGTCGAGCAGCACGGACTCGCGCTGTATCACCCGGACGTGCGGGCCTGGGAAGTGCAACGCACTGACGGCACTGCGGTCGGCCTCTTTCTGGGCGACAACTTCGCGCGCCCGACCAAACGCAGCGGCGCCTGGATGAGCATTTTTCGCAGCCAGTCCGGGCACCAGGGCGGCACCCTGCCCATCGTCATCAATAACAACAACTTCGCCAAGGCCAGCCCGACACTGCTCAGCTTTGAGGACGTCAAGACCCTGTTCCATGAGTTTGGCCACGGTCTGCATGGTCTCTTGTCGCAAGTCAGGCACGAGCGCCTGGCCGGCACCAACGTGCTGCGCGACTATGTGGAACTGCCCTCGCAACTGTTCGAGAACTGGGCGCTGGAGCGTGAGGTGCTGCAGCGCCACGCGCGCCACTTCCAGACCGGCGAAGTACTGCCGGCTGCCCTGCTGGACAAACTGCATGCAGCGCGGCGCTTCAACCAGGCCTGGGCCACGCTGATGTACACGGGGCCGGCATTGATTGACATGGCACTGCACAGCCTGCCCAACGGCACGACAGTGGACATTGCCGAATTCGAGGCCGAACAGTGCCGACTGCTGGGTGTGCCGCAAGACATCGGTTTACGGCATCATCTGAGCCACTTTCAGCACCTGTTTGCCGGCTCGGGTTACGCCGCCGGCTACTACGTCTACATGTGGGCCGAAGTGCTGGAAGCCGACGCCTACCAGGCCTTCAGCGAAACCGGTAATGCGTTTGACGAGTCCACTGCGCGGCGCCTGCTGCAGCACATCTACAGCGCCGGCAACAGCCAGGAGCCGGCGCAGGCGTTTCGCAACTTCCGGGGCCGCGATCCGCAGGTGCAGGCCATGCTCATGAAACGCGGTCTGCTGACAAACTGAGCGCGGATAATCCGGCGCGATGAACCTTACTCTTTCACTCTTCCCGCTGGGCTGGCAGCACTACCTGTTGGGCGGTCTGCTGATCGGCGCCGGTGCTGCGCTGCTGTTCGTGCTGACCGGCCGCATTGGCGGCATGAGCACGGTGTTTTCCAGCAGCTGGTCCTATCTCGTGCAGCGGCCCTTCTTTCAGCAAAAGCGCTTTGTCGATTCACGCGGCTGGCGCCTGGTCTACGCGCTGGGGTTGATTCTGGGCGCACTGGTCTGGTGGCTCGGTGTTGCCGGTGGTGCACCGCAAGCCACAGCGGTGCCGGTCTGGCAACTGCTGATCGGAGGATTTTTTGTTGGCTACGGTGCGCGCCTGGGCAATGGCTGCACTTCAGGCCACGGCATTTGCGGACTGGGCTCGCTGCAACTGCCCTCACTGCTGGCGGTATTGACCTTCATGGCCACCGCCTTCCTCACCGCCAACCTGATGATGAGGATATTGCCATGAGCGCCGCCCGTGTCCTTGCCACGCTGGTGGCCGGCGCATTGTTCGGCTTTGGTCTCTCGTTCTCGACCATGATCCGGCCCGAAGTGGTGCTGAGCTTTCTGCGCTTTCAGGACTTCGGCCTGATGCTGGTGATGGGTGGCGCTGTGCTGGTCGTGCTGCTGACCTACAAACTGGCGCCACGCCTGCTCCAGCGCCCGCTGCTGGACGACCACTTTCACGAACACCCCAGCGTATGGAACCGCGACACCGCCCTTGGCGCGGCGCTGTTTGGCGTCGGTTGGGGCCTTTGCGGGGTCTGCCCGGGCCCTGCCATTGCCGGCCTGGGCGCGGGCAACTGGAGCCTGCTGTGGGCATTGGTGGGCATTGCCCTGGGCGCACTGGTGCAGGGACTGAGAGCCAAGTGAGTACGCCAGAGGTACTGGTTTTCGATGTGTTCGGCACCGTCGTCGACTGGCACGGCAGCATCGCGCGTGAAGTGCGTGCGCTGCGCCCGGAGCTGGACGCCGAAGCCTTCGCCCTGGCCTGGCGCGCCGGTTACCAGCCAGCCATGCAGCGCGTGCGATCCGGCGAGTTGGGCTGGACCCTGATCGACGACTTGCACCGGCTGATTCTGGATCAGGTCTTGCAACAGTTTGGCGTGACCGATCTGGGCGAAGCACAGACGCGCCATCTGAACAAGGCCTGGCACCGGCTTGATCCCTGGCCGGACGTGGTGACGGGCCTGACGCGACTGAAATCAAAGTACACGATCTGCACGCTCTCCAACGGCAATATCGGCCTCTTGACCAACATGGCCAAGCGTGCCGGCCTGCCCTGGGACTGCATCCTGTCGGCCGAGGTCTTTCGCGCCTACAAGCCCGACGCTGAGGTCTATCTGGGCGCGGCCAAAGTGTTTGACCTGCCGACCGATGCGCTGATGTTGGTGGCGGCGCACCATGATGATCTGGCTGCGGCGCGGGCCTGTGGCCTGCAGACCGCCTACATCGAGCGCCCGGCTGAATTTGGCCTTGGGCAACTCAAAGATGTGTCGCCGGTTCCGGCCAACACCCGGCATGCCAGGGACTTTCTGGATCTGGCAGCGCAGCTCGGCTGCTGAGCCTCAGGCGTTTGCCAGCGGCCTTGCGAGGTACACAGCCTCGCGCCCCACAATGGCGGAGCGTGCCGGCATCAGGATGGTGCAGTCGTCGCAAGGAGCGCGGATTTCGTCGGCACCGTCAGTTGCAATCAGTTCCCCTTTGGCAAACACCTCAAAGCCGATGCAAGGACGCACAAAGCGGAATTCCGCGGTCTTGATGACGCAGGTCTGCAGCAGTTGAAAACGTCTCTGCGGTGCTGCGGGTAGCGGCGCCGGGTCGCGCGCGATCAAACCAAAGTGCGCCAGAAAGGCACGCGCCACACCGGTCGCCAGGTCGCTGGTCGCCCGCCTGAAATGCTGACCGCATTCCACCACCATGGCAGCACCCTTGCCACTGGCCTGGCCGAACTGCCCGTACTGGATCAGCGGCGTGCCCGAGCCCAGGCCGTCCGGCATCACCAGATGCACGCTGGGGCGGCCAATGGCCAGTGCCACATCACCGTTGCGAGGAAAACCGGCATAAACCCAGAACGGCTCCACGTCCTGACTGGTGGAGTGAATATCGAGCACGTGGTCGGCCTGCGCTACCACCGGTTGCAAGGCCCGCGCCCGACGCAGCTCCGGGCTGTCCTCCTTGCCGTTCAGCCACTCGGAAGACCAGATCCGGTTCAGGTTGTGCACCAGTTGCCGGCTCTCAAAGGGTTTGGCCGCATCAAAGGTTTCATAGGCCGCCACGTTGGCAAAGCTCAGCGTCAGCGTGCCCACCAAAGGCCGCACCCGGGCATCAAGCAAAGCGGCCACGGCCACCATGCCGCAAAACTCGTTGCCGTGCGTCAGCGCATTGACAAGCACGTGCGGCCCGGGCTTGCCGGAATCGAAGCGGTGCACGTAATCCACCCCCATATTGCCCTGCCGATACGCCGACAGGTCACGCGGCAGCACCTCCAGCGTCGGCTCCAGTGCTTTGGTTGATGAGCTCATGAGGCGTCCTGACTGGCTTGAAAGTTGCCGCTAAGCAGTTCCGGCAAACGCGCCAGCGTCATTTTGAAACCACAAGCCTGGGCGTGGCCACCACCGTGCATGCTCTCGGCCAGCGGGATGCAATCAAAACCTGGTTCCGAACGCAAGCCCACCTTGATGGCACCGTTCTTGTCAACGTTCCACAGCAGGGCAAAGGTGCCGCTGCGCTTGCACAGGGTTTCGCCCACGGCACTGTGGAAAGGACCTGGCGCATTGACCATCAAACCGGTCACACCGTTGAAGCTCAGCGCCTGAGCGCCTTCTGCAATGTCAGCAGCGAGCTTGTGGAATTTCTCATCCATGGCGCGTCCGCGCTCCAGGTACTTGTGCATTTGCGCATCGTCAAATTGGGCGATCTCGTTCCATCGCTCAAAGACCATGGGCTCCATATCGAGCGCTGCCAGAAAACCGGCGCTCTCGGCGTACTGCCAAACCCAGATATCACGGTCTTCAATAAAGCGCACCAGATCCGGCAGCGCGCGCTCGCGCTGAAAGAATTCCCAAGCGAGTCGGGAGCCCGACTTCTTCATGTCGAAATGAACCACGCCACAGCGGCAGGAAAATCCGCTGAGCTTGTCGGCTGCGCTCTTGTGATGGTCGAGCATCACCAGTTTCGCTGCACGCTCCTCGATCGCGTGCATGATGGCCGGCGCAAACGAAAAGTCCAGAATGTAAACGGCCCGGCCTGCCAGCGCCGGCAGGTCGTCCATGGTCTTGATGTCGCCGTGATCAAGCCCCAGAAATTCGGCCTTGCCAGCGTAAAAGAGCCAGGCTGCCAGGGCTGCGGCAAAGCCATCAGGGCAACTGCGGCCATGGTAAATGACCAGCGGATGGGGGTCGCTCAGATCCGGCGCGACCAGCAGACTCAGGGGCAAAATTGCTTTCATGGGGGAAATCATAGCCGCCTGCCTAGAATCAGGTTATGGACGCCGCCAAAGATCCCGCCTTTTTCACCGGCCGCAGCGAGCCCGATGGTCAGCAGTTTGACGCCTGGCGCGAGCAGAGTTTGCTGCTTTCTCTGGAGCAAGGTGGCATTGACTGGCCTAGTTCCTGTCGCAACGGCACCTGCCGCACCTGCATCGGCCAACTGGTCGAAGGCCAGGTGCGTTACGAAATGGAGTGGCCGGGCCTGAGCGCCGAAGAAAAAGCCGCCGGCTGCGTGCTGCCCTGCGTCGCCTATCCCTGCTCTGACCTGAGGCTCAAACGCGGGTCACTCTGACACCGGTCTGGCAGGTCGCGGAATTTTCTTGAAGCGGATCAAGCGGTCCAGTTCGATCGCGTCCTTCTTGATCTGGCGCTTGGCATCGAGCTTTTCACCTTCAGCGAGCCACTGCGCAAACTCCGGCGGCGTCTCCAGCGTGACGCGTCCGATCGCAGCCGCACGAAAATCGTAAATCACGATCTCGGCTGCCTTTTGCAGATTGACGCGCTTGCCGCCCTGCAGCGCGCCGCGCTGGCGGCCGATGGCCTCGAGTAGCTCCTCATCGCTCAGCCCAGCGACCGCGCTGAGTTTGTAACGTGCCTGCAACTGCGTCGCGTAATGGGTCTTGAGGTATTCAAGCAGTTCGAGTGCCACTTCTTCTTCGTTGAAGGCGTTGCGGCCGATGGCGCCACTGGCGGCCAGGTTGTAGCCGCTCTTGGCGACGATGATGCGCGGCCACAGCACACCGGGCGTGTCGTAGAGATAGAAATCATCGGCGAGTGAGATGCGCTGCTCGAGTTTGGTGATGCCGGCTTCATCGCCGGTCTTGGCAGCGCGTTTGCCGGTCAGCGTGTTGATGAGTGTGGATTTGCCGACGTTCGGAATACCGCAGATCAGCACACGCATGGGTTTGACCATGCCGCCCCGATTCGGCGCCAACTCAAAACAGGCCTTGACCAGCGCCTTGGCCGGCGTGGCGACGCTGGCGTCCAGCGCCAGGGCTCGCGTTCCCGGCAGAGCGTTATAGTGCGCCAACCACTCTGCAGTGCGCGCCGCATCGGCCAGGTCCTGCTTGTTAAGCACCTTGAGCGCGGGCTTACCAGCCGTGAGTTGGGCCAGCAGCGGGTTGGCGCTGGAGCCCGGCAGACGCGCATCAAGCAGTTCGATCACCACGTCAATATTCTTGATGCGTTCGCCGATCGCCTTTTGCGTCAGGTGCATATGACCCGGAAACCACTGAATAGCCATGCTGCTCTCTGCTCCTAAAAATCCAGCGCGGGGCGCATCGCCGACGCCTTGACAAAACGCCAGCGCCCCAGCAGGCAGGCCGCGAGCAGCGCCAGCAGCGCGGCCAGAGCAAGCAGCCAGAGCGCGCTGTGCCAATGCCCATCAAAGGCACCAAACATGCTGGCCTTGATGGCCTTGACGACCCAGGTCATTGGCAACCAGGGACTCATCTGCGCAAATAGCCCGCCACTGAGTTCCACCGGCAGCACACCACCGGAAGACGAAAGTTGCAGCGCTAGCAGAATCAGTGCCAGTGCCTTGCCAGCGTCACCTAGGGCGCGGGTCAGTGCAAACACGATCAACAAGAATGTGATGGATGCCAGCGCCAGTGTCAGCGCCAAAGCGCCGGCGTTGACCACATGGATCTTTAACACCAGCAGCACTGCCAGCCAGACCAGCAAGGCCTGAGACAGGACGACCAGCAGCGGAATCGCCACTTTACCGAGTACCTGCACCGGGCTTGAAAAGAACAAGGCCTGACGCGGCAACAGGCGTACCTGGATCAGAAACACGGCCAGACTCGCTCCCAGCCACAAGGCGCCTGGAATGATGTTGGGTGCAAAACCGCTGCCATTGTTCTGCACAGTCGCATCGACCTCGATCACGGGCTGAACCGAGTTGGCCAAGCCCTGGGCACTGCCGTCCATCTTTTTGATCGAGGTCGGCAGCGACTGGGTCAACAAATCCAGACCCCCTGACAGATGTTGTGCCGCAGCCTCGACCTTGCGTGTGCCCTTGGCCAGCGCTGCAGAGCCGGTTGCCACACCGCCCGTTGCCCTGGCCAGTTCATCGAGCTGCGCGTCTTCTGGCAATCGGGTGACGGAAGCGCGGATGGCGCCACTGAAACTTTGCATACCTGTGGCAAGCGCACCCAGGCCAGTGCCGAGTTGCTTCGCGCCGTCGGTCAACTTCTCCTGTGCCAGCAAGGCCGACTTGAGCCCCGTGTCCAGACCTGACAGGCCGCCAGCAAACTGGTCAATGCCCTCCGTGATGTGCGAGCTGATCAGCAGGCTGTTATTGGCCTCCTCGCGAAAGCCCGACACGCCCTCCTTCAGGCGTTCGCTTCCCGTTTGCAGTTCAGCCAGGCCGCGTGCCATTTCAGCCTGCCCTGTTGCGAGCGCCTCGGCACCGAGTTTCAGACGATTGATCTCGGAGTTACGCGGTCGCTTGCTGTCGATGGCGCGAAGTCCAACTCCCAGGTCCTTCAAGCCCGAAGTGAGCTGCGAAACGGCAGGGTCGAGCCGGCCTCCACCGGTGGCTAGCGAATCCGCACCCTGGGCAGCTTGCCGGGCTCCGCCGGCCAGTTCCTTCGCACCCAGACTCAGCTGACTGGCCGCATCGTGCAGACGCTCCAGGCTGCTTTGCGAACCGGCTGCATCCGACAGCACCAGGGTCCAGCGCTGCTCGTTCAGACTGCCATTGACCTCACGCCCCAGGTCTTCAGCAAAGCGTCGGGCCAGACTGGCGCTCTGGTAATTGTTGCCTTCCGAGGTGTAAACCACCAGTTTGCCGCCGCCCACCTGGGCGCCGGGAATGGCGTTGGAACTGAAATCAGCCGGAATGATCAGGGCAAAGGCAAGGTCGCCCTGACGCACCGAACGGCGTGCCTGGGCTTCGTCTGCGATGTCCACATAACCGAAGGTGTGCCTGGCGCGCAGCTTGGCCGTCACTTCCTGGCCAACGTTGAAGACATGCTGCTGGTACTCAATGCCGCGGTCCAGATTGACAATCGCCACCGGCAACGCACCGGTTCGGGCGGCCGGGTCCCAGACACTGCTGAGATAGATCACGGCGTACAGTGACGGTATGAGGGCCACACCGAGCGCGGCCAGCAGCAGCTTGGGAAACCTGACAAAGGCTCTGGCCTCGATCCGTGCGATGGTTGCGACTTGCGAAAACAGCTTCATGCTCGGTGCCCGGCCTTGTCTACTCAACAACCCGGCTGCGCAAGGTCTTGATCTTTGAGCGCTGGCTTTTGGCCACACGCAAGCGTTGCTTGGAGCCGTAGCTGGGCTTGGTGGCACGCCGACGCTTTGGCGGCACAGCCACACTGTTCACCAACTCATGCAGACGCATCATGGCGTCGAGCCGGTTCATCTCCTGCGTGCGATGTTGTTGCGCCTTGATCACCAGCACACCGTCTTTGGTGATGCGACTGTCTTTGAGCGCCAGCAGACGCTGTTGCAAATCTGGCGGCAAAGACGAAGCAGGAATGTCAAAGCGCAAATGGATGGCGCTGGAGACCTTGTTGACGTTCTGCCCCCCCGCGCCCTGCGCGCGAATCGCCGTCAACTCGACTTCGGTCTCGTTGATCTCCAGCAGCGCTGGCGAAGCAGCATCCGTCATTTCATCAAGCGCCAAGGCTCTCCGACTCGGGGGTCGACAGGTAACGTGCGACAAAGGCACCCACCGCGCTCTCTGGCAGAGGCAACCAGACCGTGTGGCCGCTGCCCGGCGCTACGGTCATGGGCTGGGCCTCGGCGTTTTCCATTTGCGTGAGTTGCACATCGCTGTTGCCAGCGGGATGAATGATTTCCAGCCTGTCACCCACGGCAAAACGATTCCTGACGTTGACCTCCGCCAGCCCGCGCGCGGCGTCAAAGGACAGCACATCACCGACATACAGGCTGCGCCCCGACTCCGAATAGCCGCGCAGGTAGTTCTGCGTTTCCTCAGGCGTGTGGCGCTGGAAAAAGCCGGAGGTGTAGCCGCGGTTTGCCAGGCCTTCAAGTTGGCCCAGCAGCGCCGGATCGAGCTCGCGACCAGCCACGGCATCGTCTATTGCATGGGCGTAACTTTGCACCGTGCGCGCCACGTAGTACGGGCTCTTGGTGCGGCCCTCGATCTTGAGTGAATCGACACCCATTTCAACCAGACGGGCGACGTGCTCGATGGCGCGCAGGTCCTTCGAGTTCATGACGTAGGTGCCGTGCTCGTCTTCCTCGACTGGCATGTAGCTGCCGGGGCGCTGGCCTTCCTCGATCAGATAAACCTGATCCCGGACCAGTTCATGTACGCGCTCGGCGGCCTCCTTGGGCGCGAGGATGTCACCAGAAGCATCCACCACGCCGGGCTGCGTCTTGTAGTCCCAGCGGCAGGAATTGGTGCAACTGCCCTGATTCGCGTCGCGGTGATTGAAATAGCCCGACAGCAGACAGCGCCCCGAGTAGGCAATGCACAAGGCGCCGTGCACAAACACTTCGATTTCGGTATCCGGGCATTCCTGGCGAATTTGTGCCACCTGATCGAGCGAGAGCTCGCGCGACAGGATGACCCGGCTGACACCGACACTTTTCCAGAAACGAACCGCCGCCGAGTTGACCGTATTGGCCTGCACCGAGAGGTGGATCTCCATCTCGGGCCAGGTCTCGCGCACCAGCATGATGAGGCCGGGATCCGACATGATCAGCGCGTCGGGCTTCAAGGCGATCACCGGCGCCATGTTCTGCACGTAGTTCTTCACCTTGTTGTCGTGCGGAAA
>JBAXOZ010000094.1:0-9525 GCA_037132975.1 Comamonadaceae bacterium
TCGATCAGGGAGGCGGCGATGGCGGAAGAATTGCCCTGCACAATGAACTGGGCACCCTCGTCGATCGCTGACCGGAGTGCCGACAAGGACTCCTCGATCTGCCCTTTGTTGTCGAATCGCTCCAGACTCAGCAGGCGGCGGCTGGCCGCGAGTTTGACGCCGCCGCGCGAATTGATGCGCTCCAGGCCCCAGATCAAATTGCGGGCTACTGCCTCGCCCGTGTTGGCAAAAGGGCCACTCAGGGTCTCGATCATCGCGATCTTGATGGGTGGCTGTGCCGTCTGAGCCAGGCTCAGGGTCGGCAGACATAGCGCCACAAGTGCCAATTTCAAGGCCTTGCGCCTAACAATAAACATAGGAAGATTTCTCTTGAAAACGCCTCTATCGTGCGCAGATTGGACACAAGCGACGCTTCATGTTGAACGCCGCGAAGTGTACAAGGAGTTAGATCATGTTTTTTGCCACCACCACGCCCGCCAGTTTCCGTCATTCCCTGAATTCGCCCGTTGCTCGCTCGCTCGAACGCTTCCTCTCTGAAGCGCAGGCTATGAGCAAGCAAAAATCCTGCGCCATGGAGCAGGATGAGAAGTCCTATACGCTGAGCTTTGACGTGCCCGGCATTGCCAAGGATCAATTAACCATCGGCATCGAAGGCAGCATCGTGCGTATCGAGACCCAGGAAGGCGCGCCACGCCATTACAAATCAGCTTACGAACTGCCCCAGGAAATTGACATCGGCAGCAGCGAAGCGAAACTGGAAAATGGCGTACTCACGCTCAAACTCGGCAAGCATGTGCCGGTCAATCGCGTCACCACCTTGCAGATCAACTGACCGGCAGGGCAGCCAGCGACCAGCGCGGCCTGACGTCAAATGCGTAGGTCGTACTGGGCGCTTGCTGACCCGACTGCAAGCGCATGGCGGCGGCCATCGCAATCATGGCGCCATTGTCGGTACAGAGTGACATTTCCGGATAGTGCACGCGAACGCCAAGCTTGCCGCACGCGCCGTCGAGTTGCCGGCGCAATTCGCGGTTGGCTCCGACGCCGCCGGCCACCACGAGGCGATCAAGCCCCGTTTCACGCAAGGCACTCAGCGCCTTTTTCAGCAGCACTTCAACAATTGCTGCCTGCGTTGACGCCGCCAGATCAGCCAACAACTGCGCCGGCCACAATCCGACCGGTTCAGCCCGAACGGCCGAAAGCTTCTTGACCTGCACCATGACGGCGGTCTTCAGTCCGGCAAAGGAAAAGTCAAGGTTGCCGCTTTTCAGCAAGGGCCGCGGCAGATTGAAAGCCGCCGGATTGCCATGCTCTGCCAGACGCGCCAGGCCCGGCCCCCCTGGATAGGGCAGGCCCAGCAATTTGGCTGACTTGTCAAAGGCTTCGCCGGCCGCGTCATCGATCGTCTCCCCCAGGATGGCATAACGCCCCACCCCATCGACTCGCATGAGTTGGGTGTGCCCCCCCGACACCAGCAAGGCAACAAAAGGAAATTTCGGCGGGTCGGCACTGAGAAAGGGCGACAGCAAGTGGCCTTCCAGGTGATGCACCCCCAGCACGGGTTTACCCAGCGCCGCAGCGAGCGCACAAGCCACACCGGAACCGACCAGCAAGGCCCCGGCCAGACCCGGCCCTTGCGTGAAGGCCACCACATCCACTTCAGCCAGCGTTCGCCCGGACGCCACCAACGCCTGGACTGTCAGGGGCAAGATGCGGCGAATATGATCGCGACTGGCGAGTTCCGGCACCACCCCGCCATAGGCCTGATGCATTTCAATCTGGCTGTGCAGGGCCTGCCCCAGCAGCACGGGCAAGTCTGAGCCGCGCCACTGAACCAGCGCCACACCGGTTTCATCACACGACGATTCAAACCCCAGAACCAGCATCTCATTGTTCATGACGTGGGAGTTTAGGTGATGGGATAATCAAAACACTAACGCAGAAGGAATTGAAAGATGACTGACACACAACAACGCATTGATGAACTGGTCAAATCAAACCCGATCGTCCTTTTCATGAAGGGCAGCGCCAGTTTCCCGCAGTGCGGTTTTTCGGGCCGCGCGATTCAGATACTGCAAGCCTGCGGCGTTGATATCAAGACCGTGAAGACGCTCAATGTGCTGGAGGACGAAGCCATTCGCAATGGCATCAAGCAGTACAGCAACTGGCCCACCATTCCGCAGCTCTACGTCAAGGGCGAATTCATTGGTGGCTCGGACATCATGCTGGAAATGTACGAAAACGGCGAACTGCAAAAACTGATCGCCTGAACAGGCGTGCGGGTTTCAGGATTCCCAACGCTTCTTGGCACCTAGAACGGCATTCGGGTACGGCGCCTTCCCGCGCGAGCCGTTGTAACGCCCCAGTGCCAGAAACAGATCCCCCTTTTCCAGAGCCAGGTAATGGCGAAGAATGACACAGCCAAAACGCAAATTGGTCTGCATATGAAAGAGCTGGCTGGCGTCACCATCGCCTAACAGGCGCGTCCAGAACGGCATCACCTGCATGTAGCCGCGCGCACCAACACTGCTCACAGCGAATTTGCGGAAGTTGCTTTCGATCTGGATCAAGCCCAGCACCAGCGCAGGCTCCAGTCCGGCACGCCGACTCTCATACCAGAGCGTCTGCAGAAATTCCTTGCGAACGTTCCAATCCGGTTTTTGTTTCTGCAGGCGCGGGCTGACGCGACCAAGCCAGCGCAGGTAGGCAAGGCGCGACTCGGTATCAGAAAATTCCGGCACCGGCGGCGCGCTGTTGGAGATGGCTGCCGTCAAAGCGCTGCGCACCGAGTCTGCCAGCGGCTCCTCCAACTGGGCACCGGCCACCGCCTCACCGCCAACTGAAAGCAGCCCCAAACTTGCGATGAGGGCCAGCAGGCTGCTTCGCCGTGAAACCATCCGCATTCCCGTCAGTGCGTTCAAGCCTTCAGCTTGGACTGAATCAATCTGGCCACTTCAGTCAGCGCAACCGGCGTCGCTGCCGTATCACGCCGGTGCTGGTATTCGACTTCACCATTCTTCAGTCCTCGGTCGCCGATCGTGACGCGATGCGGCACACCAATCAGTTCCCAATCGGCAAACATGGCGCCCGGGCGCTCGCACCGGTCATCCAGGATCACGTCCACACCGGCTGCCAGCAGTTGCTCATACAGGCTGTCTGCGGCAGCTTTGACGTCAGGGAAGCGATCCGGGCTGATCGGACAGAGCACGACCGTAAAAGGCGCCAGCGCATCGGGCCAGATGATGCCCCGGGCGTCATGATTCTGCTCGATGGCCGCCGCTGGCAAGCGCGTGATGCCGATGCCATAGCAGCCCATCTCCATCAGCTGCGGTTTGCCATTCACGTCCAGATAACTCGCATTCATGGCCTTGCTGTACTTCGTGCCAAGGTAAAACACATGGCCAATTTCGATACCGCGCTCGATCGCCAACGCACCTTGTCCGTCGGGCGAAGCGTCGCCTGCCACCACGTTGCGCAAGTCTGCCACCCGAACCGGCTCCGGCAGGTCCCGACCCCAGTTGACACCCGTCAGGTGAAAGTCGGCCTCATTGGCACCACAAATCCAGTCGCCCATGACCGCCACTTCCCGATCGACCACGATGTTGACCGGCTTCTTCAAGCCCATCGGGCCCAGATAGCCCGGCTCACAACCAAAACGATCAACGATTTCCGGGATCGTGGCAAAGCGGTAACCGGCAAGACCTTCCAACTTGCCTACCTTGACTTCGTTCATGTCATGGTCACCGCGCAGCAGCAGCAACCAGATCACCGTCTTGGTCACTTGTCCGGCCGCATCCATGCTGTCGGTCGCGAGCACCAGTGACTTGACCGTGCTTTGCAATGACACCGCCAGGAGTTCAGCGACATCGGCACAGGTGCTCTTGCCGGGTGTCGCTGTCTTGACGAGCAATTGTGCCGGCGCCGGCCGCGGCCCGGTGGGTGCCAGTGCCTCGGCCTTCTCCATGTTGGCGGCGTAATCGCTGCCCGGGCAATAGACGATCGCATCTTCGCCTGTGGCGGCAATCACCTGGAATTCTTCACTCAAATCACCGCCGATGGCGCCGCTGTCCGCCGCCACGGCGCGATAGGTCAGACCGAAACGGTCAAAGATCCGCCGGTAGGCGTTGGCCATGACCTGGTAACTGGCTTTGGCACTGGTCTGGTCACGATCAAAACTATAGGCATCCTTCATGATGAACTCACGTCCGCGCATCAGTCCAAAACGGGGCCGGCGCTCATCGCGAAACTTGGTCTGAATCTGATAGAAATTTTTCGGTAGTTGCTTGTAACTCTTGATTTCCTGCCGTGCAATGTCGGTCACCACCTCTTCACTGGTCGGCTGAATCACGAAGTCGCGATCATGACGATCCTTCACACGCAGCAGTTCCGGCCCGTTCGTCTCAAAACGCCCGGTCTCCTGCCACAGTTCGGCTGGCTGCACCACCGGCATGCTCAGTTCCACGGCACCGGCCCGATTCATCTCTTCGCGCACGATCGCCTCGATCTTGCGAACCACACGCAGACCCATCGGCATCAGGGTGTAGATACCAGCGCCAAGCTTCTTGATCATGCCGGCGCGCGTCATCAACTGGTGACTGACCACTTCGGCGTCTGCCGGTGCTTCCTTGAGCGTGGAAATAAAGAATTGGGAGGCTTTCATGGCAGGACTTTGAAAAAACTAGGGGCTAGGCCTCTTGATACGCGGCGCTTGCTGTGCATAATGGACGCAGTTTAAGAATTGGGGTTTGATTATGCTTGACCGGGACGGCTTTCGGCCCAACGTCGGCATCATCCTGCTCAACCAGAAGAACCAGGTGTTCTGGGGCAAGCGAATACGTACCCACTCGTGGCAGTTTCCGCAGGGTGGCATTGATCGGGGAGAAACCCCTGAGCAGGCCATGGTCCGTGAACTGCACGAAGAGGTGGGGCTCCATCGGGAGCATATTCGTATATTGGCCCGGACCCGGGACTGGTTGCGCTACGAGGTGCCGGACAGATACATTCGCCGCGATGCACGCGGCCATTACAAGGGTCAGAAACAGATCTGGTTTTTGCTGCAGTTGCTGGGCAATGACTGGGATTTGAACCTGCGCGCCACCGACCATCCCGAATTCGACGCCTGGCGCTGGAATGACTACTGGGTGCCGCTGGACGTGGTGGTCGAATTCAAACGCGGCGTCTACGAAATGGCGCTGACCGAATTAGCTCGCCATCTGCCACGCAACGAGTACAGGAACCGATTTCTGCGTCAGGGCATGCGTCCGCACGAACCGGAAACAGAACCGGGACAGGAGCAGCCGGGTATGTCAACGACGCATCTGGAATTGCCGCCAGGTGGCACTTTGGAGCCCATGCCCGAGACTGGCCTCTTTTCGCAAGGCCCTGCCAACGGTCGGGACAGTTGATCCGCCCCCGGCCCCGTCATGAACGGGTCAGAACCAGATTGTCCCGATGCACCATTTCCGGTTCTGCGACGTAACCCAGCAGCTTTTCAAATTCGCTTGAGGGTTTGCGGCAAATCAGACGCGCCTCGGAGCTGGCGTAATTGGCCAGTCCACGTGCCATTTCCACCCCTGCGGCGTCGCGAATGGCAATCACGTCGCCGCGTGAAAAGTCCCCATCGACGCTGGTCATGCCAATCGGCAACAGGCTCTTGCCGTCTTCACGCAACTTGGTCACGGCCCCGGGATCAACAGTGACCGAGCCGCGCAGTTGCAGGTGATCGGCGATCCACTGTTTGCGTGCCTGGTTCTTGTGCGTCTGAGCTACCAACAAAGTTCCTAGTGGCTCGCCACGAATCAGTCGCAGCAGCACGTCGGACTCGCGCCCCCACGCGATCACGGTGGAGGCCCCTGATCCGGCGGCCCGCTTGGCCGCCAGTATCTTGGTGATCATGCCGCCGCGTCCCAGACTGGAGCCCGCGCCACCGGCCATGGCTTCGAGCGCCGGGTCGCCAGCCTTGGCCTGCCGGATAAATCTCGCCGAAGCATCCTTGCGCGGATCGGCACTGTAGAGCCCTTGCTGGTCGGTCAGGATCAGCAGTGCATCGGCCTCCACCAGGTTGGCCACCAACGCTCCCAGCGTATCGTTGTCACCAAACTTGATTTCGTCGTTGACCACCGTGTCGTTTTCATTGATCACCGGCACCACACCCAACTTCAGCAGCGTCAAAAGCGTGGAGCGGGCATTGAGGTAACGCTCGCGATCAGCCAGATCGGCGTGGGTCAGCAGAACCTGGGCACTGCGCAGGCCGTTCTCACGCAGCTTGGTTTCGTACATCTGCGCCAGACCCATTTGCCCCACAGCAGCAGCAGCCTGCAACTCATTGATTTCGCGTGGTCGCTCAACCCAGCCAAGGCGCTTCATGCCTTCGGCTATGGCACCGCTGGAGACCATGATCACTTCCCGTTTGTCGCCCACCAGCAAAGCCATCTGACGGCACCATTCACCAATCGCTGCTTCGTCCAGCCCGCGTCCTTCATTGGTGACAAGGCTGGAGCCGACTTTGATCACGATGCGCCTGGCGCCACGCAATACCTGAAAAGTGTCGTCCATCGGCGTCATGCTTTACTCCGCGTCAGGCGCGAAACGCCGATCCACCGCTTCTGGCGCCTGCTCAGCCTTCTGCTGAGCCTTTACCTGTTGGTAGACAACCTTGACCATCGCTTCGCAGCCCTCACGTGTCAAGGCCGAAATTTCAAATACCGGCCCCTTGAATCGGAGGCCCTTGACCAGTTCCTTGACACGCGCCGGACGCTCGCTGAGTGGCACCATATCCAACTTGTTCAGGACCAGCCAGCGCGGCTTGGCGTGTAGTGCAGGATCGTACTTTTTCAGCTCATTGACGATCGCCTTGGCTTGCGCAACGATGTCAACCGCGTCGTCAAACGGCGCCATGTCAATCACATGAAGCAGCAGCCGGGTGCGCTGCAGGTGGCGCAAGAAGAGGTGGCCGAGTCCAGCGCCTTCGGAGGCTCCCTCAATCAGGCCTGGCAAATCCGCAACCACAAAACTTTGCTCCGGGCCGACCCGCACCACACCCAGATTCGGGTGCAGCGTCGTGAAAGGATAGTCCGCAATGCGCGGACGCGCGTTGGAGATCGCCGTGATCAGGGTTGATTTTCCGGCGTTGGGCATACCCAGCAGGCCCACATCGGCCAGCACCTTGAGTTCAAGCTTGAGGTTGCGTTTTTCACCAGGCCAGCCCGGCGTTTTCTGGCGTGGCGCGCGGTTGATGGCGCTCTTGAAGCGCATGTTGCCAAAGCCACCGTCACCGCCTTTGGCGATGGTGATGACCTCGCCGGGGGTCAACAGTTCGAATAGCACCTCGCCGGTCTCTGCGTCCGTGATGACCGTGCCAACAGGCATCTTCAAGGTGATGTCGTCACCCGCCGCGCCAAACATGTCCGAACCCATGCCGTGCTCACCACGCTTGGCGTCGTACCTTCTGGAAAAGCGAAAATCAACCAGGGTATTGAGATTCGGATCAGCCACAGCAAAAACGTGGCCGCCACGACCGCCGTCACCACCGTTAGGACCGCCGAACTCCTTGTATTTTTCGTGCCGAAACGAGACGCAGCCAGCGCCGCCATCTCCAGCAGAGATGTCAATATAGGCTTCGTCAACGAACTTCATGATTTTTTTCTATTTCCAAACAAAAAACCCCGCGCAGTGCGCAGGGTTTCAGGCGGGAGTTCCCAGCAAATTAAGCAGAGATGACGCTCACCGTCTGCTTGTTCAATGCGCCTTTGGTGGCAAACAGGACGTTGCCGTCCACCAGTGCAAACAAGGTGTGATCCTTGCCAATACCAACGTTGGTACCGGGGTGAAACCGGGTACCACGTTGACGCACGATGATGGAGCCAGCGCTGATGAGTTCGCCACCGAACTTCTTCACACCCAGCATTTTGGGCATGGAGTCGCGCCCGTTTCGCGTAGAGCCGCCGCCTTTTTTCTGTGCCATGACCTTTTCCTCTTATGCGGAAATCGCACCAACCAGCAGTTCAGTGAACTGTTGGCGATGTCCTTGACGTTTCTGGTAATGCTTGCGACGGCGCATTTTGAAAATGCTGACCTTGTCGTGCTTGCCGTGAGCCACTACCGTGACACTCACTGTTGCGCCGGACACCAAGGGAGTTCCAACCTTGATTTCAGCGCCGTTTCCGACGGCCAAAACCTGGTCAAACACAATCTCTTGGCCTACGTCCGCAGCAATCTGTTCTACTTTAATTTTTTCGCCGGCTGCAACCCGATATTGCTTGCCGCCGGTTTTTATGACCGCGTACATGTTGACCTCTTCAATTTAGCTCCGTGAACGAATTTTCACAGAGCCCGGTACTATAACACAACAGGGGTTTTTGATCGGACCGGAGACCCAACCCGGACTTCCGCCCCAACAGCTTTCTATAATCACCGCACACAACCGCCAATTAGCCTTGCAAGTCAATTCAAACAGCACCACCACGCCCCTGTCCATCATCGCCCAGGATATGCGCGAAGTGGATCAGGTTATCGCTCGTCGTCTTGACTCGGGCGTGCCGCTGATCGGTCAGGTTTCACGCTACATCATTGCTGCCGGTGGCAAGCGCCTGCGCCCTGCTCTGCTGCTTTTGACCTGCGGCGCACTGAACTACCGTGGCGAACAGCGCTTCAATCTGGCCGCCGTCGTCGAGTTCATTCATACCGCCACCCTGTTGCACGATGACGTCGTTGACGACTCCGCCCTGCGGCGCGGCAATGCCACGGCCAACGAGACCTTCGGCAACCCGGCCAGCGTGCTGGTTGGCGACTTCCTGTACTCGCGCGCCTTTCAGATGATGGTTGACGCTCAGAACATGCGTGTCATGGAGGTGCTGGCCGACGCCACCAACGTCATCGCTGAGGGCGAGGTGCTGCAGTTGATGAACATGCACAACGCGGCACTGGACGAGGCCGGGTATATCACGGTCATTCGCTCCAAGACCGCCAAGCTGTTCGAAGCCAGTGCCAGAGTCGGAGCGATTCTGGCCGGCAGTTCCCCAGCGGTCGAGGAACTTTGTGCCAGCTACGGGCAGGCCATCGGCACCGCCTTCCAGGTGATTGACGACGTGCTGGACTATACCGGCGAAGCGGCCGTCATGGGCAAGAACGTCGGCGATGACCTGCGCGAGGGCAAGGCCACACTGCCACTGATTGCCGCCATGCAGCGCGGTACTGCAGAGCAGCGCGAACTGGTCAAAACGGCGATTGAAGCCGGCGGCGTTGCGATGCTGGATCAGGTTGTGGAGATCGTCAAGACCACGGGTGCGCTGGAGGTCGCCCGCCTCGCGGCGACGCAGGAAGCACAGCGTGCCATTGCTGCGGCCAGAGAGCTTCCGGCAAGTCCTTACACCGACTGTTTGATACAATTGGCCGAACAGCTCCTAGAGCGTCAATATTGAGTCCGCCTCGGCGGCAACAAGAATAATTCGGAATGTGGCGCAGCCTGGTAGCGCACTTCGTTCGGGACGAAGGGGTCGGAGGTTCGAATCCTCTCATTCCGACCAT
>JBAXOZ010000095.1:0-9522 GCA_037132975.1 Comamonadaceae bacterium
GTCTTGAAGTCCACCGCCACCTCGGCCTGACTCAAGGGCTCACGCGGCAACAGCGCGGCGAGTGCACGCGCGTGGGTCCACATGCCGTGCGCGATGGCCCGGCGAAAACCGAAAAGCCGCGCTGACAGAGCCCACAGATGAATCGGATTGCGGTCACCCGAAACACTGCCATAACGCCGGCCAATATTGGCGGGTGCGGAAAAATCGGCCTGGTGTGACAGCGGCAGATCACTGCGTACGTGGCCGCCAAAGACCGCGCCGGCCGGCTGCTTCACGCCGAGCCGCAACAGGCTTTGCGTCGCTTGCCAAACCAGTTCATCACGCCGCAGAATTTTGAGATCAAGCTCGAAGACCTGCCCTTTTTCATGGGCCAGCAAAGCGCCGGTACTGACTTCAACGCGCAGCGTGTCACTCGCCTGCAAACTCTGGTGCTGCACGATGCGGTTCGCCAGGTGCACCGTTCCCATGGCCGGCCAGGGGCACTCGTCCAAAGCGAAGAAGGCCATGACGAGCGGGAAGGTGAGCAACTGCGGGTAAGTGATGGGCACACCGTGTGCCGGCGTGAAGCCGCAGACCTTTGCGTACTGCGCCAGGTGCAGGGCATCCAGTTTGACCGCGGGTTGCACCAAGGTCAATGCCGGCAAGGTCTGCGCCGTCGCGTCTTTCTTGCCGCCACCACGCAGCGCGCCAAAATACATTGCTGCCGTGCTGGCAGGCTGCGTGATCTCAATGGTTTTCATGGCACCTCAAGCACCAATCAGGCTCTGCCCACAGACCCGCAGCACGTTGCCGGTCAGGCCACTCGATGCCGGAGAGGCAAACCAGGCAATCGCTTCGGCCACGTCCTGCGGCAGGCCGCCCTGGCTCATGGAGTTCATGCGGCGGCCGGCTTCTCGAATGGCAAAGGGAATGGCCGCGCTCATCTGAGTCTCGATGAAGCCGGGTGCCACCGCATTGATGGTGATGCCCTTGCTGGCCAGCAGCGGCGCCATGCTTTGCACCATGCCGATGACGCCGGCCTTGGACAGCGCGTAATTGGTTTGACCCCGGTTGCCGGCAATGCCCGAGATGGATGACACACAGACAATGCGCCCACCCGCGCTGAGTGCGCCGGAGTCGACCAGCGCGTCATTGATGCGCTCCTGCGCCGACAGATTGACGTTGACGACCATCTGCCACAGGTGCGGCTTCATGTTGGCCAGGGTCTTGTCGCGCGTGATGCCGGCGTTGTGCACGACCACATCCCAGCCGCCCTGCGCCCGGGCGGCGGCCACCAGTTGCTGCGGCGCATCCGCTGCGCTGATGTCGAGCGCAATGGCGCTGGCACCGAGCCGCTGGGCGATCTGATCGAGTTCGTCTTGCGCCTGCGGCACATCGAGGCAAATGACGGCGGCCCCTTCGCGCACCATCACCTCGGCAATCGAGGCACCGATGCCGCGCGAAGCGCCGGTCACCAGCACTTTCTTGCCCGCGAGCGGTTTGTTCCAGTCCGACGGCAGCGCTGCTGTGGCCACCGGCAGGCCAATGCGGATGACCTGCGCCGAGACATAGGCCGAACGCGGTGACAACAAAAAGCGCAGCGTCGATTCGATCTGGTCCTGCGCGCCCTCGGCGACGTAAAGCAGTTGCACGTTGATGCCTTTGCCCAGTTCCTTGGCCAGCGAACGCGTCAGTCCTTCGAGCGCACGCTGCAGCGTGGCCTGGCGCGCACTCTTGCAGGCCTCCGGTGGACGACCCAGGATGACGACACGACCGCTGGGCAGGACGGAGCGCGCAGTGTCGTGAAAAAAGGTGTAAAGCGCATCGGACTGGCTGCTATCGCTCATGCCGGTCGCATCAAACAGCAAGGCCTTGACCTTTTCTCCTGCTTGCTCGGCCACACCCCAGCGACCGGTCAGCAGTCCAGCTTGGTTTGCCACCGGCGTCCACTGCGGCAACTGCGCATGGGCCAGGGTTTGCGCGGCCATGGATTTGAGTGCGGCCGCCAGTGCCGGCAAGAGTTGCGGATGGGCGCCGCCACCGAGCAGCACCGTTCCCTGGATCACCGCCTGGCCTTCACGGTAACGCTCCAGCACGATGGGTTTGGGCAGGCCCAGGGCACTGGCGAGCCGGGAACCCAAGGCCGAGTTGGCAAAATTCAGGTAGGAGTCTGTCATGGTGTCTTTCATTGTAGAAGTGAGGGATACTGCGCCGCTAGCGATGAGACAAAATATGTCGAACACAAGAACTGATTGCCCCACCTTGAGCGCCTGGCCCACCGTCCTGCTACTGGCAGCGTCGTTGGCTGCCTGCTCCAAACCGGCTCAGGAGGCGCCACCGGTCGGCAGCGACGCCAGCGCTTTCGTGCAGCAAGCCAATGCCGCGGTGGCGAAGGGGGCTGACCTGTCGGACGAGCCCTCGTTTACTGACGCCAAGCGCGGTTTCATCGCTGCACCCAAGGGTCAGATCAGGGATGCGGCGGGCGCGGTGATCTGGGACTTCGACGCCTTTTCCTTCATCCAGGGCGCGGCGCCACCGACGGTGAACCCCAGCCTGTGGCGCCAGGCCATGCTGAACAACCACATCGGGCTGTTCAAGGTGCGCGACGGCATCTGGCAGGTGCGCGGCTTTGACCTTGCAAACCTGACGCTGATCGAGGGCAAGACCGGGTTGATCGTGGTGGACACGCTGACGGCGCGCGAGACTTCGGCCGCGGCCATGGCTTTTGCCCGACAGCACCTGGGCAACAAACCCGTGTCCGCTGTCGTCTTCACGCACAGCCACATCGACCACTTTGGTGGCGCGCTGGGCGTGATCAGTGCCGAGGAAGTCATCGCGCGCAAGGTTCCCGTGGTGGCACCGCTGGGCTTCATGGAAGAAGCCACCAGCGAAAACATCCTGATGGGACCGGCCATGGGTCGCCGCGCCGGCTATATGTACGGCAGCTTCCTGCCGCGCAACCCCAAGGGCTTGATCGATACCGGTCTCGGCAAGGCAGTCGCCTATGGTCGGGTCGGCATTCTGGAGCCGAATCTGCTGGTGGACAAGCCGGTGCAGGAGGTCCTGCTGGACGGTGTGCGCTTTGTCTTTTACAGCGTGCCGGGCAGCGAGGCGCCAGCCGAGTTCGTCTTTGCGCTGCCCGACCTCAAAGCCTTCAACGGTGCCGAGATGATGAGCCAGACCCTGCACAACATCTACTCCGTGCGCGGCGCCAAGGTGCGTGATGCCTTGAAGTGGGCCAACTACATGGACCGGTCGCTGCAATGGGTGGGTGAATCGGAAGTGGTCTTCAACCAGCACCACTGGCCGGTCTGGGGCAAGGAACGCATTGGCGACTTCATCGTCAAGCAGCGTGACACCTACAAGTTCATCCACGACCAGACCGTGCGCCTGATCAATGCCGGGCTGAACGGGGCCGAAGTGGCAGAGGCGATCCGGTTGCCCAAAGCTTTGCAGGACCACCTGAACGTGCGCGGCTATTACGGCACGGTGCGCCACAACGCCAGGGCGGTCTACCAGTACTACATGGGCTGGTACGACGCGAATCCGGCGAACCTGGATAACCTGCCACCCGTGGCGGCGGGCAAGCGTTATGTGGAGCTCGCCGGGGGCGCCGACAAAGCGCTGGCAGCAGCGCAACATGCCTTTGACGCCGGCGACTACCGCTGGGCAGCCGAGGTTCTCAAGCACGTGGTTTACGCCGACGCCAACAACAAGGCGGCACGCGAGTTGATGGCACGCAGCTTCGAGCAGCTCGCTTACCTGTCCGAATCAGCAAGCTGGCGCAACCCCTATCTGGTCGGCGCCGTGGAACTGCGCAAAGGCCCTCCCGACCAAGGTGTAGCCCAGGCCGCCGCTCTCGATATGCTGGAGCACGCGCCGATCGAACTCTTTCTGGAAGCCATGGCGGCATCGCTCAATGCGGACAAGGCCGGCGACAGCAAGCTCAAGATCAACCTGGTGTTCTCCGACCTCAAGCAGAGCCATGTGCTGGTCCTGGAAAACGCCGTGCTGCACCACCATCAGGCACCACCCGCAAGCGACGCCAACGCCACGCTGACGCTGACCAAACCCTTCTTCCTGCGACTGGTCACCGGTGGCGCCGGTGCCAAGGAACTGCTGCTGTCCAAGGACACGAAGATCGAGGGCAGTACGCTCGATCTGGGCAAGTTCTTCAGCCTGCTTGACAAGGCAGCCGGCACCTTTCCTATCGTGACGCGCTGAGCGGACGCAGTTCACGCATCTTTGCCAGCACCGCTTGCGCGCCAGCCGCCATGAGCCGTGCGTCAGAGCTGACGGTGACAAATTGAAAGCCCTTGGCGATGCGTTTGAGCGCGGCCTCCGGGCTGCCGTTGTGAATGCCGGCAACGACGCCGTGTGCCTTGGCGCGCGCAAGGATGTGGTCCACCGCCTCGGCCGCCTTCGGGTCCAGATCATCGAAGGTCGGTGTGCAGCCCAAAGCCAGTGACAGATCCGAGGGTCCGATGTAAATCGCATCCAGCCCTTCGACCGACAGAATATCATCGAGGTTGTCTAGCGCGGCCGCAGTCTCGATCATGGCAAAGGTGACGATGGTGTCGTTGGCGTGCTGTGGATAGTCAGCGCCGCCGTAGAGCAGGGCCCGCACCGGGCCAAAGCTGCGCGTGCCACGCGGTGCGTAATGGGTATAGGCGACCAGCTTTTGCGCGTCTTCGCGGCTGTTGATCATGGGACAGATCACGCCGTAGGCACCAGCGTCCAACGACTTCATCAGGATGCCGGCTTCCAGCCAGGGCACGCGCACCACGGGAACGGTGTCGGTGGTGGAGATGGCTTGCAGCATGGTGACCATCGCTTGGTAATCAACCACGCCGTGCTGCAGGTCAATGCAGAGCGAGTCCCAACCCTGATGCGCCATGGTCTCGGCTGAAAAGCTGTTGGCGATGGCGAGCCAGCCGTTGACAACGGCGCCGCCGGATTGCCAGACGGTGCGCAAGCGGTTTGTTCTCATCGGATGCTCCTGTTGATGTTTCCGGAATTCAAGACACTTATTTCGTCATCGCGAGGCCGCAGGCCGTGGCGATCCATGCAGTGCCGGACGCTTCGGGTTGAAGGTCCAGCCGGGAATCAGGTACTGCATGGCCATGGCGTCATCCCGCGCGCCCAAGCCGTGCTGCTTGTAGAGTTGGTGTGCTTGCTCGACTTCGATCATGTCAAGTTCCACACCCAGACCCGGCTTCTTGGGTACCTGCACCAGCCCACCCACGATCTTCAGCGGTTCTTTGGTCAGACGCTGGCCGTCCTGCCAGATCCAGTGTGTATCGATGGCTGTCACCTTGCCCGGCGCTGCGGCGGCAACATGGGTGAACATGGCCAGTGACACATCGAAATGGTTGTTGGAATGCGAGCCCCAGGTCAGGCCCCAGTCGCGACAGGTTTGCGCCACGCGGACCGATCCCGCCATGGTCCAGAAATGCGGATCGGCCAGAGGAATATCGACCGACTGCAGGGCCAGCGCGTGTGTCAACTGGCGCCAGTCGGTGGCAATCATATTGGTCGCCGTCGGCAAGCCGGTGGCTCGGCGGAACTCCGCCATCACTTCGCGCCCCGAGAAGCCTTCTTCGGCACCACAGGGGTCCTCGGCATAAGCCACAACGCCGCGCAGGTCGCGCATCAGACGCACTGCGTCTTTCAGCAACCAGCCGCCATTCGGATCGATGGTGACACGCGCCTTGGGAAAGCGCTCGTGCAGCGCCATCACTGCCTCAATTTCTTCCTCGCCGCGCAGCACGCCACCCTTCAGTTTGAAGTCGTTGAAGCCGTAGCGCGCCTGGGCCGCTTCGGCCAACCGAACCACCGCCTCGGGTGTCAGTGCTTCCTGATTGCGCAGGCGCATCCATTCTTCCCCGGCCCCACTTTCATCGCGATACGGCAGATCGGTCCTGCTTCGGTCGCCAATGAAGAACAGGTACCCGAGCATCTCCACCGCGCTGCGCTGTTGACCCTCGCCCAGCAGCGCGGCCACCGGAAGATTCAGGTGCTGGCCCAGCAAATCGAGCAGGGCCGACTCCACCGCCGTCAGGGTGTGAATCGTGGTGCGCAGGTCAAAAGTCTGCTGACCGCGGCCACCGGCGTCGCGGTCAGCGAAGCGCGTGCGCATGGCGTTGAGCACCGCCTGCACATTGCCGATCTGCTGCCCCACAACCAGTTCTGTGGCGTCGCGCAGCGTGTCAGCGATCTTCTCACCGCCCGGCACTTCGCCAACCCCGGTGCGACCCGCACTGTCGGTGAGGATGAGCAGGTTGCGCGTAAAGAAGGGCCCATGCGCGCCGGACAGGTTCAGCAGCATGCTGTCATGCCCGGCGACCGGTATGACCTGCAGCGCCTTGACGATGGGTGTGGCTGATTCGTTCATGTGTGGCCGGGCTGTGACGCTTCAGTCGGCCTCGATCTTGCGTGAGTCAATCAGTTTCTTCCAGCGCGCGAATTCGGTGGCCTGGTAAGTGGTGAACTGCTCCGGCGTATTGGCAACAATCTCAAACCCGAGGTCCAGCAGTTTGGCCTTGACCTGCGGGTCGTTCAGTCCCGCCACAATGGCTGCGTGCAGCTTGCTCTTGATGTCTGCAGGCAGGCCGCGCGGAGCGGCGATCGCCTGCCACGAATAGACATTGGCGTCCTTCACGCCGATTTCCTCCAGCGTAGGCACGTTCGGCAGCAGCGGCGAACGTTTAGCGCTGGTGATGGACAGGGCCCGCAGCTTGCCGGCCAGAATCTGCGGCATCGCCGTGTTGACGTTCATGAAGGACGAGTCGACCTGAGCCCCCAGCAAATCGGTCATCACCGGGCCGCCGCCCTTGTAGGGCACGTGCAGACCGCTGGTCCCTGTCTGCAGCCAGAACAGTTCGGCCGTCAGGTGGTCGCTGCTGCCATTGCCCGATGAGGCAAAGCTCATCTTGCCCGGGTTCGCCTTTTCATAGGCAATGACATCGGCCATGGTCTTATGGGGCGACTTGGCAGGCACCACCAGCACATTGGGCGCCTGTACTGCGACCGTGATGTAGTCAAAGTCTTTCAGCGCGTCGTAGGGCACCTTGGCCAGCAGATGCGGCGCAATCACATACGGCCCCAGCGACGAGACCAGAATGGTATGACCGTCCGGGGCCGCTTTGGCAACCATGCCGGCGCCAATGGTGCCGGTCGCACCCCCCTTGTTGTCAACGATGAAAGTGCCACCCAGTTTTTCCTGCAACTTGGGCGCCAGGGTCCGGGCAATCAGGTCGGTCGAGCCGCCGGGCGGAAAGGGCACGAGCAGCGTGACCGGCTTGTCGGGCCAGGCCATGGCCGACGACAGGGCCAGAGAGGCGGCGAGCGTGCAGAGCAGTTGTTTCATCCTGGATCTCCTTGAGGTGGATGGGTGATCGATAGTCGCAATGGGATAAATGGTAGCGGTACCATTTGGAAACGTCAATTGATTTTGCCTAGGGTTTACCCGAATCAAGTGGTATCGCGTTCGACAATGGTGAAGCCGACGTCAATGATGGCGGGGCTGACGGCCCGGCCCTCGGCACGCTCGATCAGGAAGCGCGCTCCCTGGCGCCCGATGTCCGCGCCATTGATGCGTACCGTGCTCAGCGAGGGCACCATGTCGGCCAGAAAAGGCACGTCGCCAAATCCGACAATCGCGATGCGCTCGGGAATAGCGATGCCCCGCGCCCTGGCCTCGGTCATGGCGCCCAGCGCCAGCAGGTCGGAACTACAGAAGACCGCATCGGTGTCAGGTGCTTCGTTGAGCACCCGGGCCATCGCCTCACGCCCGCCCTTGAGCGAGCGCGCATCGCCCACGTTGATCAGCAGCGCGTTGCCGAGGCCGCGCTGGGTCACCGCCTCGGCAAACGCGCTTGCCCGCCGCCCGGCGCGTTTGTCAGCCGCCCGGATCAGCGCAAAGCGGCGCCGACCCTTGTCCATCAGAAAACTGGCAACGGCGCGGCCTATGTCCAGATGCGAGAAGCCAATCAGCATGTCGATCGGCGTTGGCGTCAGGTCCCAGGTCTCCAGCACCGGTATGCCCGAGGCGAGCAGCCGCGTTCTGGCCCGGCCTGGCGGCAGGATGCCGGTCAGAAAGATGCCGTCGGGTCGGCGCCCGATGACGGCTTCCAGCAACAACTCTTCATGAGCGGCCGAGTAGTCCGACTGGCCCAGCATCAGCTGGTAGCCAGCGTCAAACAGCGTGTGGTTCAGGGATTCGATGGTCTCCATGAAAACAGACATCACCGTGCTCGGCACGATGGCAGCAATCAGCCGGCTGCGCGAGGAAGCCAGGCCACCAGCCATGCGGTTGGGTACATAGCCGGTGCGCTGCACCGCATCGAGAACTTTCTGGCGCACCTCGTCGGAGACCTGAGCCGGCGTGTTCAGCGCGCGCGAGGCTGTGATCGGTGCCACGCCAGCGAGCTTGGCCACATCGCGCAGGGTGATGGCACCGCTGCTGCGGCGGGAGCGCCTGGGATTGACTTCTGTGTTCATGGGTGCTTATGATGGTACCGCTACCAACGAGTTTACAATGATTCGAGAGATGCCCGCATAGCGTCCAGCATGATAGGAGATATTGATGCCACTCACGATCCGGATGAACAGCCGCGACAACGTTGCCATCGTGGCCAACAACGGTGGGCTGCCAGCGGGAACCGTCCTGAGCACAGGCCAGATTCTGCGGGACAAGATTCCACAAGGGCACAAAGTCGCGCTGCTCGACCTGAAAGAGGACGATGCGGTGCTGCGCTACGGTGTGCCCATTGGCTACGCTCTGCAGGACATTGCCGCCGGCAGCTGGGTGCACGAGCGCCTGCTGCGCATGCCCGATGCGCGCACGCTGGACGAGTTGCCTTTGGCCACCATCAAGCCCGATGCTGCGGCACCGCTGGAGGGATTCACTTTCGAGGGTTATCGCAACCCGGACGGCTCGGTGGGCACGCGCAACATCCTGGCCATTACCCAGACCGTGCAGTGTGTTGCCGGCGTCACAGCGTTTGCGGTGCAGCGCATCAAGGCCGAACTGTTGCCGCAGTTTCCCAACGTCGATGACGTGGTGGCACTGGAGCACGGCTACGGCTGCGGCGTGGCGATTGACGCGCCCGATGCCATCGTGCCGATTCGCACACTGCGCAACATCAGCCTGAATCCGAACTTCGGTGGCGAAGTGATGGTGGTCAGCCTGGGTTGCGAAAAGCTGCAGCCAGAGCGGCTGCTTCCGCCGGGCGCCATCCCAGTCATCGGCCAGCGGCAGGACAAGCTGGGTGACGCTGCGCTGGACGTGGTGTGTCTGCAGGACGACGCGCATGTGGGCTTTATGTCCATGGTCGATTCCATCCTGCGCCAAGCCAGGGTCCTTCTGCAGCGCCTGAACGCGCGCCGGCGCGAAACGGTGAGCGCCAGCGAGCTGGTGGTGGGCGTGCAGTGCGGTGGCAGCGACGCCTTCTCGGGCGTCACCGCGAACCCCGCTGTGGGCTTTTGCACCGACCTGCTGGTGCGCGCTGGCGCCAGCGTGATGTTTTCCGAAACCACCGA
>JBAXOZ010000096.1:0-9477 GCA_037132975.1 Comamonadaceae bacterium
AGGCTCATCCTTTTGGCTCTTCGTGCATCTTCTTGAAGTGGATCAGGCCCGGCGCCCACATGTGCTTGACCGGGTCAACATCGACGTGGATCACGGCGCAGCGGCCGCTGTCGAGCGCACGCTGCAGCGCCGGTTTGAGTTGCTTGGGATCAGACACGCGCTCGCCGTAGGCGCCCATGCTCTGGCCCAATTTGTCAAACTCAATCTCGCCCAGATCGGCCTTGATCGTTTCGTCGGGATCCAGGTGCTTGAAGATCATGGTTTTGAAGGGGCGCAGCATGAACTGCTGGTTCATCTTCACCATGCCCCACTGCTTGTCGCACAGCACGATGTAGATCACCTGCGCCTGGTTGCGCACGGCGGTCTCCACTTCCTGCGAATGAAAGCCCATGGCGCCGTCGCCGATGATGCAGCAGACCGGCTTGCCGGGTCGCGCAATGGCTGCGCCCACGGCCTGCGCCATACCGGCGCCCAGCATGCCGAACTTGAAGGTGGACAGCACCGTGTTGGGCACGCTTACCTGATGGTAGAACATGGCCCAGATAGTGGCGTTGCCGCCGTCGGCCACCAGCACCGATTCGGGCGGGAACAGTTCGCCACAGACGGCGCCAATGTGCGCCGGGTGCATGGGGATGGCCATGTCGCCAAGTGCCTTGTCCCAGCCCGCACGCTCCTCCTTCATGACCTTGGCGTAGCTGGCGATGCGCTCACGGTTCGCCTCGAGCCGGATCTCGCCCTTGCGGCGCTCCAGTTCGTCGCCCAGCAATTCCAGAAAGCGTTTCAGGTCGGCCACCACCGCCAGATCAACCGGCTTGTTCAGGCCGATCATGTCGGCGTCCAGATCGACCTGGATCGTCTTCTGCTCCGACGGCTTGCGCCAGTAGGGTGGTTTGCCCCACCAGTCGGTCTCGCCCAGACGCGAGCCCAGAATCAGCACCGCGTCGGCCTCGTTGCGAACCCGGTGATTGAGCTTGACGTGCGGCATGGTGATGGCCAGCGGTGAGGACTCTGTCAGCACGCCACGCGCCGCCCAGCTGGTGGTGACGGGTGCGTGCAGCAGGTCTGCGACGCGGCGCAGCGCGTCAAAGGCCAGCGCGTGAATGACGCCGCTGCCGGCGTGAATCATGGGCGCGCTGGCGCTGATCAGAATTTGCGCGGCGCGTGCCACCTGCTCGGCCGAAGGTGTGAGGGGATCAGTGTTGCGGTACTGGCCCGGTGACCAGAAGCCCACATCGGCCTTCACCTTGCTGTTCATGATGTTCTCTGGCACATCCAGATGCACCACGCCGGGACGTCCCTCGTAACTCTTGCGCAGCGCCTTGCGCAGCAGTTCCGGCACACGGGCAAAAGAGGAAGCCGCAGCACTCCACTTGCCTATCTTGCCGATGACGCCGCTCTGGTCGAAGCACTGGTAACTGCCGCCGCGGTCCGGGTACATGATGCTGGGCCGGCGTGCGCTGGTAATGGCCAACACCCGGTTGCCATCGGCCTGCTCGACGATGAGTCCAGGTATCAGGTTGGCAACACCGGGCCCGTTGCTGGCCATGCAGACACCGAGTTTGCCGGTCAGGCGCGCATAGGCGCCTGCCATGTGGGCAGCGGAGGTTTCGTGCCTTGGTGTGACGATCTCGATACCGATGCGGTGCAGCGCCTCGTAGAAACCAAAATAGGTGCCGTCGATGATGCCGAAAACTTTTTCGACACCTTCCTGCTGCAACATGCGCGCCATGACTTCGCCGCCGCTGATCTCTGCCATTTTGTCTGCTCCTCTACTTATTTCGGGTCATTATGCTATTTCGGCACAATGCTGACTATGAGTACTTCTTCTGCCCCCCCAATCGCCGGCCACCTGCTGGTTCAGTGCCTGATCGAGCAAGGCGTGACGCATGCCTTTGGCGTGCCCGGTGAAAGTTACCTGGCTGTGCTGGATGGCTTTCACCGCTACCGCGACCAGATCCGTTTCATCACCAACCGGCAGGAGGGCGGTGCGGCCTTCATGGCCGATGCCCAAGGCCGGCTGACCGGGCGTCCCGGTGTCTGCTTTGTGACGCGCGGCCCCGGTGCCACCAACGCATCGATTGGCGTGCACACGGCGTTCCAGGATTCGACACCGATGGTGCTGTTTGTGGGCGATGTGGCCAGCGACATGCGGGACCGCGAAGCCTTTCAGGAAGTGGACTTTCAAAGCTTCTTCGGACCCAGCACCAAAGGCTTTGCCAAGCGCGTGGAGCGCATTGACGACGCACGGCGCATCCCCGAGTACGTGGCGCGCGCTTTTGCCACCGCCATGAATGGCCGTCCCGGCCCGGTGGTGCTGGTGCTGCCGGAAGACATGCTGGTGCAGCCGCTGACGCTCGATGCAATCACCGGACAGTTTCCGAAGCCGCTGCCACGAGTGGAAGCGGTTCAGGCCTGGAGCGACCCCGCCGCGCTGCAGACTTTGCGCGAGATGCTGTTGCAAGCCCAGCGGCCGTTTGTGATCGCCGGTGGCGGTGGTTGGACGGTCGAGGCGGCGCAGGCGCTGCAGCGCTTTGCCGAGCGCTGGAGGCTGCCGGTGGGCAACGCGTTTCGCTTTCAGGACACCTTTGACAACCACCATGCTCTGTACGCTGGCGATGTGGGTATTGGCATCAACCCCAAGCTGGCCGCGCGCATCAAGGACAGTGACCTGATTCTGGCCATCGGTCCGCGGCTCGGCGAGATGACCACCGGCGGCTACACCCTGTTGGAGGCGCCACGACCGAAACAGAAACTGGTGCACATTCATTCCAGCGCAGAAGAACTGAACCGGGTTTACCAGGCCGATCTGGCCATCAACGCCGGCATGAGTGCTGCGGCGCACTCACTGGAGGCGCTGCCGGCGCCGGCAACCCTGCCCTGGCAGGACTGGGCGCAGGCCTGTCACGCAGACTACCTGGCCAATATGACACCGCAAAGTCTGCCTGGCAACATCGACATGCCGGCCATCGTGGCGACGCTGCAGCAGCATTTGCCGGCGCATGCCGTCCTGAGCAACGGCGCCGGCAACTTCGCCAGCTGGGTGCATCGTTTCTACCAGCACTACGGTCTGGCGCGCGGTTGCAGGACGCAACTGGCACCGACCAATGGCGCCATGGGTTATGGCGTGCCGGCTGGCATTGGGGCGGCTATTTGCACCGGGCGGGTCGTTTTCACCATTGCGGGCGATGGCGATTTTTTGATGAACGGGCAGGAACTCGCCACCGCCGTCCAGTACGGTGCGAAGACCATCATCGTGCTGCTCAACAACGGCATGTTCGGCACCATCCGCATGCACCAGGAGCGCGAGTATCCACAGCGCGTGAGCGGCTCGCACTTGAGCAACCCCGACTTCGCGGCGCTGGCACGTGCTTACGGCTACGCCGGTGTGCGCATCACGCGCACCGAGGAATTTGAAGCCGAACTGCTGGCGGCACTGGCACGTCCCCAAGGCACGCTGATCGAGGTGATGCTGGAGCCTGAAGTCATCACCACGCGCGGCACCCTGTCGGCCATTACGCAGGCGGCGCTGGCGCGGCAGCAGTGAACATGACGATACTTCGCGTCGTCGATTCGATCACGCAGCTCGGACCGCAGGATGCGGGTTGCCTGGCGGTGAGCGGCTCGCACGGCGGCATCAGTTCGGCGCGCTATGCGCTGGCAGCGCGGCCGCGTTTGAGCATCTTCAACGATGCCGGCGTTGGCAAGGACGCCGCCGGTCTGGCCGCCTTGCCTTTCCTGCAGTCACATGGCCTGGCCGCCTGCACCGTGGCGCACGATAGCGCGCGCATTGGGGAGGCGCAGAGCACGCTGGACGAGGGCATTGTCAGCCACGTCAATGCGTTGGCGCGGGTGCTGGGTGTGGTGGTGGGAGAGCCCTGCGAGGTTCTCATTTCAAGACTTAAGGGCTGTGCGGGTCAGGAGGTTGGTGGGGCGCTCGGCGCAGCGGCATCAAGGAGGAGCCCAGAGGGCGGGGGACAGCCGCGGAGCTGAGTGCCCCGCCGACCGGTCATCCAAGCCACCATTGCGTTAGACTGATCCGTGACATCCCCGACAGGAGAGACACATGCCAGACAGAATCAACAGCATCCAACTGCCCAGCATGACGCCGGGCTCGCAAAAGCAGATTCAGTGGTTGCGCTTCGGCAAGGCCGGCGCGCGCCCCAAGGTTTACCTGCAAGCCGCCATTCACGCCAACGAAATGCCAGGCACGATGGCCTTGCATCACCTGATGCCGCAGTTGCTCAAGGCAGAGAGCCAAGGCCTGATTCAGGGCGAGATCATCGTGGTGCCCACCGTCAACCCGATCGGTCAGGCGCAACTGGTCGGCAACGCGCACGCGGGTCGTTACAACCTGCTGAGTTATGAAAATTTCAACCGCAATTGGCTGAGTCTGAGCGACGCCGTGGCCGAGCGCGTGGGCCAACGCCTCGGCAAGGACGCCCAAAGCAATATCAAACGCATTCGCAAGGCGGCACGCGATGTACTGGCTGAGATGAAACCAGTCAATGAATTGCAGACGCTGCGCGTCGAAATCATGAAGCTGAGCGTCGACGCCGACTATGTGCTGGATCTGCACTGCGACATCCATGCCGCCTTGCACCTGTTCAGTTCGGCCTGCGACTGGCCCAACGGCGCCATTCGTGAACTGGCCGCCGATCTGGGCGCCCGGGCCAGCCTGTGCAACGAGCCTTATGCCACCAGCCTGACTTTCTCTGGTGTGCATGCGTCGCTGTGGGGGCGCTTGCGGGATCGCTTTGCGCAGGCCGCCATACCGCAAGCCTGTATGGCGGTGACGGTTGAAATGCGCAGCCAGTTTGATGTCAGCGACGCGCTGGGTCGCAGTGATGCCAACAACCTGTATCGCTGGCTGGTACGACGTGGCGTCGTCCAAGGCCGTGCGCAGCCGTTACCGCGTCTGCTGTCGCCCGCCATGCCCATGAGTGGCATGGATGTGGGATACAGCCAGGGCACAGGTTTTCTGGTTTTCCATGTCAAGCCGGGCACCCTGGTCAAGAAGGGACAAGCCATCTGTGATGTGATCGACCCCGCCAACCCGCACGGTCCGCAGGCGCGCACCACCTACAAGAGCCAGACCAACGGGGTGCTGTTTTCGTGCCGGCTCGACGGCTACCTGTCCTGGCCGGGTCAGGTGATGTACCGCATCGCCGGCGCGCAGCCCCTGCCGCACCGACTGGGCATGTCGGGGCTGGATGATTGACCGGGCTTGTGTTTCAGTCGTCCAGGTCGACAGCGTCCACGTCCGAGCCCGGGGGCAGAGCCGCCATGGCGTTCTTGACCAGACCGACGTGTTCGGTCTCTTCGTCGCGCAGTTCGGTGAACAGTTCGCGCACACCGGCGTCCTTCACGTACTTGATGGCTTCGTCGTAGAACCCGTAAGCCTTTTCTTCTGACGACAGTGCCAGTTGCAAGGCCTTGAAGGCGGACATATTCCAGCGTGGAGCGCCAAACTCCGGCGCCTCGACGTCGAAGATGGCAGACTTGCTGACGCGCACCGGCTTGTCACCGAACAGCTGCTTTCTGCGTTCACCCAATTGTTGTCCGTGCTTTTCTTCATTGATTGCCATCGACTCAAAGATGGAGGCGGCGTCAACCCCGTCGCGCCGACCGATCTGCTCGGCGAAGAAGTTGTAGCGATCACGGGCTTCGCATTCGATCAGCACGGCGAGATCGAGGGCATCCATGAGATCGAGTGTGGCGAAGTTGATTTTGGCGGACATGGGGTCTCCTGTAGTTCATGACTAAATGCGCACTTTACCAATGGATTCGGCGGATCCATCTGATATGGATCAGGAGGAGCCGGAAAATTGGTCCGGCTCCTGACCTGTCAGCGCCGGCCTATTCCTTGATGTCGACGCCGTAGAAGCTGTGGCGCCCAAAGGGGCTGAGCTTGTAGTCGATGACTTCCTTGCGGATCGGGCCCAGCTGCACGGCGTGCGCGATGGTGAACCAGGGTGCCTGCTCCTTGAACACCACCTGGGCCTGCGTGTAGAGTTTGCCGCGCTCAACCGGGTCGCTGATCACCTTGGCTTTTTGCACCAGGTCTTCAAAGGGCTTGTAGCACCACTTGGCCACATTGCCGCCACCGGTCTTGGCAGCGTCGCAGCCGAGCAGGGTGTGCAGGAAGTTATCGGGGTCGCCGTTGTCGCCGGTCCAGCCCAGCATGCCCATCTGGTGTTCGCCGTTTTGCATGCGCTTGCGGTACTCGCCCCACTCAAAGCTCTTGATCTCGGCCTTGACACCGATCTTGGCCAGATCCGCCTGCATCAGTTCAGCGATGCGCTTGGCGTTCGGGTTGTAGGGGCGCTGCACTGGCATCGCCCAGATGTCGGTGCTAAAACCATTGGGCAGCCCGGCTGCGGCCAGCAGCTTCTTGGCACCTTCCGGGTCAAAGGCGTCGTCCTTGATGGCGTTGTTGTAAGACCACTGGGTTGGCGGAATCGGGTTCTTGGCGGCTACACCGGTGCTCAGGTAAACCGCATCGACGATGGCCTGCTTGTTGATGGCCATGTTGATCGCCTTGCGCACGCGCACGTCGTCAAACGGCTTCTTGGTGGTGTTGTAGGCGAGGTAGCCGACGTTCAGGCCAGCCTGTTCCAGCACCTGGATCTTGGGGTCTTTGCGGATGGCGTCAAGGTCGGCCGGATTCGGATACGGCATGACATGGCACTCGCCCTTTTGCAGCTTGGCCCAACGCACCGAGGCGTCCGGCGTGATGGAAAACACCAGGTCGTCAATCTTGGCCTTGCCGGCGTAGTAATCAGGGAAGGCCTTGTAGCGGATGATGGCGTCTTTTTGGTACTGCACCAGCATGTAGGGCCCGGTGCCGATCGGCTCCTGATCGACTTTTTCGGGCGTGCCGGCCTTCAGCATGGCATCGGCGTATTCCTTGGACTGGACGCCGGCAAACTCCATGGCCCAACCCGACAGGAAAGGTGCTTCTGGTTTGTTCAGCGTCATCTTCAGCGTCAGGTCATTGACCTTCTCGACCGACTTGAGCAGCTTGTCCATACCCATGTCGCCGAAGTACGTGTGGTTGGAACTGGTGACCTTGAAGTAGGGGTTGCTTTCTTTCCACTGGCGCTCGATGGCAAAAATCAGGTCGTCGGCGTTCATGTCGCGCGTCGGCTTGAAGTTCTTGTTGCTGTGCCACTTGACACCTTTGCGCAGGAAGAAGGTGTATTCCTTGCCGTCGGGCGAGACGGTCCAGCGTTCCGCCAGACCCGGCACCACGGCGGTGCCGCCGCGCTCGAAGTCGACCAGGCGGCTGTAGATCTGGCTGTTGGCGTCGAAGGAGGTGCCGGTGGTGTTGATGCCGGGGTAGAAGTTCTCCGGACTGCCTTCCGAACAGTAAACCAGCGTTTTGGCCGAGGCCGGTGCCAGAGCCAGCAGCGCCGGCAGGGCGAGGGCGCACAGCATGGCGCGCTGGGCCGTTGGCCTGCGGCCGCTACCTGAGGGTTTCTTGGTCATCTTTTGGACTCCTTCGGGGTTAGTGCTGCGATGCAGCGGTTGGGATAAATTGTTCAGCCTCATGGCAGGCGATCTGGCGCCCGGCGAGTTCACGCAGCAGCGGGCGCTCTGCCTGGCAACGCGGCGTGACACTGGCGCAGCGGGTGGAAAAGACGCAGCCGCTGGGCGGGTTCAGCGGTGAGGGTAACTCGCCCTTGAGCACAATGCGTTTTCTTGCCTGACCGCTGCCCATGATACCGGGTGTGGAGGCCAGCAGGGCCTGGGTGTAGGGATGCAGCGGCTGCGTGAAGAGGGTCTTTTTGTCACCCTGCTCGACGGCGTGGCCCAGGTACATCACCATCACGTCGTGTGCAATGTGACGCACCACGCCGAGGTCGTGCGAGATAAAGAGGTAAGCCAGACCGAGTTCCTGCTGCAGGTCGGCCAGCAGGTTGAGCACCTGCGCCTGGATCGAAACATCCAGCGCCGACACCGGCTCGTCGGCAACGATCAAGGAGGGCTTGAGCATGAGGGCGCGCGCGATGGCGATGCGCTGGCGCTGGCCGCCCGAGAACATGTGCGGATAGCGTTCATAGTGCTCGGGGCGCAGCCCGACCAGTGCCAGCATGGCGCGCGCCTGCTCGGCACATTCAGCGCTGGAACATTGCGTATTGATCTGCAGCGGTGCTTCCAGAATGGAGCCAATTTTTTTGCGCGGGTTGAGGGACCCGTAGGGGTTCTGGAAAACCAGTTGCACGCTGCGACGCAGCGCGTGACGCTCAGCGCGCTGCGCATGCACGACATCCACGCCGTTCAACTGCAGTTCGCCGGCGCTTGGTTTCTCGATCAGGGACACCATGCGCGCCAGCGTTGACTTGCCGCAACCGGATTCGCCCACCACCGCCAGTGTCTTGCCCGCCTGCAGTGTGAAGGAGACGCCGCCGACCGCCTGCAAGTGGTCGCTCGGGTGCAGAAAACCGCGACCAATCCTGTAAACCTGGCGCAGGTCACGCGCCACAACGACGGCCTGGTCTGGCGTGCTCATGACGCTGCTCCCAGCGGATACTGGCAGCGCACCTGCCCCTGTTGCCGTGATTGCAGCGGTGGACGCTGCGCGCGGCAAGCGTCCTGTGCGTAAGTGCAGCGCGGCGCAAACAGGCAGCCGTGCGGACGGTCGTACATGCCGGGGACCATGCCGGGGATAGTGGCCAGGCGCGTCAGGCCGTCGCTGCGCTCTGGCAGTGCCGCCATCAGGGCTTGCGTGTACGGGTGCTGCGGCCTGGAAAACAGGTCAGCGGCGCTGCGCTGCTCCATGATCTGTCCGGCGTACATCACCGCCACGCGCTGCGCCATCTCGGAGACCACCCCCATGTTGTGGGTGATCAACACGAGTGCCATGCCACGTTCTCTTTGCAGGCCATGCAGCAGGTCCAGAATCTGCGCCTGGATCGTGACATCGAGTGCCGTGGTGGGTTCATCGGCAATCAGCAACTTGGGGTTGCAGGCGATGGCCATGGCGATCATGACGCGCTGGTTCATGCCGCCCGACATCTGGTGCGGATAGTCCTTCAGGCGGCTCTCGGGCGCCGGGATGCCGACCTGCTCCAGCAACTCGATGGAGCGCCTGTGCGCTGCCTGCTTGTCGAGCTTGAGGTGCAGTCGCAGGGTTTCGGCAAGCTGAAAGCCGACGCTGAAGCAGGGGTTCAGACTGGTGGTGGGATCCTGAAAGATCATGGCCACGTCCTTGCCGGTGAGTTTGCTGCGCTCACTGTCGGAGAGTTTCAGCAGGTCGTGGCCGTCAAAGCGCAGCGTGTCCGCTGTGACCCGTCCCGGAAACGGCACCAGGCCCATCAGCGCCATCATGGTCACACTTTTTCCCGAGCCCGACTCGCCGACGATTCCCAGCACATCACCCGCCTCCAGCGAGAGGCTGACGCCGTCCACCGCGTGCATGACGGCGTTCTTCGACGGAAACTCGACCGACAGGTTTTCTATTTCAAGCAGTGCCAT
>JBAXOZ010000097.1:0-9413 GCA_037132975.1 Comamonadaceae bacterium
AGATGCCCATGATCGAGTTCGGGCTGGCACCCAGGGTGCGCAGGATCGCGATGTCGGCACGCTTGTCGGTCACTGTCATCACCAGGGTGGAGACCAGATTGAAAGCGGCCACCGCAACAATCAGCGTCAGGATGATGAACATCATGCGTTTTTCTACCTGCACTGCGGCAAACCAGGTGCGGTTCTGGCGCGTCCAGTCACGCACGACCAGATCACCCGTCAGGCTGTGCGTCAGTTGCGCACCGACGTCGCGCGCCTGCTGCAAGTCCCTTAGTTTGACGCGCACCCCGGTCGGTCCCTCCAGCCGGAATATTTTCGCCGCATCGTCCATGTGCATCAGCACCAGCGCCGAGTCGTATTCGTAATGGCCGGAATCAAAAGTGCCGACCACCGTCATCTGCTTCAGACGCGGCACCACGCCGGCGGGCGTCACCTGGCCGCTGGGTGCCACCAGGGTCACCTTGTCACCAAGGCGCACGCCGAGCGAGCGCGCCAGTTCACCGCCCAGCACCACGCCAAAGTCACCGGCAATCAGGCGCGCCAAGGAGGATTTCTTCAGTTCCACCGCCAGATCGGTGACGTCCGGCTCCAGCGCCGGATCAATGCCGCGCACGATCGCCCCCTTCATGTCTTCGCCGCGTGCCAGCAGGGCCTGGGTGGCGATGAAAGGCGCAGCCCCCAGCACCTGGGGGTTGGCCCTGACCTCACGCAGCGTGCGCTGCAGATCCGGCAAGGCGCTGCCGCCCTGGGCAAAGATCTCGATGTGCGAGACCACCCCCAGCATGCGATCGCGCACTTCTTTTTGAAAGCCGTTCATCACCGACAGCACAATGATCAGCGCCGCCACGCCGAGCGCGATGCCCAGCATCGAGACGCCCGAGATGAACGAGATGAAGCCGTTGCGCCGGGTCGCACGGCCAGCGCGCGTATAGCGCCAGCCGAGGATGAGTTCGTAGGGGACTTGCATGGACCGATCAGCGTGAAATGAAGTGCCATTGTGGCATCCCGCACAATCACGCCATGCACCTGCTGATTCCGTTCGCCCATTGCCGCTCCGAAGGTTGCGCTGTGGCTTTGCGCACGCTCGAGTTGCCGAACCTGCAGAAACTGCTGGCACGACTGAAAGCCGATCCGGCGCAACAGAGCGATCCGCTGAGCCTGTCACCCCCGCACGAGCGAGCACTGGCGCAAGCACTGGGGCTGCCGGTGGCCGACGGCTTGATTCCCTGGGCCGCCCTGCAGGCACGGCAATGCCTGGCCGCCGACGGCGCCTGGGGTTTCATCACACCTTGCCACTGGCACATCGGCAGCAAGCTCGTGGTCATGAATGGCTCAGCTCTGAACGACCTGCAAGAGCAGGAATCCCGGACCCTGCTGGCAGCGATGGAACCTTACTTTGCCGAGGACGGCATCAGCCTGCACTACCAGCAGCCGACGCGCTGGCTGGCGCAAAGCGAACTGTTCAACGGCCTTGCCACCGCTTCACCGGACCGCGCCAGCGGGCATGACGTGAGCGACTGGCTGCCAACCGACAGTCGCGCCGGAAAACTGCGGCGCCTGCAAAGCGAGATGCAGATGCTGCTCTACAACCACCCGGTCAATGAATCACGCAGCGAGCGTGGCTTACCGGTGGTCAATTCGTTCTGGCTCAGCGGCACGGGCACGCTTGCGCCTGCGCTGAGCCCCGCCGCCGACGCAGCACCACAGGTCGCCGATTCACTGCGCGAGGCGGCCCTGAACGAGGACTGGCCAGCCTGGGCGAGCGCCTGGGAACAACTCGACGCCACCGAAGGCGCCGCGCTGCTGCAGGCGCTGCAGCGCGGCGAAGCGGTTCAACTGACCCTGTGCGGCGAACGTGCCACGCAGACCTTTGCTTCTGATTTGTCATGGCGAGCGAAGCGCGGCAATCCACTTTCATGGATCGCCGCGGCCTGCGGCCTCGCGATGACGGGCGCGTTGAAATTGAAGCGCCCGCCAGTCACCCGCTTTCTTGAGCCGCTATGAAAATCGTCCCGCGCGACATTCCACCCCGTACCGTCTGGACCCTGGAACAGGCCGGCGTGCACCCGCTGCTGGCGCAACTCTACGCGGCGCGCGGCGTGCTCGGCACCGATGAACTCGATGACGGCCTGGCACGCCTGCTCGCACCCGACAGCCTGCTGGGTAACCGCGCGGCCGCGGTGCTGCTGGCCGATGCGATGGCGCAAGAGAAGCGAATCTGCATCGTCGCCGACTACGACTGTGATGGCGCCACGGCCTGCGCCGTCGCGGTGCGCGGTTTGCGCCTGCTCGGTGCAAAGAACGTCGGCTACATCGTGCCCGACCGGGTGCAGGATGGCTACGGCCTGACAGCGCCGATCTCGCAGCGCGTCAAGGACAGCGGTGCCGACCTGCTGATCACCGTGGACAACGGCATTGCCAGCTTCGAGGGTGTGGCCAAGGCGCGTGCGCTGGGCCTGCAGGTTCTGGTGACCGATCACCACCTGCCCGCCAGCGTGGATGGCCAGATCCAACTGCCTGAAGCCGATGTCATCGTCAACCCGAACCAGCCGCTGTGCCCGTTCGCCAGCAAATCCATCGCTGGCGTGGGTGTCATGTTTTACGTGCTGCTGGCGCTGCGCGCCGAATTGCGCCGGCGCGGGCAGTTCGACACTAACAATCAGCCCAAACTTGATGCCCTGCTGCCACTGGTCGCGCTGGGAACGGTGAGCGATGTGGTGAAGCTCGATGCCAACAACCGCCGGCTGGTTGCGCAGGGGCTCAAGCGGGTGCGCGCGCTGGCCATGCCAGCCGGCATGGCTGCTCTGTTTGAAGTCTCCGCGCGCCAGGCACGCAGCGCCACCAGCTTCGACTTCGGCTTTGCGCTGGGGCCGCGCATCAATGCCGCCGGACGTCTGTCGGACATGACGCTGGGCATAGAGTGCCTGCTGAGCGACGATCCGGCGCGCGCCCACGAACTGGCCAAAGCGCTGGACGGTATCAATCGCGAGCGGCGTGAGATTGAGGGCGGCATGCGCGATCAGGCCCTGGCGGTTGCCGAAGCCCTGTTCGGCAATGAGCAGGCAGCACCACCCGCCATCTGCCTCTTTGACGCCTCTTTTCATGAGGGGGTGGTCGGCATTGTGGCCTCACGCATCAAGGACAAGCTGCATCGCCCGACCTTTGTCTTTGCCGCCAGCGCAGCCACCGGACATGAACACGAACTCAAGGGCTCCGGGCGCTCGATTGCAGGGTTTCATTTGCGCGACGCACTGGACCTGGTGGCCAAGCGAAACCCGGGACTGCTGCTGCGCTTTGGCGGTCACGCCATGGCTGCCGGTTGCACGCTGGAACGAAGGCAGCTTGCCGCTTTTGAGCAGGCGCTGAGCAACGTGGCAGCCGAGTGGCTGGACGCAGCGACGCTGACGCGCCGCATTGATACCGATGGTCCGCTGCAGCCGCAATACCGCCGGGTTGAGCTGGTGGACGTGCTGCACCGCGAAGTGTGGGGTCAGGGTTTTGCCGCGCCGACGTTCAGCGAAGAACTCGAAGTCGTTTCGCAACGCCTGGTCGGTGAAAAGCACCTGGCCCTCAAGCTCAAGCACCAGGGGCAGCCAGTCGACGGCATCTGGTTTGGCCGCACCGAGCCTCTGCCGGCGCGGGTCAAACTGGCATTTCGACTCGACGCTGACGCCTGGAATGGCGTGCGCCGGGTCCGGTTCCTGATCGAGGCCGCTGAGACCAATATTTAATCGCCAATAAATTTCAATAAGTGCCAATAAGTACCAAATTCTGGTACGATGGCTCGTCATCATGGTCGTCCTACCCGGAAAAACCACGCTTTATGTCAACACCTCATATCGAGAAAACCTTTTGCACCACCCGTGAGGCGGCCGCACTGCTGGGCGTCTCGATCGGGACCGTGCAACTCTGGGTTGAAAGCGATTTGCTGCAAGCCTGGAAGACGGTCGGCGGTCACCGCCGTGTGCTGCGCGACTCGGTTGATCGACTACTGCACAAGACAGCGCAAACGCCAACGTTGCAAGCAAGATCTTCAGCTGCGGGCAAAGAACGCCGCCTGAGTGTGCTGGTGGTGGAGGATGACCCGAGTCTGCTACGTCTGTATCAGGCCAAGATGTCACACTGGCCGATCAAACTTGATCTGACGACCGCCGACAACGCGGTTGGCGCCCTGCTTGCGATAGGACGAGGGGGGCCCGATCTGCTGATAACCGATCTGAACATGCCGTTCACCGATGGCTTCGAAATGTTGCGCGTCCTGAGCAAAGCACCCGAGGCAGCCCACACCACCATTGTGGTGGTCAGCGGCCTGGACGCTGCCGAAATCGCACGCCGCGGCGCGGTTCCGCCCGGCATTGAAGTGCTGCACAAACCCGTACCTTTTGAACGCCTGCTCGCCATTGCGACCGGTATCCTAAAATAGCCATTCATTTCCAGAGGCTGCCGCATGTCCTACATTCTGATTGTCGATGACCATTCCGACATTCGTCGCTTGTTGAGCATTTCCCTGTGCAAAGAGTTCACGGTCAGGGAAGCCGAAGACGGCGTTACCGCGCTGGAAACGGCGCGCCATGACCACCCCAAAATCATTCTGCTCGATGTCATGATGCCCGGTGAAATGGACGGCATGCAGGTGCTTGACGCCATCAAGTCCGACCCCAAGACAAGCGGCATTCTGGTGGCCATGATCAGCGCGCGCGCACAGACGGTTGACCATGATGAAGCCCGCCGGCGTGGAGCGGACGCCTATTTCATCAAACCCTTCAGCCCGCTGCAAGTCGTGGCCTGGGTGCGCAGCCACATGACCTAAGGCCCCGCGTCTGGCGCGTAACCGACCCATCAGACTGATGAAGCTTTCCATCACCAGCCGCGACGGCGACGCGCAGCTCAAGCGCCCGTTGCTGTTGCTCTGGCTGGCCACGGCCGTCCTGCTGGGTGCAGCCTGGTGGCACGTGTTCGCCCTGGTCAGCGACAGTCGTACCAAGGAACTGGCCAGCGCCGAACGCGATCTGGCCAATCTGACGCGTGTCAGCCAGGAACATGCCGACCGGACTTTCCGCAGCGCCGACCAGGTCATCCGTTTCATCCAGGCACGCTACCTGGAAATCGGCAACCGGCTGGATCTGGCCGCGCTCAGCGCACAGGGTGTCATTGATACAGAAATCTTCAACCAGGTTGGCATCATCGATGCACACGGGATTTATGTTTTGTCGAACCTGCCCATCAAGGGCAAGCTTGACCTGTCAGACCGTGAGCATTTCAGGGTGCATGTGGCCGCAGACAACGGCGAACTGTTTGTTTCCAAGCCGGTGCTCGGGCGTGCCAGCGGCAAGTGGTCGGTGCAGTTGACGCGACGCATCAGTCGCGCCAACGGCGAGTTTGCCGGTGTCGTCGTGGTGTCGATCGATCCCGGCTACTTCACGCGCTTCTATAGCGATTTGCAGCTTGGCAGCAAGGGCGTCATGGCACTCTATGGCCTGGACGGCGTGGCGCGCGCCCGCAGGATCGGCAGCAAGGAAGAGTTTGGCACGGAACTCACCAATTCCGTGATGCTGACCCGCATCGCGCAGGGTCAGCTGACCAGCACTTTCATGAGCGCGTCTGTGGTGGACGGCGTCGAGCGGCTTCACCACTATCGCAAGCTCCCGAATTACCGACTGGCCGTACTCGCCGGCCTGGACACCAAGTATCTGCTGGCCAACCACGAGCGCGCCGCACAAGCCTTGTGGCTGCAAGCGGTGATCCTGAGCTTGTTGCTACTGGCCTTATCTACGGTGCTGACACGCTACCTGCAGCGAATCAGCCAGAACCTGCGGGCACGGCAGACCGCGCAACGCCTGATCGAAGAACGCAACGAACAACTCACAGCCATCTTCAGCATGAGCCCGGATGCCTTTGTCTCGTTCGACGCCACGCATCACATCACCTACGTCAGCCCGACCTTTCTGCCCATGATGGCGCGCGCCAGCATCCAGTTGGAAGGTATGTCGGAAAAGGATTTTTCTGCCTGGTTGCTGCAGCATTGCGAGCCGGGTTCTTCGTTTGCCGGTATTGCCGCCATGCGCGCGCAAATGGCCCAGGGTCAGACCGAGAGGCCGACTTTGATTGAAATAGCCAATCCTGGCAAACGCATCCTGCAGCTGAGTTTGCGCTCCAGCGAGTCAAGCGCCGTTTCGCAACTGCTGCACGTCCGCGAAGTCACGCGCGAAACCGAAATCGACCACATGAAGAGCGAGTTTCTCTCCACGGCAGCGCACGAACTGCGCACGCCGATGGCGAGCATTTCCGGTTTCACCGAAGTGCTGATGACGCAGCAACTCACCGCCGAAGAAACCAGTGAATTCCTGAACATCATTCATAGCCGTGCGCAACTGATGTCGAACATTCTCAATGAGTTGCTCGATCTGGCCCGCATCGAGGCGCGCCGTGGCAAGGACTTTCGGTATGCGCGCCTGGATCTGGCGGCCTTGGTCAAGCAGAGTGTGGCTTCATTCATCCCACCCTCAGGCAGCCAGGCGCCGCAACTGCAACTGCCTGAACAGCCTTTGTGGATCATGGCCGATGCACAAAAACTGCAGCAAGCGATCCTGAACGTTCTCTCCAATGCTTACAAGTATTCTGCTGCCGGCAAACCGGTCAGCTTGCGTCTCGCGCTGGAGCCGCAGGCGCAGGGACCGGAGCATGTCTGCCTGCAGGTCACCGATCAGGGCATTGGCATGACGCCCGAGCAGGTGGAGCGTGTCTGCGAGCGTTTCTACCGCGCCGACGCGTCGGGCAAAGTACCCGGCACCGGGCTGGGCATGAGCATCGTAAAAGAAATCATCAGCCTGCACCGAGGCACCATCACGATCCAGAGCCAGCTCGGGCAGGGGACTTGCATCAGCATCTGTCTGCCCGCCATCGATCAAGAAAGCATGCAATGAATCCGGTTCTGAATTTCCTGGAAAGACTCAGACTCAATACCAAGCTCGTGCTCGGTTTGGGGACGATGATGGCCATCATCGTCACCATCGGCGTGCAAGCCGTCTACAGCATTCGCCTGCAAAGCGAGCAAATCACCCGCATGTACGAGCTCGAGTTGCAGGGGCTTTCTCATATCAAGGAAGCCAACATCGAGTTGATGGAAATAGGCCGATCACTGCGTCAAATGATTCTCTCGCCGGACGTCAAGAGCCGTGCCAGCGCTCGTGCCGCGCTTGACGCATCACGCCTGAAAATGAACCGCGAACTGAAAAGCAGCGACAAGCTCTTTTTCCGGCCCGAGGGTCGGGCGCTGCTGGCCGATATTCAGGACGTGATGACACAGTACCTGCGCAATGTGGACCATGTCACCTCCCTGATTGACAAGGACAACGCCCTGCAAAACACCGAAATCACGCGCTTTCTGGCCAGTCCGGAAAACGTGCTGGTTTACGAGAAGACCGACCGGCTGATGGCCGATCTGGTGCGCCACAAAGAAGCGGTTGCCAAGGCGGCAGCGCAGGGGGCTATTGAATTTTCCCAACAGATTGAGCGCTGGACGGTGGCACTGCTGCTGGTCGGCGTGGCTGCCGGCCTGGGCGCGGGCTTCCTGCTCAGCGTCTCGATCCGCCGGCCCTCAGAGCGGCTGCGTCTGAGTGTCGAAAGACTGGCTCAGGGCGATCTCGAAACCGAGGTTCCGCACACCGAATTCGAAAACGAGCTTGGCGCCATGGCACGCTCGGTCAACGTTCTGCAAAAGGGCGCAGCGCAGGCCGACATCCTGCGCTGGAGCAAGACCCAGGCGAACCTGATCGGCGTTAATGTCCAGGCGATCGAGCGCTTGAACGAATTCGCCGACACGCTGTTGGCCCAGCTCACACCGCTGCTGCAGGCCCAGCTCAGTCTGCTTTACGTGTTTGACAAGGCGTCCGAAAAATACCGATGTCAAGGGGCTTATGGGCTGGCCATCGACCCGGCAGCGATGCCCGATTTTGCGCTGGGTGAAGGACTGCTCGGTCAGTGCGCGCGCGACGGCCGGCAGTTGCGACTTGACGCCGTGGCCGGCACCAGTTTGCGCATACGCTCAGGCCTGATTGACGACCGTCCGCACTGGATCAGTCTGCTACCGATTTGCGACATGACAGGTGCCGTGCTGGCCGTGCTGGAGTTGGCCAGTTTCGCTCCTCTGGGCGAACGCCAGGAGACACTGCTGCAGGAGGTCATGCTGCTGGTGGCCCTGAACCTGAAGATCATCGAGCGCAATCAGGCCACGCACACGCTGTTCCTGCAGACGCAAGAGCAAAGCGACGAGCTGCGTCAGCAGAACATCGAGATTGACCTCGAGCGCACCCGTGCTGAAGACGCAACCCGCGCCAAGAGCGAATTTCTGGCCAACATGAGCCATGAAATCCGCACGCCGATGAATGCCGTGATCGGCCTGTCCTACCTGGCGCTGAAGACTGAACTGTCAGCGCAGCAGCGCGACTATGTGCAGAAGATCCACAGCGAGGGTACAACGCTGCTGGGCATTCTGAATGACATCCTTGACTTCTCCAAGATCGAAGCTGACAAGATGGTCCTGGAGTCAGTCCCCTTCTGGCTCGATGATGTACTCGACAGTGTCTCCACGCTGGTAGCGCAAAAGGCGCAGGAAAAGGGTATCGAGTTCCTGATCCGGGTGCTGCCCGATGTACCGCAGAACCTGCTGGGCGACGCACTGCGCTTCAAACAGGTGCTGACCAATTTGTTGCACAACGCGATCAAGTTCACGAACCATGGGCAGGTCAAGGTGACCTTGACCGTGTCGCAGCGGCGCGACGAGCAGATTGAAGTCACCGTTTCGGTCAAGGACACCGGCATTGGCATGTCTGCAGAGCAGCGCAAGTCCTTGTTCACTGCCTTTGCCCAGGCTGACAGTTCAACCACTCGCCGTTTTGGCGGCACCGGTCTGGGCCTGGCCATCTCGAAGCGTTTTGTTGAATTGATGGGCGGACAGATCCGGGTCGAGTCCGAGCTTGGGGTTGGTAGCACCTTCACTTATTCGGTCTGGCTGCGCGAGTCAGATCAGCAGAGCCGCTCTGCCCAGCGCCAGCAGCTGACGAGTGATGTGCGGGTACTGATCGTGGACGACAACCCGGCAGCGCGCCAGATTCTGACCGAGCAGTTGTCTGCGCTGGGCCTGCGGGCCGACGAAGCAGCGGATGGCCAGGAAGGTCTGAACGCGCTGCAGGGGGCCGATGGCAGCGACCCCTACCAGGTGGTACTGATGGATTGGCAAATGCCCGACATGGATGGCATCGAGACCACCTGGCACATCAGTCACGACATGCATCTGCAACACCCGCCAGCCGTGGTGATGGTAACGGCCTATGGCGCTGACGAGGCGCGCAAGGCGGGTGGCGGCGCTGGCGCCAGTGCTTTTCTGGACAAGCCGGTCAGCCAGTCACGTCTGT
>JBAXOZ010000098.1:0-9403 GCA_037132975.1 Comamonadaceae bacterium
GGCAATATTGCCCTGGCCTGGACCGTTGTCTTTTCGGTTTTGGCTGTGATGTTCCTGTGCCTTGGCGTTTATCACAAGTGGGTATTGCCCAAACCGACGAGTGACATCGAGCGCGCTCGCGTCACAGCGCCTATGCGTGAGTTCTTCGCCGTCTTCGCCGCTTTCCTGAAGAAGAAGGAAATTGCCGCCATCCTCGCTTTCCTGCTGCTGTACCGCTTTGGTGAGGCTCAGTTGCTCAAGCTGGCAGCCCCCTTTCTTCTGGACAGCACAACCAATGGCGGGTTGGCGCTGTCAACGCAGCAGGTTGGCATTGTTTACGGAACGATCGGGATACTGTGTTTGACCCTGGGCGGGCTGCTCGGCGGCTACGTCATTTCCCGCCATGGCTTGAAGCGCTGGCTTTGGCCCATGGTGCTGTCAGTGAATGTGCCACACCTGGTCTACGTCTACCTGTCGATGGCCATGCCAAGCAATATCTGGCAGATCGGTGCTGCCGTCGCGATCGAGCAGTTTGGTTATGGCTTTGGTTTTGCCGCTTATCTGCTTTACATGATCATGATTTCGAACGGACCGAACAAGACGGCGCATTACGCGATCTGTACCGGCTTCATGGCCTTGGGCATGATGTTGCCGGGCATGATCAGTGGCTGGGTTCAAAGCCAGCTTGGCTATGCCAATTTTTTTGTCTGGATTTGTCTTTCTGCCGTGCCGGCCTTCACCGCGACCGCCCTGATTCGGGTCGATCCGGGATTTGGCAAGAAGGAATAATGGAGGCTTCATCTTCAAGCGATCTATTTCATGCAAACACACCATTTCAAAGCTGTTTCGTTTCAAAGCTTGCGCCCGGGCCCGCGCCTGTTGGTGCTCGGCGCTGTGCACGGCAACGAAACCAGTGGCACCCAAGGCATCCTGCGCGTGCTGGGCGAAATCGACGCCAAGCTGATCAATCTGCTTGCCGGAAGTGTGACTTTTGTCCCGATTACCAATCCGCTGGCGTACGAGCGTGCTCAAAGGGCGGGTGAACGCAATCTGAATCGCAATCTGGCTCCAGCCGCAGAGCCCAAGGAGTTCGAAGATCACATAGCGAACTGGCTGTGTCCCCTGATGGCCAGGCATGACGTGCTGCTCGATCTGCACTCCTTTCAAGCAGTGGGGCGGGCCTTCGTGATGGTCGGCCCGGAAAACAATGCTGGGGAGTTGGAGCCTTTCACCCACGCCGAAGCGGAGGTGGCACTGGCTTTGCGCCTCGGCGTGAATCGTTTTGTTGACGGCTGGTTGAGCACCTACGCGCGCGGCGTAGCGCGCAGGCGGGCCGCCATTGGCGCGATCTCCAGTCGCGAGCAGGAACTCGATACCGACCCACGCTACGGTGTGGGAACCACCGAGTACATGCGATCGGTCGGTGGCTATGCGCTGACGCTGGAATGCGGTCAGCATCACGATCCTGAGGGTCCGGAAGTGGCCTACCGGGCCATCATGAATACGCTGGCGCATCTGGGGCACATCGATGCACCCCCGCCGCAGGCCGTGGCAGCTATTGAAGCCCTGCGCATTTATGACGTGATTGACAAAGCCCACGAGCAGGACAGCTTTAGTCGGGCCTGGTCCAGTTTTGATCCGCTTGAGTGTGGTGACCTGATTGGTACCCGGCATGACGGAGCTTTGGTGCGCGCGGAAGCGCCAGGCTATATCCTTTTCCCCAACGCCAAAGCAGGCGTTGGCCATGAGTGGTTCTATCTGGCCAAGGCGAACCCGCGCCTGAGTGCTGCCTAGCAAAATGAGTACAGGCTTGGGAATCGACGCCGGTGGCAGCCAGACCCGTTGGGCCTTGGTGGGGTCGGACCAGAGCGTGCTTGCCGAAGGCAGTGTTGCGGGTTTTAGCGCCCTCCAGCTGGGTGGCGAATCGGGTCAGCGCAAGGTCAGTGATATTTTCAAGAATCTGGCTGAACAGGTGTTGGGCTGGGGCGGTGTGTCTGCCGTACATGCCGGGGTGACCGGCTTTGGTGGATTGCAGGAGCGCTCTGGGCAGATGCTGCATGCCTTGCTGGCCCGGCATTTCAAGCTATCCGGGGACGCTGTTGTTCTGAGCAACGATATTGAGCTGGCTTGTCTTGCGGCATTTGAGCCGGGCATGGGCTATCTGGTCTATGCTGGCACCGGATCGATCGCCGGATTCATCGATGCGCAAAAGGATTTTCACCGTGCCGGAGGACGAGGCGGCGTGCTGGATGATGGTGGTAGCGGCTACTGGATCACGGTTGAAGCCTTGCGCAAGATCTGGCGTGCTGAAGATGAGAGGCCTGGCTGCTGGGCCGATTCACCGATGGCGGTGTCCCTGTTCAAGGCCATGGGCGGCCACGATTGGGACTGTTCGCGCAAACTGATTTATGGAGCCGGCCGCGGCCAGATCGGACAGTTGGCGATCGCTGTGGCGGCGGCAGCCGACAGCGATCCTCTGGCGCGGGACATCCTGCAGCGAGCCGGCCATGAACTGGCTCGTCTCGGTTCTGCCATGGTGGCGCGCTTTGGTGTTCGTCCGATTGCTCTGGCCGGGCGGGTGCCTCAGCTTCATCAGCTGATTGAGCAGGCGATGAGGGAGCGCTTGCCGCCAGCCAGTGATTTGCGGCTGGTCCATCTGCAAGCGCATGTTGCCGCGGCACGTCTGGCACAAAAGAAGGTTCTGTCATGAAATTATTCCTGTTGACGCTTCTTGCGGCCCTGCTGAGCGCTTGCGCGACGGGTCCGCGCATTGATACCAGTTATTCCGCAGTCAGCCAGGATAGTCGGGTGCGCTATCTCATTCTGCATTACACGTTTCTTGACTCGCCGACCTCGCTGAAGGTCTTGACACAGCAGCAGGTCAGTTCGCACTACCTGATCGATGATGGTGAAGATTTCAAGGTCTACCGACTGGTGGACGAAGATCGACGGGCCTACCACGCGGGACTGAGCTCGTGGAAGGACAACACCAGGTTGAATGCCAGTTCGATTGGCATTGAGATAGTCAATCTGGCTTGGCGTGATTCGGCCGAGGGGCGTGTCTGGCTACCTTATCCCCAAGGGCAGATTGACCGCTTGATATCTCTGGTGAAAGACATCGTGAAGCGCCATGACATCAGCCCTGATCGGGTGCTTGGACACAGCGACATTGCGCCCCAACGCAAACAGGATCCGGGCCCGATGTTTCCCTGGAAGCAACTGGCCGATGCTGGCTTGGTCTTTTGGCCCGATGAGAAAGAAGTGGCACTGCGCCAGAAAGCGTTTGAAACTCAGTTGCCGAACGTGGCCTGGTTTCAAAAAAAACTGGCGGAGCACGGTTTTGCGATCACGCAGACCGGTGAACTCGATGCGGCCTCGCGCAAGGTGCTGATCGCATTTCAAATGAAATATCGGCCGGCAAGGTTTGACGGAACACCTGACGCGCAAACGGCCGCGATTCTTGATGTGCTGACGACGCCCGTCGGGGGTCGTGTTCTAACCACTGTGCCGCCAACCACGAGTCGCTAAGGGGTTTTGTTCCCCTGGCAGCGCTACAGGACGGCGTTTTCCAGCAAGGTCAAAGTCTGCGCGTAAGTATCCAGACGCGCGTTGACGCCCAAAGGCAGCGTCATCTGGTTGGCGATATGGCCAAACGAGTAGCCGCTTACTGCAGGAATACGCAGCAGATCGAGATGACTGTCCACAGTTTCGTTCAGGCTCAGTGAGGATTCGCTTTCCGGCGCCTCGCACTTCTCAAAAACGCCCAGCAGCAAGGCCGACGTTGTCCGGAGACCCTGACTCAAGTCGAGTTGGGTCAGCATCCGATCGATCCGGTAGGGTGCTTCGCTGATGTCTTCCAGAAACAAGATGCGCCGCCGCAGTTCGGCTGCATACGGTGTGCCCGACAAAGCCGCCACCAGACTGAGATTGCCGCCAGTCAGGCGACCAGTCGCCGTTCCGTGGCGCTGGGTCCGCACTTGAAACTGGCCTGCTGTTTCAGCCTTGACCCGATTCTCCTCGGCCATCCACATCGTGTACTCTTTTTGCGGCTGCATCAAGATGGCTTTCAGATGCTGCTTCGAATAATCCGAAAAAGTGGAAATTCCCACCGGACCGTGAAAAGTCACCAAGCGTGTCTGGCGATGGATGGCCAGATGCAGGCATGTGACATCAGAGTAGCCAACAAAGATCTTCGGATGCTTGCGAATCAATTTGTAGTCAATATGGGGCAATAGTGAAATGCCGCCGGAGCCTCCGGTGGCAGCCCACACGGCCTTGACTTCCCGGTCGGCAAACATGGAGTGCAGATCCTCCAGACGCTGTGCAACTGTGCCGGCATAACGGCCGCGGCGTGCCAGCACATGCTTGCCAAGTTTGACTTTCACTCCCAGATCTTCAAGGTTGCGCACGGATTTGTCGATACCGTCTTGCTCCAGATAGCCGCAAGGCGTGATCAAACCTACGACATCGCCTTCCTTCAAGCGGGGAGGTTTGATGAGGACGCTTCTGTTGACCGGATCCTTGACGGGTGCAGCGGCGGCCGGGAACAGGGAGGCCGCCAGAGACAGGGCAGCACCCTTGGCCAAATTGCGCCGGCTCAGCGGATTGAATTTGTCAGATGAATTTTCCAAGGGCTTGCAATTCCGCCGGCATCGGTGCTGGTGATCAGGCGTGTTGTTTCATCAGCAGACCGGGTTCATCTGCCGCCATCACCTGGGCCGCCCATACTGCCAATTTTCCGGTATCCGCTCGCAGCACTTCCTGTTTGACCGCGAGAATTTGAGCTGGGTGCATGGAAAAACTGCGCAGACCCATGCCCAACAGCAAGCGGGTCAGGCTGATGTCACCCGCCATTTCACCGCAGACACTCACATCCTTGCCTTGGGCCTGACATTGCGCGATGGTGAGTGCAACCAGTTGCAGGACGGCTGGATGCAGGGGGTCGTACAGGTGGGCCACCGACTCATCGGCACGATCAATGGCCAGTGTGTATTGAATCAGATCGTTGGTGCCGATCGACAGAAAATCGAAATACTTCAGGAATACCTTGAGCGTCAAGGCTGCTGCAGGAATCTCGATCATGGCGCCAATCTTGACCGGTCCGTAGGCGACCCCACGGTTGTCGAGTTCAGCGCGCGCACGGTCAATGAGGGCAAAGGTATGTCGAATTTCGCTGGCGTGAACCAGCATCGGTATCAGCATCCTGGTTTGACCGTGAACTGCAGCGCGCAGAATCGCACGCAACTGCGTCAGGAACATGGCCGGGTCGGCCAGACTCCAGCGAATGGCCCGCAATCCCAAGGCCGGGTTCAAATGAGCGGAGTCCTGCAGGGATTCGTCCAGCGGTTTGTCTGCGCCAACGTCAACTGTCCGAATCGTCACTGGCAAGCCGCGCATACCTTCCACCGCACGCCGGTAGGCCTGGTACTGTTCTTCTTCGTTGGGTAGTCTGCTTTGACGGCCCATGAAGAGAAATTCGCTGCGGAACAAACCAACTCCCATTGCACCGGCCTGGATGGCGCCAGGTGCGTCCTCGGGCATTTCGATATTTGCCAGCAATTCAATGTTCTTGCCATCCAGCGTCACTGCCGGGGTGTGCAGAAGTCGCGAAAGTCGGCCGCGATTGAGTTCGTTCTGGCGCTGTTTGAAGCCGTATTCCGCCAGGATGATGGGCGAAGGATCTACCACCACCACGCCGGCATCGCCATCGATGATCACCCAGTCGTCCTGGCGCACCAGTTGGCTAGACAGGCGGGCGCCGACCACGGCCGGGATGTCCAGACTGCGTGCCACGATGGCGGTGTGCGATGTCTTGCCGCCGACATCCGTGATGAAGCCGGCAAACACGCTTTGCTTGAACTGCAGCATGTCAGCCGGTGACAGGTCGTGCGCAATCAGGATCAGAGGGACGTCGACCGTGTCGTCGAGCAGGAGGTCCTGTTGTGACTTCTTGCGTGCTGCGCGGTTAGGCGGCTGGGCAATCGGAGACGCCGCGCCCTTCATGGCGCGCAGTACCTTTTCTGCGATCTGCTCCAGATCGGCCTTGCGCTCGCGCAGGTAAGCGTCCTCCATTTCGTCGAACTGTCGTGCGATCACCTCGAGCTGCGTCGTCAGTGCCCACTCGGCGTTGTAAAGGCGATCGATGATCCAGTGTTTGACGCCGCCTATCAGTTCGTCGTCCTGCAGCAGCATCAGATGCACGTCGAGCAGCGCTGTCAATTCATGCGGCGCCTCTTTCGGGCCCATATGCACAATGCTGGCTTGCAGGCGGTGAATTTCATCTACCACTGCGTTGCGTCCGATGCGGACCCGGTCAATTTCAGCACTGACTTGGGACGCCTCGATAAAGTAATGCGCGACGTCCACCCGGCTTGAAGCAACCAGTACCGCCCGCCCGATGGCGATACCCCGGGCAACCGCCAGACCGTGGATGGAGAAGGTCATGGCAGCCGCAGCGCCGGGCCGCCCCAAGCATGTCGCGCCGTCTCTGCGAGACTCGCGCGAGGGCTAACCCCCACGGGGGGCAGCGCAGTACACATCGTGACAAGCGTGGGGGTCATCATTCACCCTCCCCGAACTTGTCCTCTATCAGTGCCAACAGGGCATCCTGAGCTTCCTGCTCGCGCTCGCCGCTGGTCTCAAGTTCCACTGTGCTGCCGATGCCAGCTGCCAGCATCATGACGCCCATGATGCTCTTGGCGTTGACGCGTCGCTCACCCTTGGCAAGCCAGATTTCACAGGGGAAACTACCGGCCAACTTGGTCAGTTTGGCCGAAGCGCGCGCATGCAGCCCCAACTTATTGCTGATGGTGGTCGTTGTCTTGATCATTTTTCTTCTTCACCTGATTCTGTGGCGCTGTCGTCGCTACTTGCATGATGCCCTGTGTACCACCGGCCAGGGCACGCGCCACCAATGCATCGAGTGATTCGTTTCGATACGTTACTGTGCGCAGCAACATGGGCAGATTCACTCCGGTAATCAACTTTGAATTCACGCCATCGACCAGCTTTTGCGCAACGTTGCAGGGAGTGGCACCAAATACGTCTGTCAGCACCAGGATCCGGGGAGCATTGAGAAGGTTTATCGCTTGCCTTGCGCCAATCAACGTTTCTTCCGGTGGAACGTTGGGCTGCACATCAAACGCTGCGATTCCCTTCACGCCGTCGGGAAATACATGCAAGACGCACTGACGCAAAGCGCTGGCCAGGGGTGCATGGGCGATGATGAGAATGCCGTTCATGTATTCGGGTGGGACTCAAATTCCGGTGTCTGCAGCCAGCCCTGTCTCCAGTGTTTCAGATACGCTGATTATGGCTTTTTGTGGTTAGAAAATGGACATAGGAAGCGACACTACCCAGCAAAAAGACACTCATGGCCGCCTGGAAGGCCTGCACTTCGGGAAAGCCCAAGGTTTGAAAGCCGTCTATGGCCAAGCCGATTCCCCACTGCACGGCAAATATACCTGCAAATACCACCAGGTTGTAGGCCGAAAGCGCGCGCCCGGCCAGCGCGGGTGTAAAAGCCATGCTGACCGCTGGAAGTGCCAGAGCGATAAAGGTGCAACTCACGCAGTAGAGGGCCCAGAGTGCACCAGAGCCGGTCGACAGGGAAGAGCCTGTACCTATGATGAGCGCAAGAAGGATAAAGCTCAGTGGCAGGCCGGTTGTGATTAATCGATCAGCATGGAGACCGCGCTTGACCAGCCACGGGTTGATGATGCCCCAGATCCAAAAAGCACACAGCATGGCGACGTTGATCCAGAACAATCCGGTTGCGGCCTGGATGGAACTGTAGCCCGTCACCTTGATCATCCAGGGGGCGGCCCATAGCGTTTGTATGGCGACCAAACCGCCGTAGCAGAAAAACCCGATGGGGGCCATCTTGCGGAAATAGGGATGCCTCCAGACTTGCGCGTAAGCACCTTCGGTTTGCTCGGTGGCCTTCGTGCTGTTCGATTCACTATTCCACTTCGGTACCTGCCACGCAATCATCGCCATCGCTATCAGCAACAGCGCGGCCAGTCCCCCAAACAGGGCTTGCCAACCCAGCAACGGCATGAGCCATTGGACGGGCAGAGTGGAGGCAACCATTCCCAAGGAGCCTGTCATCATCATCCAGGAGGTAGCGCGCATCAGGGTGGAAGCATCAAACCAGCGACGATAGCCGGTCAGCGGTGCCATCAAGCAGGCGCTAACGCCAGCGCCGCAAAGTATCCTCGATGCCAGCAGCCCGGTGAAACTGCTGGAAAGCGAAAAAGCCACGCATCCCAGCACCGCTGTTCCGAGAAAGTAGAGGATGACCCTTCTTGGGCCATGCCGGTCAAGCCAGGTTCCCATTGGTAACTGGGTGACAGAAAAGCCGAGAAAGTATCCCCCCGCCAGCAGTCCCAAATCACTGGCGCTGAGTCCAAACTCGTGACTGAGTGTGGGAGACAGGGTGGCCGTAATGCCGCGGATCAGGGCCGAGAGAAAGTAGGCAAAGGCAAAAACCAGAAAGACGACAACCGCTTCGCGCTTGGGCAGGGTGGTCAAAGTCTGAGAAGGCAGCATCCTTCCATTATCTGTGTTCACCGTGCGGCGTCAGACTGGCTGCCGCACGGCTCGGACAATGGCACAACCGTCTGCGTTGTGCGGTTGGAAAGGAGTTACTCTTTGCGATAGGCGTCGTGGCATGTCTTGCAAGTGCCGCCAGTCGCATTGACTGCCGTTTTGATGCTGTCCAGATTGCCGCTCTTTGCTGCCACTGCGAGCTTTGACATTTCGGCTTGCATCTTCTCGGCGTACTCCTTGAACTTGGCTGATTCTTTCCAGATTTCCGCCTTGGCCCGGGTCTCACCCTTGTCGGTTCCTTCGCCGAAGGCGGCCCACGGGAGTTTGCCCATGTAGTCGGCTACGGCGGCGCTGTCGGCAGCGACCTTGGCGTCAAAAGGCGCTTTGCCCGACGCCATGGCGGCTACGCGCCCGAAATTCTGCTGCATCACAAACAATGCGTTCTTGCGATATTTGATGGCGTCGTCAGGCTTCGCGAACTGTGCGGATGCTGTGGTGGTGAAGGCCAACAGCGTGGCGATCAATGCGATGGAGGCTGATTTTTTCATGAATTTTCCTGTCTTGATGTGAGGGTTGCGAGGATTCAAAGTAGGTGTGGCGAAAGTTCAAGAACTGGCGCCAACGGCGGCATCATAGAGAAACCAGCATTTTGCGTAGCAGTCCAATGAATCGACCCGCTCTCCGGAGGTGAATGCCGCGGGCGGATCAAACGGTGCTACACTGAAAGGCTTCCCTGTTGAAGGGCGGTGCGTTTTCTTGGTCTGTTGGGTGTTGAGTTGGTTTGCCCTTGACAAATTTTTTTGTCGAAGGTGTTGACTGAAAACGTAAAACCGTGTCATAATACAAGGCTTCGCTGATCACAGTGAAAGCCAGA
>JBAXOZ010000099.1:0-9334 GCA_037132975.1 Comamonadaceae bacterium
GGTGCTCTTGGTATGGCTGATCGGATTTCCGCATATCCTGTCAGCGGGGCTGACGATACTGATTTTCCTGCTCGTTGCGCGAAAGCGCGAAATCGAGGCCAGTAAAAGTATTCAGCGAGCTTTGCGCCATGAGCGGACTCTGGCCGAAGATGCGAACCGCGCCAAAAGCGCCTTCTTGGCCAATATGAGCCACGAAATTCGAAACCCGCTCAATGGCATCCTCGGAACCATCGAACTGGTGCTTGAGAGCGAACTCAACCCCGAACAGTCTGAATTGGTCACGCTGGCCAGCCGCTCTGCCTCGAACCTGCTTGATATTGTCAATGACATTCTGGATTTTTCCAAGATCGAGGCGGGTGGTGTCGAACTCCAGTGCGTACCGTTTACGCTGAAACAGTCGCTGGGCGACAGCCTGCGAGTCATGCGCCACCGCGCGCAAGAAAAAAAACTTGAATTTCACTACAAGGATGATTGCGCGCTTGACAACGCCTTGTTGGGCGATCCGGGGCGATTAAGACAGATCGTCATCAATCTGGTCGGTAACGCCATCAAGTTCACCGAGCGAGGCTCGGTCTGGTTGAACGTCAGTACCGTCGAACGCCTTGCGCGCACCGTTCGCCTCCGCTTCTCGGTACGCGACAGCGGTATTGGCATTTCCAAAGCGCAATTGAAGCGCTTGTTCCAGCCCTTCGTACAGGCTGATAAATCGATCTCTCACCATTACGGTGGTACCGGCCTCGGGCTGGCCATTTCCTTGGGCATGGTCAACGCCATGAAGGGACGTATCTGGGTCGAAAGCGAACTGGGAGCCGGCAGCGAATTTTTCTTTGAAGTGAGTTTCGGTCTCGACACGCGCTTGCTCTCAAGGGATTCCGAAGACGAGATGGTTGTGCCACCGCCGGTCCATCGCCATTTGCACGTGCTGGTGATTGAAGATGACAAAGTCAACCGCCTGATCGCCAATCGCTTGCTGACCAGGTGGGGGCACCGCGTGAGCGAAGCCGCAACCGCCATGGCGGGGCTCGAAATGATAGGGCGCGAGCGTCCTGACATCGTCTTGATGGATTTGCAGTTACCGGGGATGGGTGGGCTCGAGGCCATGAAAAGTTTGCGCGCCTGGCCTGGCAGCGCAAGTCGCACGCCGATTATTGCGCTCACCGCCCATGTGCTCGTTGGCGACAGGGAGCGCTGCCTCGCCTTGGGCATGGACGGTTACGTTTCCAAACCCTTCAGCTCCGATTCATTGCAGGCCGAGATAACGCGTGTCCTCGATGAGAAGTCGAACGCGCCCTTGGCAGTTATCGGCGGTGCACCACCACAACGCTTCGTTCGGGCGCTGCAGGGTCTCGAAGGAGATGTTGAACTGTTCGCTGAAATCGCTGCGGTCGCGGTCTCCGAATTTGACTTGGCCGCCAGGAGCCTGGCTCAGCTCAGTGATGAAAAAGATCTCGAGGGACTGGCCGCCAGAGCGCATCAGCTCAAAAGCCACTGGGCACTCTACGGGGCCTCGTCCGACGAACATTTACCTGATCTCTTGATGGCTGCGGCCAGCGAGCTCGACGAAGCCAAGTCGATCGCGCTGGCTGCGCGTTTCAGCGCCAGCCTGGGCGATGCCGCGCAGGTGCTGCGCGGCTGGCTTCTGCAACGCAAACAGATGGAAAGCACATGAGTCAATCAAACGAAAAATTGATAGTTCTGGTTGAAGACGACGAGCTGTCTGCGGTTTCATTGAAGCTTTATCTGGAAAAGCATGGTTTCAGGGTGGAGCATGAGCGCCGCGGGGACCGTGCAGTGGAACGAATCCTCAACTTGCAGCCCGATGCGGTGGTGCTCGACGGCAATCTGCCGGGCAAGGATGGGTTTGAAATTTGTCGCGAGCTTCGTGCTCGCTACGCCGGCGCCATTTTGATGCTTACCGCGCGCGATGAGGACGTGGAGCAGGTGCTTGGCTTGGGCCTGGGGGCGGATGACTATCTGCTCAAGCCGGCGACGCCGATTGTGGTGCTGGCGCATATCAACGCCTGTCTGCGCCGGCTGCAGGATGTGTCCGGCAAAGAGACCGACGAGTATCGCTTCGGGCAATTGTTTATCAGCCGCGCCACGCGCACCGTGCGCCTGGGCAGCAGCGAGATCATGTTCAGCACCGTGGAGTTTGATCTGCTGTGGCTGCTGGCGAGCCGGGCCGGCAATGTGCTCTCACGCGACGACATCACCATCGGCTTGCGCGGTCTGGAATACGACGGCATGAACCGCTCGATCGACATGCGCGTCTCACGCCTGCGCAAGGCACTCGGTGACGATGCCGAGAATCCGCAGCGCATCAAGACCGTGCGCGGCAAAGGCTATTTGTTCAGTCGCAACGACTGGGGTTGAGCCGCCAGGGCGCAGCCGCCCACCAGTTACATACCGTTACAGGAGCCTGACCGTACTGCTGTACGCGGGTGACTATTGGCATACTGAGCGCAGGCTTGTTTTTCATATTCTCTAGACATCAGGAATTCATCACAACGATGACCTGACCCCAAAGTTTTCAACTTGTCTAGATGGAGCAATTATGAATAAGCAACAAGAGCGCCTGGTCCAGCGTACGATGGACGTTCAGCGTGAACTGGTCCGCTCAGGACTGGATCGGCGCAATCTCATGAAGTTGGGTGTGCTGGGTGCCGGTAGCGGCATGCTGCTGCCCATTTCCGGCCTGAGCCTGCGCGCCGCATCTGCCGGCACCATCGCCTGCCCGGTGCCGGGTGTGGACATGATCAGCCCGAAGACCACGCCCTTCAAGGACGCCTTCCAGCGCCTGGCCGAAGTTCAACCGACCGTTTCGGTCGAGCAGATCGGCGGCACGGTCGCCAACCTGACCGACAACATGTTCCTGCGCGGCGGCAAGCCCACCGCGGCGCCGACCAACGCGCTCGACTCCAAGCTGGCCCTGTTGGCGCAGCACCCGGAACTGGCCACAGCCACGCCGAACGCCAACCTGGCCCACCAGGCCTGGGACGGCACCGACAAGAACGCCGGCCTGTACGCCGCGCCGCGCGACTTCTATGAACTGCGGCAAGTCGAGCACAAGCACGTCTGGCACAGCGAGATGCCCGCCGGTGCCGGCGGCCAGCTCGCCTGGGGCTATGCTCCGCGCGCCTTTGCGGGTGGCGTGACCGGCGTGGCCGGCAACATCACCGGCGTCCCCGGCCCCGTGCTGCGCCACCGCTACGGCCGCTCGGTCATGATCCGCCAGTACAACGAGCTGCCGGGAACGGCGCAGGACGCCGTGTCGCACCTTGGGTTCGGCACCTCGACCACCTGCACCCATATGCACAACCACCACACGCCTTCGGAGAGCGATGGCGGCCCGCTCTACTACAACTACGCGGGCAAGTTCTGGGACCACCACTACCCCAACCTGTACGCGGGCATCAACCAGGGCTTCGTCTCCCCCGGTGCCGGCGTGCGCGGCGACTACCGCGAAGCCTTGGGCTCACTCTGGTTCCACGACCACAAGCACGACTTCACCTCGCAGAACGTGTACGCCGGCCTGTTCGCCGCGTGCCCGATCTATGACGAAGTCGACACCGGCGACGAGACCAAAATCGGCACCACCGGCTTGCGTTTCCCGACCCATTCGCAGGATGCGCGCAGCTTTCCCTACGAGTTCGACGTGCCCATGTTCTTCCATGACCGCCAGTTCGACCCGCGCGGCGTGGACTTCTTCCCGCTGGCCTGTGTGGACGGCGCCATCGGCGACAAGCTCACCGTCAACGGCACCATCCAGCCCTACTTCAAGGTGCAGCCGCGCAAATACCGCATCCGCATGTACAACGGCGGCCCCACACGCTTTTACTGGTGGTGGATGCGCCAAGGCGCAACCGGCTCCACCTACCTGCCCATGACCGTGATCTGCAATGACGGCAACCTCTTGCCCAACGCCGTGGTGCAAACCGACTTCAAGCAGGGTGTGGCCGAGCGTTTCGACCTGATCATCGACTTCTCCAAGTTCAAGCCCGGCACTGAAATCTTCATGACCAACCGTGCCGAGCAGACCAGCGGTCGCGGCCCCTCGGGCAAGCTGCTGACCACCGGCAATGATGCACTCAAGTTCATCGTTGACGTGGCACGCCCCGGTTTGACAGACGCCAGCTCCAACATCGTCAACGGTACGCCCCTGCGTCCCCTGCCGGCTGCGGTCAACACATCCACCTCCAAGACCAAGCAATGGACCTGGGCCAGCTCGTCCAACACCTGGACTGCCAACGGCCAGATTTTCGACCGCTATGCCGCACCCTACGAAGTCAAGGAAGGCAGCTCCGAAGTCTGGACGCACCAGAACGGCGGCGGCTCCTGGTCGCACCCTGTTCACGTGCACTATGAAGAAGGCCGCATCCTCAATTACAAGGGCGCAGCGCAACCCGACCCGACGGGCTCTCTGCAGGGCGGCCGCAAGGACGTCTACCGCATCGACCCCAGCGCCACCATCACCACGGCGATGCGCTTCCGTGACTACAAGGGCATCTACCCCATGCACTGCCATAACGTGGTCCACGAGGATCACGGAATGATGGTCATGTGGAAGATTGTTTAAGCCCGGCCCGTGTAGCTGACCATTCAAGGGGATTGAAATGAACCGCAGAAAATTTCTCGGCGCGGGTCTGCTCGGCCCGGTGACGGCCACCCTCGGCCTGGCCGGTACGCTGTGGTCGCCGCAGGCAGCGGCTGCGCAGGCAGCGGCCGAGCGGCCGCTGTCGTATGCCGCACGCTATGGTTTGCTGCCCAATGTGCCTCTGGTGGCCCACACGGGTGAGACTTTCAATTTCTATGACGATTTGGTGCGCGACCGCATTGTCCTGCTCAACTTCTTTGTGGTCGGCTGCAGCGAGGGGCGCTGCCCCACCACCAATGCCACTCTGCGCAAGGTGCAGGACATGTTTGGCGAGCGCATGGGCAAGGACGTGTTTTTCTACTCCGTGACCCTGCAACCCGAACTGGACACGGTGCCCATTCTGAAGGAATACGCCGAAGACGTGTTTGAAGTGAAGCCGGGCTGGTTGTTCCTGACCGGCAAGCAGTCCGACATTGATACCCTGCGCCGCGCGCAGGGCTTTGTGGATCCCGACCCGGAGCGTGACAGCGATGTCACCCTGCACAGCAGCGCCGGACGTCTGATCGACGATAACCACAACCGTTGGGCCATGGTCCCGCTGAACACCTCGGCGCGCAATGTGTACACCGTACTCAACACGCTTTGATATGAGCAAGCCATGCGTTTTTCTGAATCGGTACTAAAGCTGTGTGCCGCGTTGCTTTTGTCACTGGCTTTGCCTACCGCACAGGCCACAGATGCCAGCAGCAAGGAGTCGGAGTGGGTGGAACCGGCGCCAGCCAGCGCCGTCCCATGGTTTGAGCAGGGCCAGGTCGCCCTGGTCGGCGGCTTGTTCGATCAGTCGCTCCAGTTGTTCCGCAAAGCCGCCGCCCTGGGCAGCAGCGCCGCGCTGAGCGCCATGGGTGAGCTGTATCAGTCGGGCCTGGGCGTGGCGCAGAGTGCGAGGGAGGCGCTGCTCTGGTACCGCAAGGCTGCCGCCACGGGCGATGCTGAGGGCCAGGCCCATCTCGGGCTGGCGCTGGTGCGCGATGGCACGGCGGCCGAACTCAAAACCGGGCTGGCGCTGATCCGCCAGTCCGTGGCTGCCGGCAGCGTTTACGGACAGTACGCACTGGGCTACCTGCATCTGCACGGCAAGGGCGTGCCCAAGGATGAGGACCTTGCCTACAGTCTGCTCAATGAAGCATCGGGCCGCGGCGAAGTGGCTGCGCAAAGCCTGCTGGGCCAGATGTATCTCGATGGCAAGGGCGTGCAAAAGCACAGCGCTATGGCGCTTGAACTGCTGAGCGAGGCCGCACGCTCTGGCGATGCGCAAGCCCAAAGTCGCCTCGGCGCCATGTTTGCCGAAGGCTGGGGCGTGGAACGCAATGAACACGAGGCCGCTTACTGGTTCGAGCGCGCAGGCGAGCGCGGCAACCTGGACGGACAGGCCCGACTCGCTGTGTTGCTGCTCGATGGTGAGCAAGTGCGCACCGATCCCCTCAAAGCCATTGAGCTGCTGCGCCAGGCCGCGACAGCCGGCCATGCGCTGGCGCAATTTCACCTGGCCCTGTGCTTTCTGCAAGGGCGCGGCGTGCCGCAAGACCCGGCACAGGGACAGAGCCTGCTGCGTCAACTGGCCAAGGCCGGCCTGCCCGAAGCCAGCAGCTATTTAAAGGAACACTCGCTATGAAACACACCACCTGCTGGAGCCGGCTCGCCGCCGCTTTGCTCATGGCCACACTTTTTTCGTCCCCTGCACCGGCCGCAGTGGAGTGGCTACAGCGGCCGCTGGAGCAAACCCAGCCCAATGCAGCGGACCAGGTTGAGTTTGCGCGGGTGCAAACCGAATGCATGCAAACCAGTGCCACCTCCTTTGGCTCGCAACAGCCCTGGCACGCCTGCAAGCTGGTACACAGCGGCTTTGTTGCCACCATTGGCTTGCAGGATTTCTTTTATGCCGACTACTGCCTGATCCGCCAAGGCGATGTCTGCGCCAGGCAGGCTCAAGTGCTGTTTCGCAACCGTGCTTACCGTCCCGAGGCGTTTCTGGACCTGGCGCGCCTGGACCCCCCCGGCACGCGCTATGAGAGCCCGGTGCTCATCGGCAGCGAGACCGAAAACGTGCTGGCAACGGCCGTGCTCTTGCCAGGCAAAAGCCAAAAGCAGCGGCGCTATTTCCGCTATGCACAAGAACGCTGGATACCGATCGATGGCACGGCCTGGTTGCAGCAGTTGCAAGCGCGTCTGCCTGCGGGCCTGAGTGTGCGTGTGCAGCCGCGGGACGCGTTGCCGGATCCGCGCACCATGATGCTGAGCCTGCCGCTGTACCGTGGCGCAGCGCGCGACGGCAGTGTAGAGATAGGTCTGACCGTTCAAGCCGGCCAGTTGGCACTGGCCGGGTTCAATATCGCCAAGGGTTCTCCATGAGCGCGCCGGCCGCAGGTCTGTTGGCCCGCTGCCTGCATGCCAGTTTGATGGCAATGGGCCTGTTGGCTGCCATGCCTTGCGTGCAGGCGGCGCAGGTCGTGCGCTGGAGTCCGGGCAATACACCGGTGCTGGCCTTCGACACGCTGGATGGTCGGCGTTTCGATGCTGCGGGTCTGATGGGCAAGGTCGTGGTGGCCAATTTCTGGGCAGTCTGGTGCGCACCCTGCCGCGAGGAGCTGCCGCTGCTGTCGCAGCTGGCCACATCCACCCAGGGCCAGCCGGTGGAGTATCTGCTGGTCAACACCGGCGACGCGCCGACTGCGATGGAAAAAATGCGCAGCCGGATGCCCGCCAACCTGCCCTCGCTGCGCTTGGCTGCGGATGCGCAGGACTTCCGCTTTTCCTCATTGCCAGCCACCGTTGTTTTCGATACCCGCCTGCGCGCGCGCTGGGTCGTGCGTGGTGCCATCGACGCGCAGGCTGAACCCCTGCGCAGTCTGATCGCAGCGTTGCTGGTCGAGGCCAACGCCAACACCCGCTCCGGCAAGCCTGCCCATACCGTACTTCTTCTAGGGAATTGACGTGCCGTTACACAGCCCCAACACAGTTGCAACTGACACCAGCGCTTTGCTTATTTACGCTAGGCGTGTCGTAGGAAGACTGTTCAAGCCCACGACGAAAGAGGCTGTGTGCAGTCCATATACAGATCGTGAAACGTTGAAAAACCAGGAGTCAAAGTGATGAAACATAGAACCCGAAAAATCCTTGGCAAGCTTGCTGGCGGCGCCGCCCTGGCACTGCTGCTTGGTACGGCCATGGCGCAGTCGGCCAGCGCCGATGGCGTGATCCGCAAGCTCGACGCCGATGCCAGCCGCGTCGTGATCAAGCACGGCGAATGGAAGGGCATGAACATGGGTGCCATGACCATGGCGTTCAAGGTGCGCCCTGCGTCTCTGCTGGACGGCCTCAAGGTCGCCGACAAGGTGCAGTTTTCGATTGAAAAAGAGGGCGCTGACTTTGTCGTTACCGCTATTTCGCCTGCAACGCAAGAAATCACGCTTGCTGCTGCATCAACCCACATTTCAGGAGACAAAAAGTGAAGCAATTATTCAAGAAGACCATGGTGGCCAGTGTCGCGGCCATGGTGCTGGCGCAACCCGCACTGGCCGTGCTGCAGCGTCAGGGCCCGGTGGATCCGGTCAACGGTTTCCCGGCCTGGTTCCAGGATCGCAATGGCTTGGCGCTTGAGCTGTGCACCATCAACAGCCCCGGCGCCGCCGGACTTGCCGTTGTCAATGCCGGTCTTTGCGCCATTGTGAATGCCCCAGTACCTAATGGCATCCAGGTGGTACCGGAAGTGTTCCCCACAAACTTCACCACCGAGCATTTCTACACCCTGGGTAGCGCAACCCTCTCGCCGGCAGGCCAGGGCAACCTCGGCAACATCGCGGTACCCACGCCGGGTGCCGGCCGCATCGTCTTTAACATGAACCTCGAGGCCTCGTTCGCCAACGGTGTGCCGACGCCGGGCCAGCAACTCTGGTTCACGCGCTGGCGCGTCAGCCACGTCAACGTGGCCTGTACCGGCAACCACACCTACTACACCCCGACCCGGTCGCCGCAGACCTTTGCCGGCGTGGCGCGTGGGCGTATTTTTGAAACCACCGACACTGGCCTTGGCAACCCCGCTGCTGTAATGGCGGGCGACATCGGCCCGTTCCTGCTGTGGTCGGATGTTCCCGGTGGCGTGGCGAGGGCGCCCTTCGTCGGTCCCGACGGCAAGAAGTACCTCTCCGACGCCCTCGGTATCGGCAACGCGATCACCGGCAGTGTGATTCCCAATGCGCTTCTCAACAGTGCCAGCCCCTTTCTACCGCCGGAAATCAAAACCATGCCTTTCGCCAACTACGTCGCGGTGCAAGGCCCCGGCGTTGTGACCGGCAACTGTGCCGTAGACGAAATCGCTTACTCCACCAATACCTTCCAGATGATGGGTCGCTATTTTGAAGGTCCGATCCCGTCGCGCAACAGCGTTGACCGTGCCACCTACCGCGCGGTGGACACCAACAGCGATGGCAAGTCCGACATGTTCCAGATCGGCGCCTGGGCGCAGGCCACGCAGGAAGCCGGCAAGCCGGTGCCCCGCCTCGGCATGAGCCTGTGGTACACCGACCCGGTCAATCCGGCCACGTCCACGGCCGAAATCGGCATGGAAGGCGCGCTGACCGCCGCCGGCACGCCGGCCTACGTTGGCCAGATCGCCACGCCGCAGTTTGAGTACTTTCAGGGCATGACCTCCGCAACGCAGATCACCGGCACCACCGCCTTGCC
>JBAXOZ010000100.1:0-9107 GCA_037132975.1 Comamonadaceae bacterium
CGGCCAGCGGCAACGCAATGTCCATCACCGCCACCTTGGCCGAATCAAAAGTGCCGTCCACAACGCGCTTGAAAACCTCTACATCGCCCAGAAAAAGCCACTGCCCGAGCGCGGCAACAAAGCCAATCAGAAAGAAACCGGTCCAGATGTAGTTGAGTACCATAGCCAATCATTGCGCTCGGAGTTTCACGGGTTGAGCCTTTGTAACATGAATCCAGGACTCCCCATGGCAAAATCGCCGCACCATGTCCATATTTGAAATTGAAGGCGGTGTGCCTCTGCGCGGTACCGTCCGCGCATCGGGCAACAAGAACGCCATCCTGCCCATGATTGCCGCCTGCATCCTGACCGATCAGGAGGTGATTCTGGACAACGTGCCTGACATCGTCGATGTGCGCCACATGCTCGAGGTCATCACCGAACTCGGGGGCAAGGTCGAGCGCAGCGGCGAGCGCGTCAGCATTCATGTGGCGCAACTCAAGACCAGCGAGATCGGGCGCGAGCTTTGCAACAAGGTGCGCACCTCGATTCTGTGCGTCGCGCCCCTGCTGCACCGCTGCGGCAAAGCGCGTTTGTATCCACCCGGCGGCGACGTGATCGGCCGGCGGCGGCTCGACACCCATTTTTACGGACTGCAAAAGCTCGGAGCGAGCATGACGCTGGACGACGCTTATGACTTCTGGTTGCCCCGCCCGCTGGCAGGCGCTGAGATGTTCTTTGACGAACCCTCGGTGACCGGCACAGAACATATCCTGATGGCCGCCGTGGTGAGCGCCGGCCACACCCTGATCCGCAACGCCGCCAGCGAGCCGCATGTGCAGGACCTGGCGCACATGCTCAACGCCATGGGCGCCAAGATCAGTGGCATCGGCACGAATCAACTCAGCATTGAAGGCGTCTCATCGCTCACGGGCACCACGCACCAGGTTTGCCACGACCACATCGAGGCGGCGTCCTACCTGGCGCTGGCCGCTGCCACTGGGGGCGAGATCCGGGTCGAAGGAACCGACCTGCACTCCTACTGGATGTGCCGGCGCGTCTTCGCCACGCTGGGCGTAAAAATCGAGCTCTACAAGGACCACATCTTTTTGCCGGGTCAGCAGGAGATGCGCATCACGCCCGATTACGACGGCTCCATGCCGGTGATTGACGACGGCCCCTGGCCGCAGTTCGCCACCGACCAGATGAGTTGCATGATCACGCTGGCAACCCAGGTCGAAGGCAATGTGCTGTTTTTCGAGAAGATGTTCGAGTCGCGCCTGTATTTCGTGGACCGGTTGATTGCCATGGGCGCGCGTGCCGTGGTCTGCGACCCACACCGGGTTGTCATCAGTGGCCGAGCCAAACTGCGCGCCACCACCTTGAGCTCACCCGACATCCGCGCCGGCATGGCCCTGCTTGGTGCGGCGCTTTGCGCCACTGGCAAGTCCACCGTACAAAACGCCAACATGATCGAGCGCGGTTATGAGCGCGTTGAGGAAAAACTGCTGGGTCTGGGAGCACGCATCACACGGCGCGCGTGAGGCGACGGTGCGATCGCATCACGACCCAGGGCCCCAGGCACACCAGGACGCATGACGACATCCAGGAAGGTCAGCAGAACAGTCTCCAAATATGCGAAGTTGCCTCGCCAGAAAGCGGCTATTCACCAAGACCAACGACCGCTGCACCGTTGACCAGGAGACCACCATCACGGTGAGTCCCTCGATGCTGGCGGCTGCCAGTTCTTCAGCAACTTCTGCACCTCGCCCGCGCGTCGACCCATCAAACAACTGGCCGTCAGCACACCGGCCATCAGCGCACCGCCTACGCCAGCCGTGACGGTGTCGGCCCCGGTGAGATAAAGGCCAGGAACCGGCGTCTGGCTATGGATGGCTGTTTCGTTGAAGCGTGCCACCGTGTGGTCGATGCCATAGATTTCGCCGGCCACGTTCCCCTGAAACCACTCGGTTGACAAGGGTGTCGATAGCTCATGGAAGTCCAGTGCCGCCTGCAACTGCGGGAAGAACCGATACAGCACCTGCAGCAGCACCTCGGTCATCTGCGCCTTCAGCGCCTCGTACTCGTCGCCACGCTTGCCCCAGGTCGTGCCCCGCCACTTTGCGAACCACTGCGGCAGGGTCGGCGCGACAATTTCCACGGTCGTCCGGTCGGGATAGCGCTCGTTCCAAAGCGGGTCTTTCGCGGCCGGGAACGAGATATAGATCAACGGAAAGTCCAGCCCGTTCGAGGCCTTGAAGCGCGCCACGTTGCCATCGTGATCGGCGTCCGGGTAGACCCAGTAGTTGGTTCGGGGCAAGCCCAACTTCTCAGCCGTACCCTTAAATCCCAGGTAGAGACAGACATGCGACGCCGATGCCACCACATTGCGCGTCGCCTTGGCCAAACCATATCGCTCCTGCACGTCTGCCGGCAACAGTCGCTGATAGGTCGGCAGAAGACCGGCACAACTGACGACCACATCGGCATGCAGTTCGTGACCCTCCTTCTTGAGGCGAACGCCATAGGCGCCCCGTTCGTCGACCAGAATCTGCTCCACACCCGCATAGGTAAAAACCTTGCCACCGGCCGCCTCGATCACCGGAATGATCGTACGCGCTATGGAACTGGCTCCTCCCACCGGGTAGTTGCCACCTGCCATATAGTGCTTGGCCAGCATGGCATGCATGAGAAAGCTCGATTGTCCAGGTGGCAACCCGTAGTCGCCCCACTGTCCGGTCAGCACGGCGATCAGTTCCTGATTCGCAGTCAGCGTCTCCAGCACCTCACGCGTGGTCTTGAAGCAAACGCCTGGCACCAGCAGTTTGCGGGTGCGGGCATACAAACTGCCGAGTGTTCGCGGCATCGCCTGGCCGGCAAAGAACTTCGGTACCTGACGGCTGACCTGCCCGATCAACTCGACATAGCGCTCGATGGCTTGCGCCTCGTCAGGGAAATGTCTTATGAGTTCCGCCGTGAATTCACCGCGCCCGGCGCGAAAGTCATACACGCGTTCACCGATCACCATGCGGTCGTAAACCGCATCCATCGGCGCCCATTGAAGCTGTCCGTCAGAGATGACGTCAAAGACCCGGCGCAAAGCGGCCTGCGGCTTGTGCACTTCGCCAATGTAGTGAACGCCGACATCCCACTCGTAGCCCTTGCGTGTATAGCTGTGCGTGTAGCCACCCGCCGTGTAATGCTGCTCCAGCACACAAACCCGTTTGCCGAACCTGGCCATCAGCGCCGCCGTGCACAAGCCCCCGATGCCAGAGCCAACCACGATCACGTCGTAATGCTCGGCGGCGAGCCCGGGGCGAAAACGGGTGCCGGTGCGAACCGTGTAGCGCGCGGGCATGGTTAGAAACGCTCCAACTCAGCAAATTTGAGCTTGCCACCGCGCACCAGCATCTTGCCGTACTCGGCGCAGCGCTGCGGTGTCGGTATCACTTTGCCGGGATTGAGCAGACCCTTGCCATCGAAAGCGCGCTTGAGGCCAAACATCTGCTCGTTTTCTTCGCCTGAAAACTGCACGCACATGGAATTGAGTTTTTCAATGCCTACACCGTGCTCGCCGGTCACGGTGCCGCCCATGGCCACGCTGGTTTCCAGAATATCGGCGCCAAACAATTCACAGCGCCGAAGTTGATCGGCGTCGCTGGCGTCGAACAGGATCAACGGATGCAGATTGCCGTCACCGGCATGGAAAACGTTGGCGCAGCGCAGGCCGTACTTCTTCTCCATTTGCTGGATCGCCAGCAGGATGTCGGCCAGACGCTTGCGCGGAATGGTGGAGTCCATGCACATGTAGTCCGGGCTGATGCGTCCGCTGGCCGGGAACGCATTCTTGCGCCCGCTCCAGAATTTGAGCCGCTCCGCTTCATCGCGACTGACGGCGATGGCGGTAGCGCCGTGCTGGCGCAGCACCGCACTCATGCGCCCGATTTCTTCTTCAACTTCTTCTGGCGTGCCGTCACTTTCGCACAGCAATATAGCCTCGGCGCTCAGGTCGTAGCCGGCATGCACGTAGTCTTCCACCGCCGCCGTCATCGGCTTGTCCATCATCTCCAGACCGGCCGGGATGATGCCCGCAGCAATCACCGCTGCCACCGCATCGCCCGCCTTGCGGATATCGTCAAAACTCGCCATGATGCAGCGCGCCAGTTGCGGCTTGGGCACCAGCTTGACCGTGATTTCGGTCGCAACCGCCAGCATGCCTTCGGAGCCAATCACCACGCTCAGCAAGTCGTACCCGGCAGCGTCCAGCGCATCGGCGCCAAACTCCACCGCCTCGCCTTGCATGGTGAAGCCCCGCACCTTCACGATGTTGTGCAGCGTCAAGCCGTATTTCAGACAATGCACGCCACCCGCGTTCTCTGCCACATTGCCGCCAATGGTGCAGGCGATCTGGCTCGACGGGTCTGGCGCGTAGTACAAGCCATGCGGTGCTGCGGCCTCGCTGATCGCCAGGTTGCGCACGCCGCACTGCACCACTGCGGTACGACTGACAGCATCGACGCGCAGGATTCTGTTGAACTTGGCCAGTGACAGCGTGACCCCCATGCGATGCGGCATGGCGCCACCCGACAGACCGGTGCCAGCCCCGCGCGCGACCACCGGCACATCCAGCGCATGGCAGCTGCGCAGCAAGGCTTGCACCTGCTCCTGGGTTTCAGGCAAGGCCACCACCAGCGGGCGCTGGCGATAAGCGCTCAAGCCGTCGCATTCATAGGGCGTGGTGTCCTCGCTTTGCCAGAGCAAGGCATGCGCTGGCAGACAGGCAGTCAGCGCCTTGACAACCTCGGCCTGGCGCTGGGCCCGCTGCGTCAAATCCTGTGGCTCGGCAGAGTTCGGTCGGTTCATATGCCCCGAATATAGGGGCAAATGAGGCCTGGTGCACAGCGGTTTTCGGTGTGACTGGCTAAAATCGCGCCCTCAACGCACCCGGAGACTTCATGGCACCCACAGCCAACAGCGCACTGCGCCGCCTCTGGCTGAAATGGCGGCCGCTCTGGCTGGCCCTGCCAGCCGGGGACTTGCTGCGCGACGCCACTTACCGGCGCCTGTGGACCTCGATATTGATCAGTTCCTTTGGCGGCCAGATCACCATGCTGGCGCTGCCGCTGACGGCGGCCGTGCTGTTGCACGCCACACCATCCCAGATGGGCGTGCTGACCGCCATGGAACTGGCGCCCTTCGTACTGCTGTCGCTACCTTCAGGGGTCTGGCTGGATCGGGTGCGCAAGCTGCCGGTCTATGTGATCGGCGAGGGCCTGATCGCACTGATTCTGGCCAGCGTGCCGCTGGTCTGGTATCTGGGCTGGCTTAGCATGCCCTTCATGTATGGGGTGGCCTTTGCCATCGGCTGTGTTTTTGTGACCGCCGGTACCGCCGCCCAGATTGTCTTGACCCAGGTCGTGCCGCGTGAGCGACTGGTGGAGGCGCATGCCAAGAACGCGCTCGCCTCGTCTGGCGCCGAAGTGGCGGGGCCGGGTGTCGCTGGCGCCTTGATCAAACTGGTGGGGGCACCGCTGGCCTTGTTGGCCGACGCCGTGTTGCTGCTGGCCAGCGTCTGGATTCTGCGTGGCTTGAATGTGCACGAAAACCGGGTTTCGACCGGCAAGACCCACTTCTGGCGCGATTTGAAGGAGGGCATGCGCTTTGTCGTCAACCAACGCCTGCTGGTTTCGCTGGCGACGGCCGTCGGCCTCTGGCAGATGTGCCATCAATGCGCGATGGTGGTACAGATTCTGATTGCCACCCGAACCCTGGGTCTGAACGAACACCAGGTCGGCCTGTGCTACATGGGCCTGGGTCTGGGCACGATTGTGGCCAGCACCCTGGGCAACCGGATCTCGCGCCATGTCGGGCCCGGGCCCTGCCTGATTCTTGGCTTTGCGGTTTGCGGTGTCGGCTGGCTGCAACTGGCGCTGGCGCCGGTGGGGGTCTGGGGTGTCACGTCCTTCGTGGTGATGCTGCTGTGTTTCAGCTCGGGTGCCGTGCTCATCTTCATCAACTTTCTGGCCCTGCGGCAGGCCGTCACACCCGAGCCCCTGCTGGGACGCATGACCAGCACCATGCGCTGGCTGATCCTGTTGCCAGCCGGTCCGGGGGCTCTGCTGGGTGGCTACCTGGGCGAGCATCTGGGGCTGCGCTACGCACTGGCGCTCGGTGGTGTGGGTTCGCTTGCGCTGGCGCTGTGGGCCTGGCGTCATCCGGTGCTGCGCAACATTCGAACCTTGCCCGCAGCCGCCTGATAGAGCCAGGGCGCCAGATCTCTGCTCGGTCTCTCAGCCGTTCAGGTAGCGCCGCTCCAGATGGCTCCTGAAATGAACTGGGTTGAGCGTTTCTCCGGTTGCGCGCTGCACCAGTTCACTCGTTTCCCAGCGGCTTGCCTGACTCCAGATGTGGGCGAACAACCAGTCGAAGATCGGCTTCAGGTCGCCCGCAGCGAGGCTGGCGTCGAGCGTCGGGTGCACGCGGCGAATCGTCGCGAAATACTGGGCTGCATACATCGCGCCCAGGGTGTAACTGGGAAAGTAGCCAAAGCTGCCACTGGTCCAGTGAATGTCCTGCAGGCAGCCCTGGGCAAAGTTGCCACGGGTATCAAGGCCAAGGTAGGCCATCATCTTTTCATCCCACAGCGCCGGAATGTCCCGCGCTTCGATCTCGCCATTGATCAGGGCGCTTTCGATTTCATAGCGAAGAATGATGTGCGCCGGATAGGTCAACTCGTCGGCATCGACTCGGATGAAACCTGGCACAACCCGTGTGAACAAACGCGCCAGGTTCGCTGCATCAAACGCAGGCTGGTCACCAAGATGCTTTTTCACCAACGCGGAGACCGGTCGCAGGAAAGCCGGATTGCGACCAATCTGCATCTCAAACGACAGGCTCTGACTCTCATGGATACCCATGGAACGCGCCCGCCCCAGAGCCAGTGCAGCGGTATCGCGCGGCAGGCCTTGTTCATAGCGCGCGTGGCCGGTTTCGTGGGTGATGCCCATCATGCTGCGCATGAAGTCATCCTCGGAGTAACGCGTGGTAATGCGCACGTCCTCGGCTACACCGCCGCAGAAGGGATGCGTTGAGATATCCAGACGGCCGGCCGAGAAATCAAAACCCAGAACACCCATGAGTTCCAGCCCCAGCGCGCGCTGACTCGCCACCGGGAACGGGCCGCGCGCCTGGACAACAGACTCGCTGGCCTGCTTTGTGTTGACCTTGCCAATCAAATCGGGCAGCCAGGTTTTGAGTTCACCAAACAGGGCATCAATGTCGGCACTGCGCGTGCCGGGCTCATACTTGTCCATCAGCGCGTCATAGGGGCTAACACCCCGGGCCTGAGAGAGTGTCTGAGCTTCTTCGCGCGAGAGCTTGACGACTTCGGAAAAGTTCTCCAGAAAGCCCGGCCAGTCATTCTCCTTGCGTTGCGTGCGCCAGGCATGCTCGCAGCGCGAGCCGGCAAGGCTCTTGGCTTCGATCAATCGCTCCGGCAACAAATTGGCCTGTTCCCAATCGCGGCGCATCTCGCGCAGATTGGCGCGCTGCACCGGATCGAGCGCTTCACTCTGGGCCGTCGCCACCAGGGCGTGCAGCGACTTGTCGGTCAGTGTCTGATGCATCAACACATCGAGCTCCGCCAAGGCTGCAGCGCGCGCGGAGTTGCCGCCAGGTGGCATCTTGGCGGCCTGGTCCCAACTCGCAAAGGCACCCAGATGCTGGTAGTGGTAAAGACGGGTAAAGGTGGCGGTCAAGGCCTGGTAAGCAGGTAGATTCATACGAAAGAATTGAATCCGGAAAAAGGGGCGGTCGCCCGGTGCGCGCATTGTCACACTTTGGGTGCAATGACGCTCTCGCTACAATCCCGCCCATTCTTCACTCTGGTAGCCCCTGATGTCCGACCGCCTTGCTGTGCTGCCGCAGTATCTGCTTCCCAAGCAGGCCCTGACAGCCCTGGCCGGACGCATCGCTGGCGCCCAGGCCGGCCGCCTGACGACGCAGCTGATCAAGTGGTTTGTGCAGCGCTATCAGGTCAACATGAGCGAAGCAGCCGATTCCAACGTCGCCAGCTACGTCAGCTTCAACGATTTCTTCACGCGGGCCCTGAAAGACGGAGCGCGCCCACTTGCCAGCGCCGAGCTGATTTGCCCGGTCGATGGTGCCATCAGCCAGTTTGGCACCATCCGCGGACAGCAGATTTTCCAGGCCAAGGGCCACGACTATTCCAGCACCGCGCTGCTGGGTGGCGATGCGGCTCTGGCCGAGCGTTTTGACGACGGCAGCTTTGCCACCTTGTACCTGAGCCCGAAGGATTACCACCGCATTCACATGCCCTGCAACGGACGCTTGCAACGCATGATTTATGTGCCGGGCGAGTTGTTCTCGGTGAATCCGACAACCGCCCGCGCTGTGCCGGGTCTGTTCGCGCGCAACGAGCGTGTGGTCTGTATTTTTGAATCGACCAGCGGTCCGTTTGCGCTGGTTCTGGTCGGTGCCACCATTGTCGGCAGTATGGCAACGGTATGGCACGGCGTAGTGAATGCCGAACGCGGTGGCGAAATGCGCGAGTGGCACTATGCCGATCAAGCCGTGGACTTGCAGCAAGGCGCCGAGATGGGTCGCTTTCTGCTGGGCTCGACCGTTGTGATGCTGTTTCCCAAAGGCCCGTTGCACTTCAATCCGGCGTGGGCACCGGGGCGGGCTATCCGCATGGGTGAGGTGATGGGGCACCGGGCCTAAAGTCCTGCTCTCATGCGTGAGAGGGCCGAGGGCGACACATTGGATGGCTCCGCGAATGTCACCCGCCCTTCGGGCTCCTTCTTTATTTGGCAAGACCCCAAGTCCACGCTGCGCCACCCAACGCATCACCCTCGGCAAGCAGCGTCGGTAGTCTGCGTATTTGAAATACCAGCATTGCACCCAAGATCTGGTTGGTGGGGCGCTCAGCGCAGCGGCATAAAGGAGGAGACCGAAGGTCGGGGGACAGCCGCGGAGCTGAGTGCCGCACCAGCCTGATCCACCCGCCATACTGAGCCGAATCTGACCTGGCGTCCGTTCTGCCAAAATGCCGCCATGAAGTACGAACACCTGCTGATCTCACACGACGGCGCTATCACGACGCTAAC
>JBAXOZ010000101.1:0-9098 GCA_037132975.1 Comamonadaceae bacterium
CTCATAATCCTTTGGTCGAAGGTTCAAGTCCTTCATGTCCCACCATTTCCCAAGGGTACATACGGTACATACTGAAGACATTGTTGACAGTTTGTACCAATCACCTTTATTGAGCCAGGAAACCTTTTTTAAGGATGTTCAGGTTTTCCAGGTACCACTGATAAGCCGAATTACTCGCACTTGGACTGGCAAAGCCATCGGCAAGGGCTTGCGAGTCGAAGAGGCCACCGCTTGCCGCGACCGATTGATTCAGCAGCGTGGTGAGCGAGCCCTTGTTGGCCTCGGTTTCCCGCATTCCCCACCAGAGGGCTGAACCGACCGACCTGCTGTTCATCAGGCGCGAAGCATCAAGCCGCAGTTGCCAGTCGTATCTGAACAGTGGCAAAGTCAGCGCCGCCTTGTTGATGGTGGCGCTGAGCGTCGTTCCGGTCGTGGCATCGACGTAGGTTTTGCTGCTTGTGTTCATGGCAGCCAGCAGCGCGTCCCCGGCCGCTCCGTCCACCAGATCTATCTTGCCGGTGACCGACGACAACAATCGGACGTCTTCTGCAGCGAGCGCAGGAATCAGATTGCTGAAGAAGTCCGCCGCCATGGCTCGCAGTTGTGCACGTTCATCTGGCGTAAAGGCTCTGCTGTTACCGTCCTGATCAACCATCGTATAGAAGGCTGGGTCTTCGGTGAGCGTGTTGAAACGCTTGATCCAGGCATCTTTCCAGGCTGGATCGACCACCCTGAACATTCCGGTCAGTGAGGTGATTCCCAGGGGGTTGGACTGGATCCATGTATCGAGATCGGAGCGGACGACCGGGATGACCGCTGCGCGCAGTGCTGCCGGGGCGGCATCCTTGAGCAGCGTGCCGGGGAACAAGCTCTTGAGCGTGCGCGCATAAAACCCGGTCTGGGTGAAGGGCGTCAGCATCAGCGGTTTGGTTCTCAGCAAACTTTTTGCCTTGTCGACAGGCGACGGGTGCAGGTCGGCAACACGGGTACCGGACTCCATGAGACTGGCCACTTGCTCAAGGTAGAACGTCACCGGCAGGATGTCCGCCCTGAGCTGGTATTCAAGTTCAGAGGATGCATATTCCAGAGGCGAGCGGCCGTGATCGAAGCGCAGGCAGTCCGGCATGCGATCTGCATCGGTGTCGGTGCAGAAGGCGATGCTCTTGTCCAGCGTCCTGTCCTGGTAGAGAAACTTCATGGCGCTCGCATCATGCGGGAGGGCCATCTTGGTCGTGTTGAAGCGCTCGGCGGCCAGAACCTCTTCTATTGCCTGGTGGTAGTCCATCACGCTGCTTGATGGCAGTACCCCGACATCGTAGGGTTTGTTATTCAGAAAGTTGGCATACAAATCCTCGCGCTTGTGGCCGTTGTAAGTGGCGGCCAGACTGCCGGCAAAGTTGTGGCGCAGTCCCAGGGTGTGTCCGACCTCATGCGCTACCACCTGCTGCACAGTTGCTTGGGCCGTTTTCAATATCGCAGCATCGCTGGCGTTGCTCGCCAGCAGCGCAGTCAGCCGGTTCAGCATTCCCTGTTTGACGGACAGGTCGCAGACACGGGATGCCTGGAGGTTCTTCAGCGCTATCTGCGTGGTCGATGGTGGCGCTGCGGCCAGCAGTTTGAGCGCCCGCCATGCGTCTTTTCGGCTTCCGATGGCGAATGCACTCGGCATGAAGACCTGGGCGTGCAGGATCTGGCCGGTCCGCGGATCGGCCTGCATGTCGGCGTAGGCAGATCCAGAGTCGTCATAGGTCACCCACTGGACGATGTTGCGGTCCATGTCCGGAGCTGTAGCACCGACCGGAGCGTCAGCCACAGCGAAGACATCCTGCCCCAGCGCCTGGTTCCAGTACAGGACGCCATTCTTGACGGCGTCACGGTACTCCGGCGGGGTTTCAGCGGAGATGAAATAGGTGATGGGTTCCTTGTTCACTTGCCATTTCATGGCCAGTACTTTGGTCTTTGCACCACCCGATACGTCCTGCGGCATGACTTCGAAGTAGCCGGCGTTTGTGAAGCCGGGGGACTCAGTCTGTTTGAAAGTGGGGTCCGGCAAATAGGGCGAGAGGTAGTAGCGAACCTCGACACTTTGAACCTTGTTGCTGCCAGTATCGACCTGGGCCGACTGGCGCAGTGCCAGACGATCGTTCTTGCTGTCGTCCACTTGCGCCAGGTAACTGCTGCGGATCGAAGCGACCGCGAAGGAGGGCAGATAGGCACTGCCTTCAAAGTCAGACGCATACATCTCTGCCGTGGTGAATATTTTGGACATGCCCTGATTGAAATCGAACCAGATCCAGCCGTCGCTCTCGGCGGCGATCGGAAATTCGGCCAGAATAATGGCGAAGGGTGTGTCAGGCGTCACGGTGTGCCCGACCTGGGACTCCAGCATGAAGAGCCTGCCGGCCTGCTTCTGAAAGACCACCACCCTGCTCTTGAGCCCACTGAAGTTCTGGGCGTCGGTAAGCTGGATCAAGTTCCCCTGCAACAGGAATTCATGGTTCAGGGCCTCGACCCTGATGGCCACATTCCTGTTGACATCCGTTCTGAACGATTCGTTGAGCACCGCAGAGGCAGGCGAGGCGCCACCGCCACCGCAACCTCCCAGAGCAAATATGAACAACAGGGTGACGGATGCAACGACCCGTTTGAAACGGTCGGCCCTTATTTGAATCACAGCAATACTCCTTGCAGTTAACCAGACTGGTCGGCCCTGAACCCAGGCGCCCAAGCATCATGCTAGGAATGCAGGCGCCTCAAACCTTTGCTGGACTGCAAGATACGTTTGCCGGACGGAAATATATTTCTTGCTGTCGCCTGGTTCACAAGCTCAAGCCAATCCTAGAAAGACCGCCAGCGCGCGGTTGACTGCCAGCATGGCGGTGTCGTCCAGGTGTCCCAGCAGCGAACCAATTTTGTTGCGGGCTACCGATTGCGGCTTGTCCACCATGACCTGGGAGGCTTGGCTGAGCCCATTGTCTGGCGTGGGATTCACCGCGATTCGAAACAGCGGCGCGGCCCGCAAATCACTGGTGACAGGCAAAATGGTCACAGAGGGATGTGCTTCAAACAAATCGGACTGAATTACCAGCGCCGGGCGGGGCTTGCCAAGATCGCCCTGAAGGGCGACCGTGACCAGATCGCCGCGCTTCATTGCCAACCCTCATGGTCAGCTGCAGCCTCAAGCCAATCAGTCGTTTCCCGCTCCGGCGCGTCGTCTTGCAACAGCAGGGACTGGCGACGACACTCTTTGGCAAAACCGGCACGACGCGTGTCTGGCACCCAGATCTGCACCGGCCGCAGACCCGATTCGCGCAATGCCATGCGGTGCTTTTGCACGCGCTCTGATGTTGCAGTCGCCATAATTGATCCCCATCCTTTTCGTTACATGCAACATTTTAAGCAAATCAACTGTTACATGCAACGTATTCTGGATTGAAATCGCCTTTGTGGGAACTATTTGGCGGCTGAGGCAGCCGATGCTGCGGGCGCTGCGACTGCTGAAGCTGCCGGAGCCGGTGCTGCGGCTGCCACGATCTCGATCTTGGCCTTGCTCTTGAGGTCATCAAGCTGCTTCTTCAGGTTCTGTTGCTGCAACTGTTGCGTCAGATTGGGCTTGACCTGCTCAAAAGGCGGTGCTTCGACCGGCTTGCTGTCGTCGAGCAGGATCACGTGGTAACCAAACTGCGACTTCACCGGCTCCAGTGTGAACTTGCCTTTTTCGAGTTTGCTCACGGCAGCGCCAAATTCGGGCACCATGCGGCTCGGATCGAACCAGCCCAGGTCGCCACCGCGGGTCTTGGAGCCGGGGTCTTTCGATTTTTCCAATGCCAGCTTGCCAAAGGCACCGACATCCTTCTGGAGTTTGGCGATGATGTCCTTGGCCTCGGCTTCTTTTTCTACCAGGATGTGGCGTGCCTTGTATTCCTTGCCGGTCACGGTGGCCTTGATCCGGTCGTACTCGGCTTTCAGGGCTTCGTCGGTCACCGGATGGGTCTTCATGAAGTCCTGCACGTAGGTGTTGGCCAGGACCGATTGCCGGACCATTTCCAGCCGCTCCGTGACTTCGGGCAATTTATCCATGCCCTTTTTGGTGGCTTCCTCTGCAATCACCATCTGCATCGCCAACTGGTCGATGATGGCCTGGCGGGCCTCTGGCGTGTCGGGTCGACCCTGGCCAGCGCCCTGGCTGAGCAGCATATCGATGCGGCTCTTGCTGATAGCAGTACCGTTGACGGTGGCCACGGTCACGCCATTCTCGGCTGACGCTGCCGTTTTCGGGCTTAGATCCAGGTTGCAGCCGGCAAGAGCCAGCAAAGATGCTACGCTGGCGACCAGCATTCCAGATTTCATCGATCTCATTCCAAGGGCCTCAGGTGGTTAAAGACGCCGATTGTCGCCGCCATTGAGGCTTTGCGCACGCCAGCACGGCAAGCTTCTATCATGTAGCCTGCATCCCACTTGATCGGACTCGCCATGAACCGTGTTATTGCCCATACCGGCGCCCGCTACCCCATTGTGCAAGCGCCCATGGGCTGGATCGCGCGAACAGCGCTGGCGTCGGCCGTTTCACGCGCGGGCGGGCTGGGTATCATCGAAACGTCCTCCGGCGAGACCGCAATCTGCCAGGCCGAAATCAGCAAGATGAGCGCGCTGGGGCTGCCTTTTGGCGTGAATCTGCCGATCCGCTTTCTGCGCGACGATCAGATGCTGCGCTTTGTCTGCGCGTCGGGTGTGAAGTTCGTTACGACTTCGGCTGGCAGTCCGGCCAAGTTCATTGCACCGCTGAAGGACGCCGGCATCACCGTCTACCACGCGGTGCCTACGGTGGACACTGCGCTCAAGTGCGTTGACGCCGGCATCGACGGCCTGGTGGTCGAAGGCGCTGAAGGCGGTGGCTTCAAGAACCCGGAAGAGGTCTCCACGCTGGTCTTGCTGCAGGCGATTCGCGCTCGTACCGATGTGCCTCTGATTGCGGCCGGTGGTATTTGCGATGGCCGCGGCATGGCGGCGGCGTTTGCGCTCGGGGCGGAGGGCATCCAGATGGGTACCCGCTTTGTCTGCTGCCAGGAGAGCCCGGTGCACGCCAACTACAAGAACGCCATCGTCGCGGCGAGCGAGACCGGCACCTGGATGCTTAACAAGAAGTCCACGCCCTGCATCCGCGCTCTCAAATCACAACGTACCCAGGCCATCTATGAGCAGGGCGTCATGAGCGCCGATGCGCTGCAGGGCATTCTGGGTGTTTACTTTGGCGGCGACATGGAAGCTGCACCTGCCTTGGCCGGGCAGAGCGCCGGTCTGATCGACTCGGTCAAGTCGGCGCAGCAGATCATCGAGGACACCATGGCCGAGTTCTTTGCCATTACGGCGCGACTCGGTGGCTTGGCCCAAGAACGCTCTTTCGGGTGAAACCCATGCTCCATATCAAACACCCCACGGTTCGTGTCGCCACACTGCTCGCAGCGGTCATGCTGCTAGGCGCCTGTTCCAGTGCCGTGCTGGCGCCAGCGTCACCCTCCGCCGCTGCGCGATCTGCGCTGGCGCCCTCGGGTACGCTGCGTGCGGCCATCAACTTTGGCAACCCCATTCTGGCGGCCCGGGATGCGGCAACCGGTGAGGCGCGTGGCGTATCGGTTGATCTGGCACGCGAGTTGGGGCGACGTCTGGAGGTGCCGGTGGAACTGGTGCTGTACACGGCGGCCGGCAAGGTGGTCGAAGGCATCAAGAAGGGCGAGTGGGATATCGGATTCTTTGCCATTGATCCGGTGCGCGCCGCCGATATTGATTTCACACCGGCCTATGTCGTCATCGAAGGTGCCTATCTGGTGCATGGGAGTTCAGCGATTGCGCGCAATGAGGACGTCGACCGCGAAGGCGTGCGTGTCGTTGTCGGGCGTGGCAGCGCCTACGATCTGTATCTGACGCGCGAACTGAAAAAGGCAAAAATCGTGCGCGCGCCGACCTCGCCAGCGGTGACCGATCTGATGCTCGCCGACCGGATTGAAGTGGCAGCAGGCGTGAAACAGCAACTCGAAGCCGACGCCAGACGTCTGCCGGGGCTGCGCCTGCTCGACGGGCGTTTCATGGTCATCAATCAGGCGATGGGCATACCCAAAGGTCGCGCAGTCGGCACCGCTTACGTGAGCGAGTTTGTCCAGCAGATGAAGGCGTCGGGATTTGTGGCGAATGCCTTGAAGCGGCACGGGATCGAGGGCGCGGCGGTGGCGCCGCAATGATCTAGCCAGGTTCGCGGTAAAAGCAATCCGGGCAGGTGGCGCGGTAGCTGACGTTGCCGCCAATGAGGATCTGTTCACCGGTGTGCACGCGCCTGCCCTGGCTGTCGATACGTGCGTTCATGCTGGCCTTTTTGCCGCAGGCGCAAATGGTCTTGATCTCCTCAATGTCATCGGCCAGCGTCAGCAACATGGCCGCTCCTTCAAAAGGCATGCCAAGGAAGTCGCTGCGCAAGCCGTAGCAGATGATGGGTACGTCAGACAGGTGCGCCAGGCGATGCAGCTGATGGACTTGCGGTGGCGTCAGAAACTGCGCCTCATCGACGAAGACGCAGGCGGTGTCGGGATCGAGAATGCCCTTGTCGAATGAAGTTGACTGGTCGTAGGTCAAGGCCGTTCGCTCAATGCCCAGGCGCGAGTGAATGATGCCGACGCCGTGTCGGTCATCCACACCGGCGGTGAAGAGCTTGACGGCCATGCCGCGTTCCATGTAATTGTGGGCCGCCTGCAAGAGCATGGTGGACTTTCCGGCATTCATCGCCGCGTAGCGAAAATAGAGCTTGGACATGGCGGGTCGGCTGGTCTTGAAGAGGTTGGGAGCAGCGCCGATTTTAGGGTGGTCGCGCTGGCTTGGGCGCCTGCGGCTTCTGACTCATAATGCACGGGTTACAGGTGCCGTGCCTTCATGAATACCATCGAACAGCTGCGAAAAATCTTCAAACAAAACCGCACCCTTGCCGTGGTCGGACTTTCTGCCGAGTGGCACCGGCCCAGTTACTTCGCTGCCAAGTACATGCAGGAGCATGGCTTTCGGGTGATCCCGGTGAACCCGCGCTACGCTGCTTCCGGGACCGAGATTCTGGGTGAACGCTGTTATGCCAGCCTGCTGGAAATCCCGATCCCGGTTGACATTGTTGATGTGTTCCGGCGCACCGAGGACGTGCTGCCAATCGCCCGCCAGGCATTGCAGATTGGCGCGCACTGCCTGTGGCAGCAAATCGGGGTCACCAACGTCGAGGCCGACCAACTGGCACGCGATGCCGGTCTGGATTCGGTGATGGACCGCTGCGTCAAGATCGAATATGCGCGCCTGTTTGGCGGGCTGAACCTGGTCGGCGTGGACACCAAGATCATTTCTGCCAAACGCCCTGTTTAGAGCCTGCTATGCCCGAACACCAATTTCAAGCCGAAACCCTGGCCATTCACGCCGGGCAGACGCCCGATGCCGCCACCGGCGCGCGCGCCCTGCCGATCTACCAGACCACCAGTTTCGTTTTTGACAGCACCGAGCACGCAGCGAGCCTGTTCAACCTGCAGACCTTTGGCAACGTCTATTCGCGCCTGTCCAACCCGACGGTGGCGGCCCTCGAAGAGCGTGTGGCGGCGCTGGAGGGTGGCCGTGCCGCACTGGCGTCGGCCAGCGGCATGGCTTCGGAGGCGATGGCGCTGATGACCATCCTGCAGCAGGGCGATCATGTGGTGGCGGCCGGCGCGCTGTATGGCGGCAGTGTCTCGATGCTGGCGGTGAACCTGGCGCGCTTTGGTATTGAAACCAGCTTTGTCGATGCCACGCAGCCCGAGGCTTTTGCTGCGGCCATGCGACCCAACACGCGCGCCGTCTTTGCCGAGAGTCTGGGCAATCCGAGTCTGATCATGCTCGACATTGCCGCCGTGGCCGAGGTCGCCCACGCGCATGGTGTGCCGCTGGTGATTGACAACACGGTGCCTTCGCCCTTTCTGTGCAATCCCTTGCGCCTGGGTGCCGACATCGTCGTGCATTCAGCCACCAAGTACCTCGGTGGTCACGGCACGACGCTGGCCGGGGTATTGGTTGAGGGCGGCAAGTTTCCGTGGGACAACGGCAAGTTTCCGGGCATGACGGAACCCTCCAAGGGCTACCACGGCGTCAGGTTTTACGAGACCTTTGGCGATTTTGGCTTTACCATGCGCGCCCGCATGGAAACCTTGCGGGTTTACGGTGCGGCCCTGTCGCCGATGAGCGCCTGGCAGATTCTGCAAGGCACGGAAACCCTACACGTGCGCATGGAGCGCCACTGCAGCAATGCTCTCAAGGTGGCCGAATTCCTGCAGAACGATCCGCGCATCAGCTGGGTCAACTATCCCGGCTTGCCGGAGCATCCGCAGCACGCCCTGGTGAAGAAGCAGATGCGCCAGATGGATGGTGTGGTGGGGGCCTCGGGCCTGTTGGCTTTCGGCGTCAAGGGCGGCCTGGCGGCCGGTGTGCGCTTTATTGAAGCGGCGCAGTTCTTGAGCCACTTGGCCAACATCGGCGACACGCGTACGCTCATCATCCATCCGGCATCGACCACGCATCGGCAACTCGACGCCGAGCAGCAGGTCGCCGCTGGCGTGCTGCCCGACATGGTGCGCATGTCGGTCGGCATCGAGCACATTGACGATATCCTTTGGGACATCGACCAAGCCCTCGGTTAGAACTCCAGACCACGATTACTGCAAGGAAACACCTGTGTTACGTCAGAACGTCTTCACCTTTTGCCTTGTCGCAGCGCTTGCCGCGTCGGCCGGCGCTGCTGGTTACGACCAGCCACCCAAAGCCATCCTGGACGTGATGCGTGCGCCGTCACCGCCAACGGCTCATGTGAGCCCGACACAGGACACGATTCTGCTGGTTTCACAGCAGGACTATCCGCCGCTGTCCAAGGTGGCGACGCCTTTTCTGCGTCTTGCCGGGGCACGCATCGAGCCGGGCAATCACAGCAAACACGACACGCCGGGTGGCTACGGCATCCGGCCCTGTGTCAGGAGTTTTGAGCTGGTTCGCATCGCCGACGGCGTGCGTACGGCGGTTCAACTGCCAGCTGCTTCCTGCCCGGAGTCACCTGT
>JBAXOZ010000102.1:0-9074 GCA_037132975.1 Comamonadaceae bacterium
AAGCAGGTGCTGGCCAAGCACCTCGACCTCCAGGAAGACCCGTTCGTCAAGCGCGGCAAAGGCAGTTCGCCGTTTGATGATGAGGGTGTTCAGGTGAAGGCGCGCCAGGTGGTGGATGCGGGGCGCGTGCAAGGTTATTTCCTGGGCAGCTATTCCGCTCGCAAACTCGGCATGAAGACTACAGGCAACGCTGGCGGGTCACACAATCTGAGCTTGACTTCACGCCTGACGCGGCCCGATGATGATCTGGATGCCATGCTGAAGAAACTCGGTACTGGCCTGTTTGTGACCGAACTGATGGGCTCCGGTGTGAACTACGTCACGGGGGACTATTCACGCGGTGCCAGCGGCTTCTGGGTGGAGCGTGGGCGTATCGCCTACCCGGTCCACGAGATCACGATTGCCGGCAACATGAAAGCCATGCTCAAGGGAATCGAGGCGGTAGGTGCCGACGCCTACAACTACGGCGCCAAGACCGTTGGCTCCATGCTGGTCAACCGGATGAAGGTGGCGGGGAGTTAGCGGGACAGAGCGGCTTTGACCGCGCCCGATACCTGGCCCATGTCGGCCTTGCCGGCAAGACGTGTCTTGACGGTGCCCATGACTTTACCCATATCAGCAGGCGTGACAGCACGGCCCAACTCGGCGCCAATCTCGGCAACGATCGCCAGTACCGCAGCGCTTAATTCGTCGGCACTCAGACGTTGCGGCAGGTAGGCCTGCAGCACCACGATTTCGGCGGACTCCTTGTTCGCAAGGTCCATGCGATCGGCCTGCGTAAACGCGTTGACCGAATCCTTGCGCTGCTTGATCAGTTTGTCGATGATCGCCACCATGGCGGCGTCGTCAAGCACCACGCGCTCATCCACCTCTTTTTGCTTGGCTGCGGCCAGCAACAAGCGGATCGTGCCCAGGCGCTCGCTGTCTCTGGCGCGCATGGCGTTTTTCATGTCTTCCGTGATCTGCTCTTTGAGTGTCATGGGAGGTGCTCCTTGTAAAACAGGTTTGGGCATAAAAAAAGCCCGCCTGAGTGGCCTCGGCGGGCTAGCTTCACTGATCAGTTGGGGACAGAACTGGTTCGCTGCGCGTAACTGCGGTCTGTCCCACAAGGTCTCAGGTTTAGTACATCTTCTTGGGCAACTGCATGGCGCGAATGCGCTTGTAGTTGCGCTTGACGGCGGCTGCCTTCTTGCGCTTGCGCTCGGCGGTCGGCTTTTCGTAGAACTCGCGGGCTCGCAAGTCAGTCAGCAGGCCCAGCTTTTCAATAGTGCGCTTGAAGCGACGCAGCGCTACGTCAAAGGGTTCGTTCTCTTTTACACGGATGGTTGTCATTTACGTAAAGTGATCCAGAAAGTGCATACTTCAGTCAAAGGAAGATCGGGCTTTTGACCAAGGTACTGCGTTTGTTCCCCGCTCAAAAATAGTGATCAGGCAGCGAGGGTTTGCCAGCAAAGCTGCAGATTATAGCCCTGTTGTGACCAAATCGATCATGCCGGAGGCTATTTGACAGGATGTCGATTGCTGGCAAGCCCCTGAGCGCAGGCGAAAGCGCTGGACCATGCCCACTGGAAGTTGTGGCCGCCCAGCCAGCCGGTGACATCCACTACTTCTCCAATAAAGTACAGACCGGCGTGAACGGATTCCATGGTCTGCGACGACAGGTCACGGGTATCGACGCCGCCGGCCGTCACTTCCGCCTTGTTGAAGCCTTCGGTGCCGGTGGGTGTGATTTCCCAACTGGCGAGTTGGGCAGCCAGTGCGGCCAGTGCCTTGTCGCCGATTTCATTGACGGGCCGTTGCCGGTAGGAGCCAGCGTTGCCGTCCCGCTCGATCCATGTATCGACCAGGCGCGACGGAAGCAAGGTGGCGAGTTCGTTGGCAATCAGCTTTCGTGAATGAAGTTTGGCCTGTGACAGGGATTGAATAAGGTCAAGGTCAGGTGCCAGATTGATCCGGATCGGCATGCCAGCCCTCCAGTAGCTCGATATCTGTAGCACGGCCGGGCCACTCAGGCCGCGATGGGTAAACAACAAGTCTTCCAAAAAGGAAATCTTGCCCTTCCTGTCACCAAACTCGATCTGCACCGGCAGCGACAGCCCCGCCAATTGTGCAAACGGTGCCCAACTGGCACTGTCAAAAGTCAGGGGCACCAGAGCGGGTCGTGGCTCCACCACACGGAGGCCAAACTGGTGGGCCACGCGATATCCGAAGTCGCTTGCGCCGATCTTCGGAATCGACAAGCCGCCGGTGGCGACGACCACAGCGCGGGCTCGCACCGTACCGCGATCACACTCAATCTCGTAACGGCAAGTGTCTCCGGACGCAGCGTCGGAGCCTGATTGGATGGACTTGACGCTGCAGGGTTGCCAGCGCGTTACTTGACCAGCAATGCACTCGGCCAGCAGTACCTTGATGATGTCGTCGGCTGAATGATCGCAAAACAGTTGTCCCCTGTGCTTTTCGTGGAACGCCACGCCATTGCGCTGCAACAAGGCTGTGAAATCACGCGAAGTGAAGCGTGTCAACGCGGAGCGGCAAAAACTCGGGTTGTTGCTGAGAAAGTTCGCAGCCGTACAGTCCAGGTTGGTGAAGTTGCAGCGCCCACCGCCGGAAATCCGGATTTTCTCGGCTACTTTCTCGCTGTGATCGAGCACCAGTACGGACAGGCCGCGTTGTCCTGCGATACCGGCGCAAAACAGGCCCGCCGCGCCAGCGCCGACGATGACGACGTCAAAGGTGTGCATGGGCGAAGTTTAGGCGCTGCGCCGTGCCACCGGGATAGTGATTTGCGCGGCCGTCAAACCACGCAGCACGTCACCGATCACGATCACGCTCGGGCTGCTGATTTGTTCCTGTTGCAGGGTGCGGTGCAATGCGGCCAGGGCGCAGACGGCGTGACGCTGACTGACCCGTGTGGCGTCCTGAATCATGGCCACCGGCGTGTCAGCGGGCAAGCCGCAGAGCAATTCCTCCTGAATGTGAGCGGCGTTGTTGACGCCCATGTAAATGACCAGCGTCAACCTGGCGCTGTGGGCTGTGGCTGCCAGTGTCTTCCAGTCGGTGCCGGCGACACCGGTCCTGGCGTGGCCTGTTACAAACATCACACCCTGCGCGTGCTCCCGGTGTGTCAGCGGTACGCCCAAGGTCGTCACGGCGGCCAGCCCCGCTGTAATGCCATTGACCACGCTGACAGCGATGCCTGCGGCCTGAAGGTGTTCGACTTCCTCGCCGCCGCGACCAAAAATGAAGGGATCGCCGCCTTTGAGGCGGACCACAGCCTCACCCCGGTAAACAGCCGTGATCATGAGTCTTTCGATGAAGGCTTGTGAGGTCGACTTGCAGCCGCCCCGCTTGCCAACATGGACGACCCTCGCCCTTGGTGCTGCAAGCGCCACCACGCCTTCGTGGACCAGATCGTCCACCAGAAGCAGGGTGGCCGCCTGGATCGCCTTGACGGCTTTGATGGTGAGCAATTCCGGATCTCCGGGACCCGCTCCAACCAGCGTGCAACTGCCGTGCCCGCTCTTCTGAAGGTTGCTGCCAATATTCATGAATGCATTGTCCTTGATGACTGATGACTTTTGGCAATGAGCTTATGCCCTGGTCAACTGCCATAATCCGCCTGGCATCGCCAGTCGGTGACGCGGCTGTTGCCGCTGGCCTGGCTCGGTGTTTTTTAGGTGTAGACAACAGTGATTTGGATAGCAATCTTGAGTGGCACGCTGGCGGCTGGCATTGGCAGCGTCTGGCTCGCGGCCTTGCTGAGCTTTGGTGTGCTGGCACGCTACACCCAGCACATGCTGAGCCTGGCTGCCGGTGCGCTGCTGGCCACCGCCTTCCTGCATTTGTTACCGGAGGCTTTCGAGGGACAGGTGGCGGCACACAATCTGTTCGTTGCATTGCTGGTGGGGCTGGTTTTCTTTTTTCTGCTCGATAAAGCCGAGTTATGGCACCACGGGCATGAGCATCATCACGAGCACGAGTCGGATCTGCATGGCCACGGTCACGGAGCGGCAACTGGCACATGGGCCGTGCTGGCTGGCGACAGCGTGCACTGCTTTGGTGACGGCGTGCTGATTGCCTCCGCGTTTGTCGCCGACCTGCGTCTGGGTGTGATTGCGTCGCTCGCTGTGCTGGCGCACGAGGTGCCGCACCACATGGGTGATCTGATGGTGTTGCGCTCTGGGGCCGGCAATAAACGTGCCGCGGTTCTCAAGGTGTCGCTGGCCGGCGCGGTGACATCCTTGGGTGGACTGGCCGGTTACTGGCTGGTGGATCAGTTGCAGGAATACCTGCCCTATTTTCTGGTGGTTGCCAGTAGCAGTTTTGTCTACGTGGCGCTGGCAGATCTGATCCCGCAACTGCAAAAGCGTCTGACGGCACGTGAAACGGTCGCTCAGATTGGCTGGTTGATGGCCGGGATCGCTCTGGTGACCCTGGTCAGCAGTTTCGCCCACACACACTGATCACAGGCTTGGGGGTGACCCCGCGAGATCGACGCCAAACTGACTTTTCTGTATAATTGGGAAAAATTCCCTAAAATGTACTTTGACACATCAACTTACAGAGAGTTACCTACTTCATTAAGCTTTACTTAAGAAAGCCTAATTACCATCAAATGGAACCAACCAAGCGCCCCATTGCGAGTCCGAAGATGAACACCGCCACTGAAAAATTCTTTCCTCACGCCATGACCATCCGGGACTCCGAGTTCCCGGATTCGACCCTCGTGGGTGCAGGCGGACCGTCTGTGGAGCAGTTGGACCAGGACCGTACGTTTACCAGTTCGATGCCAGTCGATGTCATTGTCTATCTGGCAATTGTCAGCTTGGTACTGGCTGCGTGGCAATTTAGCCGGATGGAGTTTTTCAAGGCAGGCGACGACGTGGGTTACTGGATCGGGGTGGCCGGTGGCGTCATGATGTTGCTCCTGTTTAGCTACCCCTTGCGCAAGCATTTCAGTTTTTCGAGAAATTGGGGGCGTGTCAAGTGGTGGTTCCTGGTGCATATGGTGCTGGGTGTTGGCGGTCCGCTGCTCATTCTCTTGCATTCCACGTTTCGTGTCGGCTCCCTTAACGCCGCAGTGGCGCTCTACAGCATGTTGGCTGTGGCTGGCAGCGGGGTGATCGGTCGATTCATTTATGCACGGGTTAATCGTGGACTGCACGGCGAGAAGGCTGAGTTGCGTGATTTGCAGGCTCGGGCTGGATTGGAGGAGGCAGATGCCAGGTCCCGCCTGTCGTTTGCTCCGGAGGTCGAAGCCAGGTTGATTGGGTTTGAGCAGAGAGAACTCAAGGCGCGCGTCGGGTGGCCTACCTATACTCGCCAAGTGTTTTGGCTCCCGTTACAGCAGTGGCTGACCTATCGTCGCTGCGTCGCCGAAGTGGGAAGCACTTTACGGAGTTTGGCGGCGCAGCATCAATGGAGTGCTATGGACCTCGCCAAGCGTGAAAAGCATGCGAAGGCCCTGGTCTGGCAGTATCTTCATGCTGTCACCCGTGTTGCCCAGTTCACAGCCTATTCACGCCTGTTTTCCTTGTGGCATGTGGCGCATATTCCGTTTGTCTATCTGCTCGTGATCAGTGCGATTGTGCACGTGATTGCGGTTCACGCATATTGATGGGCAGTGCAAACTGATGCCATGGCTTATGCCGTCCCGATCGAAGTGCAAGCGTCTTGCCATGTCCCTCATGTTGCTGGCAAGTGCTTGGGTCTGGCCGGCGTTTGCAGGAGCGCAGAGCCTCGAATCCATTCTGGCACCCGGCAAGCTTATCCAGGGGCATGCCAAACTGGAAGACGACTGCAAGCAGTGCCACGTCAAGTTCGACCGGGCAGCGCAGTCGGGACTGTGCGCCGATTGCCACAAGGACGTAGGCGCTGATATGCGAGCCAAGACAGGCTTTCATGGGAGGCAAAAAGCCCAACCCTGTAGCGTTTGCCACACGGATCACAAGGGGCGCGAGGCGCAGGTGGTCAGCTTTGACAAGAAGAAGTTTGATCACAGTCAGAGCGACTTCTTGCTGCGTGGCAAACACCAGCCTCTTGAGTGTGATAAGTGTCACGTGACGGGTAAGAAATATCGCGAGGCGGCGACCCAGTGCAGTGTTTGCCATCGCAAAGACGACGTACACAAGGGCACGCTGGGTGCCAAATGCGCCGACTGTCATAACGAGAGCAACTGGAAAGAGACCAAATTCGACCATGCAACGACACGTTTCGCACTGGTTGGTAAGCACGTTGATGTGAAGTGTTCAACATGTCACAAGACGACGAACTACAGGGAAACGCCGCGTAGCTGCATTGGTTGTCACAAGAAGGACGACGATGGTGCCAAGGGCCACAAGGGGCTATTCGGTGAAAAGTGTGAATCCTGCCATGGCGCCAACCTTTGGAAGACCAGCAAGTTCAATCACGAAGCCGATACCAAGTACGCTTTACGCGGCAAGCATGTCACAACGGCGTGTGTGACTTGCCACACCGGCAATCTCTACCGTAGCAAGTTGAGCCAGGAGTGCAATGCCTGCCATGCCAAGCACGACAAGCACAAGGGTTCCCTGGGAAAAGACTGTGCGAGCTGTCACAGTGAGCGAAGCTGGAAGGAGCCAGCAAAGAAGTTCGACCACGATCTGAGCAGTTTCCCCTTGCTGGGAAAGCATGCCAAAGTGGAATGCAAGGAATGTCACAAAAGCGTGATGTTCAAGGAAGCCCCCAAGGATTGCCTGTCCTGTCACAAGAAGGATGATAAACACAACGGGTCGCTGGGCGAGCGTTGTGGTGATTGTCACAGTGAGCGCGACTGGAGGACCACGGTGGGCCGCTTCAATCACGACAGAACCAAGTTTGTTCTGCGCAACGCACACGCGCTGCCTGCGGTCAAGTGCTCAGCCTGTCACAAGGATCTTGCCAGTATGCGGAAGACGGCGACGGATTGCTTCAGCTGTCACAAGAAGGATGACAAGCACGAGGGACAGCAGGGCATCGTCTGTCAGCAGTGTCATGATGACCGCTCATGGCGTGTCGAAAGGTTTGACCATCGGTTGACCCGTTTCCCGCTCACCGGACGCCATGTTCCGGCGGCCTGCAAGACTTGTCACCAGAGCGCGCGTTACAAGGATGCACCACGGGATTGTCTGGGCTGCCACCAGAAGGAGGACAAGCACAAGCAGAAGTTCGGTGCACTTTGCGAGAACTGTCACAACACCCGTGCCTGGACCTTATGGGACTTCAATCACGACAAGAAGACCAAGTACCGGCTCGATGGCAAACACGTCATGGTCGGCTGTGAGTCCTGCCACAAGCAGGAGGCGCCCAAGGGCAAGGCTGCTGCGCCGCTAGACACCGAGTGCGTGACCTGCCATCGACTGGACGATCTGCACCATGGGGAATTTGGCACCCGCTGCGAGCAGTGTCACGTGACGGACAACTGGAAGAAGATTCAACGCCGTACCGGACAGGTCAGCAGACCCGCCGCGACAACGTTGTCTGGCTTGCCAGGGAACGAACTCTTGTCGGCCTCTGATGCAAGCGGCATGGTGCCGCCGATAGGTGAGGGAGTGTTCTCATGAGGTCAACCGACCCAAGCATTTGTGTGCGCGTTGTAGGGGTGCTTTTGGCGCTTCTGTGCGTGACTATTGGCGTAAATTTGCGGGCGCAGAACCAGACCGGAAAATTCGACCATTTGACGACCGGGTTTGCACTGACCGGAACGCATTCGTCCGCGCGCTGCGAGTCATGTCATGTGGCTGGAGTTCTCAAAGGTACGCCGCGCGACTGTGCCAGCTGTCATACCAGTGGCTTGCGTTTGGCACGGAACAATGTGGTCAAGCCGCAGCAGCACCTCGTCACTGCATTGGGTTGCGACTCTTGCCACACCACCAAAGTCTTTACGGGTGCCAAATTTAATCATGCGGGTGTGGTGGCCGGTACCTGTTCCACTTGCCATAATGGCAGCACGGCAACCGGCAAACCCTCCACGCACGCCGTGACGCAGGCTTCGTGTGATTCCTGCCATAAGCCTGTGGCTTGGTTGCCAGCGACCAGGATGGATCATGCAGGCTTTAGTTCAGCGACCGTGTGCGCAAGCTGTCACGATGGCACCAAGGCAACCGGCAAGAATGCAAATCACGTCAGTACCAGTGCCAATTGCACGACCTGCCACAAGAACGCACCGGGTAGCTGGTTGCCGGCCAAGTTCCATGTCAATGTGTCGGTTAGCACGGGCTGCTCGAGTTGTCACAACGGCACCATAGCGACCGGCAAGACGGCGTCCCACATTTCGACCACGACAAGTTGTGAGAGTTGCCACAAGTCCACCACCGGCTGGAGGGGCGCGAAAGCGGATCACGGCACGTTCAGTAGTTCGACCACCTGTACCAGTTGTCACAACGGAAGCAACGCGACCGGCAAGGGCGTCAATCATGTACCTACGAGTGCCAACTGCGTGAGCTGTCATAAGAGCTACACGAGTTGGACGCCGGCCAAGTTCCACGCCAATGTGGCGGTGAGTACGGGTTGTTCGACTTGCCACAACGGTACCGTTGCCAGCGGCAAGAGCAGCAACCACCTCGCCACCACGGCTGCTTGCGAGAGTTGCCACAAGTCCAACACCACCTGGAGTGGTGCCAAGGCCGACCACAGCACGTTCACGACAGCCACCAATTGCTCAAGCTGTCATAACGGAGCCAATGCCACTGGCAAGAACGCCAATCACGTCTCCACCACGGCCAACTGTACGACCTGCCACAAGAGCTACACGGCCTGGACGCCGGCCAAGTTCCACGCCAATGTGGCGGTGAGTACGGGTTGTTCGACTTGCCACAACGGTACCGTTGCCAGCGGCAAGAGCAGCAACCACCTCGCCACCACGGCTGCTTGCGAGAGTTGCCACAAGTCCAGCAGCAAATGGGAAGGCGCCAAGGCTGACCACAGTACTTTCACTTCTGCCACGACTTGCACGAGCTGCCACAACGGAGCCAATGCCACTGGCAAGAACGCCAATCACGTCTCCACAACCGCCAATTGCACAACCTGCCACAAGAGTTATACGGCCTGGACGCCAGCCAAGTTCCACGCCA
>JBAXOZ010000103.1:0-9018 GCA_037132975.1 Comamonadaceae bacterium
GCCATCACCAACGAGACCGTTGCCAGCGCCAGCACGGTTGACACTGCCACGCTCGCCGTCACCAACTCCTGCGCCACCTGGTAGCGCTGTGAAAACAGGAACACGTTGGCGCCGATCGGCATGGAGGCCGCCACGATCATCACGGACAAAGGCAGACCGCTCAGACCGAGAGACGAACTCAGCAGCGCAACCAACGCCGGAAAAGCCAGGTTCTTGATCAGCGCCAGACCCAGCGCAGCTCGGAGATGCTCGCCGACACGCACCTGGGTCAGGGTCACACCCACCAGTAGCAGCGCGATCGGGCCAAACGCGTTGCTCAGAAGCAGCAGCGGTTTGTCCAGCAATGCCGGGATCACGAGACCGGTTTGCGCAAAAGCCAAGCCCACCAAAATGGGCAGGGGCACGGGATGAATGATGCCGTTGCGCATCGCTGCCAGCACCGTCAGCGCCATGTGGCGCGGGGCAGCGGTGTCGTTAGCAGTCTGCTCACGGGCCACGGCCAGTTCCAGTACCACCGTAGCCAAAGTCAGTAGCACCAGGGCGTGTACAGATATCAGTGTGAACAGCATCACCAGAGCGGCTTCGCCATAGGCAAGAGAAACCAGAGGTACTCCAATCATCACCATGTTGCTGAACGTTGCGGCCAGCGCCAGTACGGCGGCGCGGCGTGTCGCGCCCTGCCAGAGCAACATCGCCGCAAACAGCAGGGCCGCTGCCACAAAATACATGGCAACCGGCTTGAAGTTGAGTTGCTCCACATGCACCGTGCTCATGGTGCGAAACAACAAGGCCGGCGTCAGCACCATGAAGACCAGATTCGACAGGTCCTTGCTGGCCTCGGCCCGAATCCAGCCGGCACGACCGCTGAGGTAGCCAAGCGCAATCAGAAGCACCACGGGCAAGAGGGAAGTGATGACAGGGTTGGTCATTTCGGGGCCATTGCGTGGCCGGGCCTATCTGACGCTGACCGCATGGGTCATGCGATAGTACATGCCATTGGAATCGTCCTCCAGCACCACGAATTTACCCTCCACCACGAGCGGCTCCGTGGTGTATTTGACCGCCGTCCGGGTGAACACTTCCACCATGCTCTCCGGGCCGCCCGGAATGCAAAATGAACAAGTCAGCGGTACCGCGCTCAGCAAAAAGTGGTTTTGCTTCTCACCCGGCTCCAAAGGCATCATGAAGCCCTGAACGCGCTGCAAACGAAAATGCAATGCCAACTGCTGGGCATTGAAGACCGGACGCGGCCCCTTGCGACCATCGCGCATCCGGACCGCCGTCAGGAGCGGCCACGGCACGACGTCGGCGCGCTCAGGCAAAGGCGCAATCGGACTGTTCGGACTGTGTACGCCCGGCCCGCTGCCCAATGCCATGCTGGCTGTCCGCGCTGGCGCTGACTGTGCCAGGCTACTCAGCGGCAGCATGCCGAGCAGATACAGCAGTACACCGACGACAAAACAACTTGACAAGCACTTCATGGATGCAATGAGTGGCAGTCGACTGGCAAATCAATCGCGGCGCACCAACTTCGCAAAAGTACGGCGGAATTTCTCCACTTTCGGCGCGGCAACGGCCATGCAATAGCCCTGGTGCGGGTTCTTTGCAAAATAATCCTGATGGTAATCCTCGGCAGGCCAGTAATTTGCCAACGGCAGCACTTCCGTGACGATGGGGCTGCGATAGACAGCGCTGCTTGACATCTCGTCAATGAGCTCTCTGGCCAGATGCTCCTGCGCTGGCGTCGAAAAATAGATGCCGCTGCGGTACTGCGTGCCGCTGTCGTGGCCTTGCCGGTTGAGCGTGGTCGGATCATGGATCACGAAGAAGATCTCCAGAATCTCACGAGCGCTGATCTGCTTCGGGTCAAACACGAGTTTGACCACCTCGTTGTGACCGGTAGCGCCACCGCAGACCTGGCTGTAGCTCGGTTGCAGGACATGGCCGTTGCAATAGCCACTTTCAACGTCCACGACGCCCTTGACGCAGACAAAAACGGCCTCAGTGCACCAGAAGCAGCCGCCGCCCAAAGTGAGGGTCTGCAGGGAATCAGGCATGGAAATTCTCCGTGAAGCTTGAATGACATGGCTTGCCAGGCTGCGCTGGCCATGACCCAAGATGAAGTCGTGGCGACAAGCGTCAGCGCTATTGACAGTTTATCGCCTGGAAGTTACATTACTAACCAGTTAGTCATTAGCTCGATGTCTCCAGCCAAACCCACGCGTACCGCAAAAACACCGCCACCGATCAGGCACGAGCGGCGCAAGGACGCACGTCCGGGCGAGTTGCTGGCCGCCGCTCTGGACCTGTTTGTGGAAAAGGGCTTTGCCGCGACCCGCGCTGAAGAAGTGGCACGCCGCGCCGGTGTTTCAAAAGGAACCTTGTTCCTCTATTTCGCCAGCAAGGAAGAGTTGTTCAAAGCCGTTGTGCGGGAAAACATTTCCGGCGGCTTTTCGCAATGGAACGCCCAGTTCGATGCCTTCGACGGCAGCACGCCTGACATGCTGCGCCACTGCATGACGCTTTGGTGGCAGCGCCAGGGCAACGCCAAGGTTTCCGGTATCACCAAGCTGATGCTGGGCGAAGGCAAGAATTTCCCGGAGCTCGCCCTGTTCTACCAGCAGGAGGTGATCCAGCCGGCCCACCTGCTGATACGTCGCATCCTGCAGCGTGGCGTTGACCGCGGCGAATTTGCGCCGCTCGACATGAAATACGCAGTTTTTACCGTCCTTGCGCCCATGATCTTCCTGCAGCTTCTGGTGCATTCCAACAACGCCTGCTATGACCCGGCAGAGGCAACCGAACTGGTGCCTGAAGAGTACCTGGCAAGCCAGCTTCAAATCATTCTTGCCGGCTTGTGCCTGCGCCCGGCTTCCCCCGTGACCAAAAAAGGAAATCACTGTTTATGAAACGCTGGATGAAATGGGCACTGCTCGCCCTCTTGGTCGGCCTGCTCGCAAGCAGCGTCTGGCGCGCTCTGTCAAGTCGTCAGGCACAACAGGAAGCCGTCGCCAGAATGGCCGCTGATCGCAGCCAGACGGTGATCGAGTTGGGCGCTCTGGATGTGATCGAGGTAAAGACTCGCGAGTTGTCTATAGGTCTGGCCATTTCGGGCGCGCTCAAAGCGGTCAATTCGGCGATCGTGAAAGCCCGCGTCGCCGGTGAACTGCAGGGCCTGACCGTGCGCGAAGGCGATACGGTCAAAGCGGGTCAGATCGTCGCGCGTGTCGATCCGGGGGAATACCAGGCGCGAGTCCGCCAGGCACAGCAACTGGCCGAGTCGGCCAAGGCCCAGGTTGACATTGCCCGACGCGCCTTTGACAACAACCGCTCACTGGTCGATCAGGGCTTCATCTCCAGGACGGCACTCGATACCTCGCTGGCCAGTCTGGCCGCTGCCGAGGCCAGCTATAGAGCCGCGCAGGCCGGCATGGACGTCGCAGCCAAGGCGCTGGACGACACGGTTTTGCGTGCACCGCTGGCGGGTCTGGTCTCGCAGCGTCTGGCACAACCCGGCGAGCGGGTCTCGCCCGAAGCGCGGATTGTGGAAATCGTCGATCTGAACCGGCTGGAGCTCGAAGCCAGCCTGAGCGCCACCGAGTCCATGGACTTGCGCCTGGGCCAAAGCGCTGTGCTGCAGATTGAGGGCTCTGCCAAGCCGGTCAACGCCCGCGTGGTACGGATCAACCCGAGCGCTGTGGCTGGCAGTCGCGCCGTCATCGCCTATCTGGCGGTGGAACCGGCCACCGGTCTGCGTCAGGGCTTGTTTGCCCAGGGAGTGCTCGGCACGGGACGGCTGCAGACGCTGGCGGTACCCCTGGGCGCCGTGCGCACCGACAAGCCGCAACCCTATGTTCAGCTGGTCGACCAGCAGCAGGTGCGGCACCAGACGGTGGAACTTGGAGCGCGCGGCGAGATCGACGCGCAGACCATGGTCGCCGTCAAGGGCGTCAGCGAAGGGGCCAAAGTGGTGTCGGGCAGCGTTGGTGCCCTGCGTGATGGCACGCCCGTCAAGTTCACGTCGACGCCGCCGGCGAGCGGCAAGTAAGCCATGTGGTTCACGCGCGTCAGCCTGAAGAATCCGGTTTTTGCCACCATGGTCATGCTGGCCATCGTGGTGCTGGGTCTGTTCTCCTACCAGCGTCTGCAGGTGGACCAGTTCCCCAATGTTGACTTTCCCGTGGTGGTGGTCACGGCCGAATACCCCGGCGCCTCGCCGGAAATTGTGGAAAGCGAAATCACCAAGAAAATTGAAGAAGGCGTCAACTCGATTGCCGGCATCAACGCACTGACATCGCGCAGCTACGAAGGCATGTCGGTCGTGATCATTGAATTCCAGTTGCACATCAACGGACGCAAGGCCGCTGACGATGTACGGGAAAAAGTGGCCATCGTGCGCCCCACCCTGCGCACCGAGGTGAAAGAGCCGCGTGTGCTGCGCTTCGACCCCGCCAGCAAGGCGGTATGGTCATTAGCGGTGTTGGCAGAGCCCGCCAAAGCGGGCGTTGCCAGCAAATCGATGTCCGAGGTTGAACTGACCAACTGGGCGGACCAGACCCTCAGAAAGCGCCTGGAGAATGTGCGGGGTGTGGGCTCGGTCACGGTGGTCGGCGGCACCAAGCGCGAAATCAATATCTACCTCAAGCCGCAGGCCATGGAAGCCTTTGGCGTCACGCCCGAACAGGTGGTGGCGGCGGTCAATTACGAGAACCAGGATCTGCCGATGGGCGCGATCCGCTCGCTGGAACAGGAGCGCGTGGTCAAGATCGAAGCGCGCATGCAGCGACCGGAAGATTTCGCCCGAATCATCGTCGCCCGCAAAGCCGGCGCGCCGGTACGCATCGGCCAGATCGCCAGCGTCGTTGATGGCGCGCAGGAAACCGACAGCCTGGCGCTTTACAACGGACAGCGCACCTTGCTGCTCAGCGTGCAAAAGGCGCAGGACGAAAACACGATTGCCGTGATCGACGGACTGCTGAAAACCGTGGCCGCGATGAAGGCCGAGCTGCCGCCCGGTGTGCGCCTCGAACCGGTCTACGACGGCTCGCGCCAGATCAAGGTCGCGGTGGAAAACGTGCGCGAGACCCTGTTTGAAGGCGCCTTGCTGACGATCCTGATCGTGTTCCTGTTTCTCAATTCCTGGCGCTCCACCGTCATCACGGGTCTGACGCTGCCGATCGCGCTGATCGGCACCTTTCTTTTCATGAACCTGTTCGGCTTCACCATCAACATGATCACCTTGATGGCGCTGAGCCTGTGCGTTGGCCTGCTGATTGACGATGCGATCGTGGTGCGTGAAAACATCGTGCGCCATGTACAGATGGGCAAGAAGCCATACCAGGCCTCGCTTGACGGCACGCAGGAAATTGGCCTGGCGGTGCTGGCCACCACCCTGTCGATCGTCGCCGTGTTCATGCCGATTGGCTTCATGGGCGGCATCATCGGCAAGTTCTTCCATGAGTTCGGCCTCACCATCGTGGCCGCCGTACTGATCTCCATGTTTGTCAGCTTCACGCTGGACCCCATGCTTTCATCCATCTGGCATGACCCCAGCATCGATGCCCACGGCCGCCACGGCCCACCGGTCACGCTTTACGACAAGACGATTGGCCGCGTCACCGGCTGGTTCGACCATGCGACCGATGTGCTGATTGACCTCTACCAGAGCATCCTGCGCTGGGCATTGGTGCACAAGCTCAAGACCCTGTTCGCGGCGCTGCTGATTTTTATCACCAGCATTTTCATGGTGCCTCTGCTGGGCACCGAATTTGTGCCGTCTGCTGACTTTTCCGAAACCTGGCTCAACTTCTACACGCCGATGGGTTCTTCGATCGAAGTGACCGAAGGCAAAGTCAAACAGGTCGAAGCCATTCTGCGCAGCAATCCAGAAGTGCACTACTCACTGGCGACCATCAATACCGGCAGCGCCGCCGGCAAGAGCTACGCCAGTTTCTATATCCGACTGGTGGACCGCAAGGAGCGCCAGCGCAGCGTCGATGAACTCTCTTCTGCCTTGCGCCAGCGGCTCAAGCAGGTCAGCGGCATCACGGTCACGCACGTTGGCCTGATGGATCCCGTGGGTGGGCAAAAGCAGATCGAGTTTTCACTGCAGGGCCAGGATCTGGCCGAACTGGAGCGCCTGACGAAGCTGGTGATGGACAAAATCCGTCCGATTGCGGGTCTGGTCGACCTCGACTCCAGCGTGAAGCCGAACAAGCCAACGCTGGCCGTGGCGGTGCGGCGCGATGCCGCCTCCGATCTGGGCCTGGGCATCGGCCAGATTGCCAGCGCTCTGCGCACCCTCATTGCCGGCCAGACGGTGGGCAACTGGCGCGCGCCGGACGACCAGACTTACGATGTGAATGTGCGCCTGGCGCCGGACGCCCGCAACAACCCGGATGATCTGCAACACCTGCCCTTCACGCTGGGCGCCAACGCCGACGGCAGCGCGCGCATCGTGCACCTGAACCAGATTGCCAAGGTGGTCGAATCGACCGGGGCGAATCAGATCAACCGGCGTGACATGACGCGCGAGGTGGCCATCAGCACCAATGTCTATCGGCGCTCGGTCGGCGAGGTATCCGACGACATCAAGGCCGCCCTGGCCGGCATCTCCTTTCCACCAGGGTACCGCTATCAGATGGGCGGCTCGACCAAAAACATGGCCGAATCCTTTGATTACGCGATCTCTGCGCTGATGCTGGCCATCGTCTTCATCTACATGATTCTGGCCAGTCAGTTCAAGAGTTTCTTCCAGCCCTTGGCACTGATGACAGCGCTGCCTTTGACCCTGATTGGCGTGGTGCTGGCGCTGTTGATGTTCGGCTCGACGCTGTCGATGTTCTCCATCATCGGCATCGTGATGCTGATGGGCCTGGTGACCAAGAACGCCATTTTGCTGGTGGACTTTGCGATTCGCGCCCGGGAAGACGGCATGGAGCGCAGCGCTGCCTTGCTGATGGCGGCCAAAGTGCGCTTGCGCCCGATTCTGATGACCACACTGGCGATGATTTTTGGCATGCTGCCACTGGCCTTTGCACTGACCGAGGGCTCGGAGCAACGCGCCCCTATGGGCCAGGCGGTCATTGGCGGCGTCATCACTTCCTCACTGCTCACTTTGGTGGTGGTACCGGTCGTCTACTGCTATCTGGATGATCTGGCGCAATGGCTGCGCCGCCGCTGGAGCCCCGCAGACGGCGCCAGCGGGTAAAATTTTGCCAAATCAGTTAACCGACCCCACGGAGTAAATACATGAACCTCGAACAAGCGCGCTTCAACATGATCGAACAGCAAATTCGCCCATGGAATGTTCTGGACGATCAGGTGCTGCACCTGCTGTCCGTCGTCAAACGCGAAGACTTTGTCCCCTTGGCGCACAAGGCACTGGCTTTTGTCGACATGGAAATTCCGATCGGCCACGGTCAGCGCATGCTCGCGCCCCGTCTGGAAGCCCGACTGCTGCAGGACGCGGCCGTGCAAAAGCACGAGAAGGTGCTGGAAATTGGCGCCGGCTCGGGCTACCTGACCGCGCTGCTGGCGCACCAGGCGCAACGTGTCATTGCCCTGGAAATCCAGCCTGAGCTGGCTGCCATGGCACGCACCAACCTGCAAAAGGCCGGCATCCACAACGCCGAAGTGCGCCAATTCGATGGCGCGGTGGGTGCAGCGGCAGAAGGCCCGTTTGATGTCATCGTGCTCGGCGGTTGCGTCGCCGAAGTGCCGCAAAATCTGCTGACCCAACTCAAGGTCGGCGGCCGTCTGCTGGCCATCGTCGGGCAGGAACCCGTGATGCGCGCTACCATCGTGACCCGCACCGGCGAGGCCGAGTTTTCGACCCGTCAGCCCTGGGACAGCGCTGCGCCGACCCTGCTGAACTTTCCGGTGCCCTCACCGTTTCGCTTCTGATTCCTACGCCAAGGCCCTCATGAAAATGTTTCGTCTGCTACCCCTGTTTGTCGCCATCGGAGCCGCCCTGGCGCTGCCGGCGCAGGCGCAAAGTCTGATCGAGTTGTACCAGTCGGCACGCAGCTTTGATGCGTCCTACCAGTCGGCCAAATCGCAGTTTGATGCAACACTGGCGAAAGCCGATCAGGCCAAGTCGGCGATTCTCCCGGTGGCCAATCTGGCGCTCGGCCTGTCACGTTCGACGCAGGAAGTCGTCCCGGATCTGGGTCCCAGCAGCGACCGTTCCTACGGCACCCAGAGCGCCACCGTCAGCGCGTCGCAACCGCTTTATCGTCCGGCCAACTGGGCCAGCTACCAGCAAGGCATCAAGCAGCTTGATCTGGCCCAGGCGCAATTGCAGAGCGCCGATCAGGACCTGATCGTACGTGTCGGTCAGGGCTACTTTGACGTGCTCGCTGCGCAGGACAGCCTGACCTTTGTGAAAGCCCAGAAGACCGCGGTGGCCGAGCAGCTCGCGTCAGCCAAACGCAACTTTGAGGTCGGCACTTCCACCATCACCGATACCCGCGAGGCGCAGGCTAGATACGACCTAGTGATTGCCCAGGAGATTGCGGCCGAGAACGACCTGCGTGTCAAAAAAATTGCGCTTGATCAACTGGTTGGCAAGGACAATGCGCAACCGCTGGCGCTGGCACTCCCCTTGAAACTGCCGGCACTGCAGCCGGCCGATGTGAAGGTCTGGGTCCAGCAGTCCGAGACAGCGCACCCGGCGATCGGACAGAGCCAGATCGCACTTGACGTGGCTCTGCTTGAAACGCAAAAAGCCCAGGCTGGCCACAAGCCGACGCTCGATTTGAGCGCCAGCTACACCGCCATGAACAATCTGGATGGCAACAGCACGGCGGGCGTCGGTTCGCGTGTCAATGCCGGCTCTATCGGCCTGTCGTTCAATCTGCCGCTGTTTGCCGGCTTTGCGACCCAGAACCGGATCAAGGAAACCCTTGCGCTGGAAGAAAAGGCGCGCAACGACCTGGAGGGCGCCAAGCGGGCCGTCGCCCAGGGCACGCGCACTGCCTTTTTTGGCGTGCTCTCAGGTCAGGGTCAGGTCGCAGC
>JBAXOZ010000104.1:0-8894 GCA_037132975.1 Comamonadaceae bacterium
TCGGCCGCCAGTCACGCGCTGTTGGCTGAGCGCTTTGGCGGCAGCGTGCCAGCGGTCGGCGCGAGCGTCCGCCTGGATATGGAAGCGATTCGCGCAGAGGCTACGATTCAGGCAGCGCGACTCTGGGAACGCATGGCCAAGCTTTGAACGGGGCGCCTGCTAATTGCTCGTCATCGAGACCAGCAGCAATCCCGGGTCATCGCGAGGCCGCAGGCCGTGGCGATCCATGGCTTCGGACTGCATGGATTGCCGCGCTTCGCTCGCAATGACGAAACCGGGTTCGTCGTTTGTAAGCAATGACAAAGCGACGCCGACGGACCCTCAATCAACCGATGGTGCGCTGCGCAAATACTCACCCACGTGATTCACATCCTGCGGATCGAGCAGGGCTTCGCGCAGGGCGCGCAGCGCGAGAACCTTCGGATCGTTGCTTGGCGGGTCTTTCTCTGAGACCCGCAGCACGGCCCCGTCAAAACGCCCGCTGATGGCGTCAGCCTCCACCAGCACGGCGTCGCGTGGCGCGTCCTGCTCCCAGCGTTCGCGGTTCACGAACAAACGGGGCTTCAGGATGTAAGGGCCGCCATCTTCCAGACAGAACACGTCGCAGTTGCCGCAGTCATTGCAGAAGTCGGCAAAGTTCAGGATCTGGCGCTTCATCTTGAGCGGCAGCTCTGGTGTGGAGGGCACACTCACGCTGAAGTTGGCGTCGTTCGGGCAGACCGGGATGCACTTGTTGCAGGTGACGCAGTCAAAAAATTCCAGCCGCCGGTTGATCTTGCGCGGCCCTACCTGATGGCTCGCCGCGTGGTAGCGCACGTCGGAGGCCAGGCCTTCCACGTACTTTTCGGTGTTGTCTAGTTTGGCCGCGCTGAGGTCAGCCCCTGAAGCGTCGCCGTAAGCGCGCAGGACAAATTCGTCAATGGTGGTGGCACCCACCGCATCCATGCGCTTGAGCAGTTCTTCAAAGTAGCCATAGCCACGCCAGTAGCCGCCGGCTTTGAGCAGATCGGTGCAGACCGTGACCGGCACCAGTCCCAGCGCCACCGCGTCGGGGAAATTGGCGCGCTCGATACCGGCTGAGAAGGAAACAGGGAAGCGGTCGCCGAAGGTACGGCGCAAATCCCGCACCAGATGCATGGCCAACACATGCAGTGGTGGGCCCGAGAGGTACATGACACGCTCGCTGGGCGGGAAGAAGGTCTTGTGGTTTTCCACCAGCAGCGTGTTCGAGAGTTTCACACCCAGATGCAGGCCCAGCGACTGCGCCTTGTTGCCCAGACGGTCCAGGAAGGCGGTGGCCTGATCCCATCGTGTGTCTTTCTCGAAGGCGCTGTCGGGGATGCGCAGTTCGCTGTAGCCCAGCGTGTCGTGCAACAGGCGGCGCGCCTCGGCGGCGCCGAGCAGCGTCGGGTTGAGCTTGACGACGCAGGAGAGCCGGTGTTCCTGCATCAGGTGTTCCACCATGGCCTCGATTTCGTCGGGCGGACAGCCGTGGAAGGTGCTCAGCGTCAGCGTGTCCGACAGGCGGGTCTGGAAGTCCAGGTCACGCAGTGCGCCCAGTTCCGCCGGCAGTTGTCGGCGCAGCTTCTCCACCACCGCTGTGGCGTCCATCATGCCGCGAAGAAAAGCCTGCACGCGTTCGCTGCGGATGCCGGCCAGGTCGTAGCCCACACTCATGTCGAACACGGTGCGTCCGAAACCCGGCGCCAGGGCCACGCGCCCGCTGGCCTCCAGAATGCGGATCAGCATCGCTGCTTTCACGTACTCTTCGAGCGACTGCTCCAGCGTCAGTTCCTGCGACCATTCGACGTTGTAGCCCAGGGTCTGCATGTCGATGCAGGGGCGGGGCAGCGTCAGGCGGTCATTGATCTGCACCGTTTTGAGTTCCATCACACGCCCACCAGCGAGCCAGCACAGCACGATGTTTTGCGCCAACTGGGTGTTGGGTCCGGCCGCCGGGCCAAACGGGGTGGCCGCCTGGTGACCGTGAAAGCGCACCGACAGGTCGTGCTGGGCATCCCCCAGCACAAATTTGCGCTGGGGCAGGTCGAAAATGGACTTGCGCGTGTCGAACTCGCGCAGCATGCGCTGGGCCAGCGCTGCGAAGGGGTAGGGGGCGAGTTCGCTCATGCGAAGATATTAACAGCAGGAAAATCGCAGTTGAAGCATGCAACAGTGGCCTGCTTAGGGTAAACCTTGGCGGATTGGGCGCGAAGCACACCCACCCCTTGGCTACAATCGCCTGCACCATCTGCCGGCACTCATTCTGATCTCCGTGCTGGCAGGTTTATTGCTAAAGAACTGGTAGAGCTCACAAGGCGGCGCCGCTCGTCAGCAAAGAGGCTGATTTCCAGGCGCCGGTCAAAAATCGGAGAAGTTTATGGATACCTTCATACAGCAGATCATCAATGGTCTGGTGTTGGGCAGCATGTATGCCCTGGTAGCGCTGGGCTACACCATGGTGTACGGCATCATCGGGCTGATCAACTTTGCCCACGGCGAGGTGCTGATGGTCGGAGCGCTGACCAGTTGGTCGATCATTGGACTGATGAGAGACGCCATGCCCGATGCACCGGGTTGGCTGATCCTGCTGATTGCCACGGTGATTGCCTGCATCTGTGCCGCAACCCTCAATTTCGTCATCGAAAAAGTCGCTTACCGACCGCTGCGCAACAGCCCGAAACTCGCTCCCCTGATCACTGCCATCGGCATGTCGCTGCTGCTGCAGACACTGGCCATGATCATCTGGAAGCCGAACTACAAACCCTATCCGACCTTGATGCCCAGCACACCGTTTGACATCGGTGGTGCCGTCATCACACCCACCCAGGTGCTGATTCTGGGGATGACGGCCGCGGCGCTGGCCGTCCTGATGTGGCTGGTCAACTACACCAAATTGGGGCGCGCCATGCGCGCCACCGCAGAAAATCCGCGCGTTGCGGCACTGATGGGTGTCAAACCGGACGTGGTGATTTCTGCCACCTTTGTGATCGGGGCCGTGCTGGCGGCGATTGCCGGTGTGATGTGGGCAGCCAATTACGGCACGGTGCAGCACAGCATGGGCTTCCTGCCCGGTCTGAAGGCCTTCACCGCTGCGGTGTTTGGCGGCATTGGCAACCTGGCAGGGGCGGTGGTCGGCGGTATCCTGCTGGGCTTGATTGAATCCCTGGGAGCCGGCTACATCGGCGCCCTGACGGGCGGCGTGCTGGGCAGCCACTATTCCGACATTTTTGCCTTCATTGTTTTGATTGCTGTGTTGACGCTGCGGCCTTCGGGTCTGCTCGGCGAGCGGGTGGCGGATCGTGCGTAAGCCGGTGCTGCGCCTGACACGATAAGAAAGGATGCTTATGAAACAACAACAAAAAATCATTGTTTTTCTTCTGACCGCAGCCGCTTTGCTGGTCCTGCCGTTGCTGTTGCAGGGCTTTGGCAATGCCTGGGTCCGGATTGCCGACATGGCATTGCTCTATGTGCTGCTGGCGCTCGGGCTCAATATTGTGGTGGGTTACGCTGGTCTGCTCGATCTGGGCTATGTGGCGTTTTTTGCCATCGGCGCCTACATGTACGGCCTGTTGGCGTCGCCCCATCTGACCGAAACTTTCGAGCTGTTCACTTCCATGTTTCCGCAGGGCATGCACACGCCGCTGTGGATTGTGGTGCCAGCCGCCGCTGCGCTGGCGGGCTTTTTTGGTGTCCTGCTGGGCGCACCCACCCTGCGCTTGCGCGGTGACTACCTGGCCATCGTGACGCTGGGCTTTGGTGAAATCATCCGCGTCTTCATGAACAACCTCGATCATCCGGTCAACATTACCAACGGACCCAAGGGTCTGGGCCAGATTGACGCCCTGAGCTTCTTTGGCTTGAACCTGGGCAAGAACGTGACCGTGGCGGGTTTTGAAGTGGCATCGGTCTCGCTTTACTATTATCTGTTCCTCGCGCTGGTGGTGTTCAGTGTGGTGATTTCCCACCGACTGGAAATGTCGCGTGTGGGTCGCGCCTGGATGGCGATTCGCGAAGATGAAATCGCCGCCAAGGCGATGGGCATCAACACCCGAAATCTCAAACTGCTGGCCTTCGGTATGGGGGCCACTTTTGGCGGCGTCTCGGGCGCCATGTTTGCGTCGTTTCAGGGATTCATTTCACCTGAATCGTTCAGCCTGATGGAGTCGGTGATGATCGTCGCCATGGTGGTGCTTGGCGGCATTGGCCACCTGCCGGGTGTCATTCTGGGTGCTGTCTTGTTGTCGGCGCTGCCGGAGGTGCTGCGCTACGTGGCGGGCCCGCTGCAGGCCATGACCGACGGCCGGCTGGATTCGGCCATTCTTCGCCAGTTATTGATTGCCCTGGCCATGATCACCATCATGCTGTCCAGACCGCGCGGTTTGTGGCCTTCGCCGGATCACGGCAAGGCACTGCAAAAATAATGAAATTGCGGGACAGACCGTAGTTACGCGAAGCGAACAAGCTCTGTCCCCAACTGATGAAGGATCAACATGACAGACACAGTACTCAACGTCGCCGGTGTGTCCAAACGTTTCGGCGGCCTGCAGGCCCTGAGCGACGTGGGCATAAAAATCCTGCGCGGCCAGGTCTATGGCCTGATCGGACCCAATGGCGCCGGCAAGACCACTTTTTTCAACGTGCTGACCGGACTTTACACGCCGGATAGCGGCAGTTTTGAACTTGCCGGCAAGACCTACCAGCCGACCGCGGTTCATGAAGTGGCCAAGGCCGGCATTGCCCGCACGTTCCAGAACATTCGCCTGTTTTCTGAAATGACGGCGCTGGAAAACGTCATGGTCGGACGCCATATCCGCACCCATTCGGGCTTGATCGGCGCCATGTTTCGCACCCGCGGCTTCAAGGCGGAGGAGGCAGCCATCGCCGCTCGCGCGCAGGAGTTGCTCGACTACGTCGGCATTGGCAGGTTCACCGACTACAAGGCACGCACCCTGAGTTATGGCGACCAGCGCCGGCTGGAAATTGCCCGCGCGCTGGCGACCGATCCACAGCTGATTGCGCTGGATGAGCCGGCTGCCGGCATGAATGCTACCGAGAAGGTCATGCTGCGCGAACTGATTGACAAGATTCGCAATGACAACCGGACCATCCTGCTGATTGAACACGATGTCAAACTGGTGATGGGACTGTGCGACCGGGTCACGGTGCTGGACTATGGCAAGCAGATCGCTGAAGGCACGCCAGCGGACGTGCAGAAGAATGAAAAAGTGATTGAAGCGTATCTGGGCACCAGCGGACACTAAGCCGCGTGGCGGTCTGACAAGGAAACAACGATGACTATTCTTCTCAAAGTGACGGGTCTTAAAGTGGCGTATGGCGGCATCCAGGCTGTCAAGGGTGTTGACTTTGAAGTGCGTGAAGGCGAACTGGTTTCGCTGATCGGCTCCAACGGCGCTGGCAAGACGACGACCATGAAAGCCATCACCGGCATCCTGCCGATCAATGACGGCGATATCGAGTACATGGGCAAGAGCATTCGCGGCCAGGGACCCTGGGACCTGGTCAAGCAGGGTCTGGCCATGGTGCCCGAAGGCCGCGGTGTTTTTTCACGCATGACGATTGTTGAGAACCTGCAGATGGGCGCCTACATCCGCAACGACAAGGCCGATGTGCTGGCCGACATCGACAAGGTCTTCACCATCTTTCCGCGCTTGAAGGAGCGGCGCGACCAGCTTGCCGGCACGCTGTCGGGCGGCGAGCAGCAGATGCTGGCCATGGGGCGCGGCCTGATGAGCCGACCCAAGGTGCTGTTGCTCGATGAGCCGTCGATGGGCTTGTCGCCGCTGATGGTGGACAAAATATTTGAAGTCGTGCGCGACGTTTACGCGCAGGGCGTGACGGTGCTGCTGGTGGAGCAGAACGCCAGCCGTGCGCTGGCGATTGCGGATCGTGGCTACGTCATGGACTCGGGCCTGGTGACGATGTCGGGTGATGCCAAGGTGATGCTCAAGGACCCGAAGGTGCGCGCTGCCTACCTGGGTGAGTAGTTGCGCATGAAGATCTACAAAATTGCCTGCATCCCGGGTGATGGCATTGGCAAGGAAGTGGTGCCGGCTGGCCAGTCGGTGCTGGCGGCACTGGCCTCAAGCAGCCGCAGTTTCAGCTTCGAATTCGAGAACTTCGGCTGGGGTGGCGACTGGTACCGCGCGCACGGCGAGATGATGCCTGCCAACGGCTTGGACGCCCTGCGCCAGAAGGACGCCATTCTGTTTGGCTCGGCCGGTGACCCGCATATTCCGGATCACATCACTCTCTGGGGGCTGCGCCTGAAGATCTGTCAGGGTTTTGACCAGTATGCCAATGTGCGTCCGACGCGCATCCTGCCCGGCATCGACGCGCCACTCAAGCGCTGCCGACCACAAGACCTCGATTGGGTCATCGTGCGTGAGAACTCCGAGGGCGAATACGCCGGCGTCGGTGGCCGCGTGCACCAGGGTCAGCCGATCGAGGCCGCCACCGATGTTTCGATGATGACGCGCGCCGGCGTGGAGCGCATCATGCGCTTCGCCTTCCGCCTGGCGCAGTCACGCCCACGCAAGTTGCTGACGGTGGTCACCAAGTCCAATGCGCAGCGTCACGCCATGGTGATGTGGGATGAAATTGCGCTGCAGATAGCGAGAGAATTTCCTGACGTGAAATGGGACAAGGAACTGGTGGATGCGGCGACGGCGCGCATGGTCAATCGCCCCGCCACCCTCGACACGCTGGTTGCCACCAATCTGCACGCCGACATCCTGAGCGACCTGGCGGCTGCGCTGGCGGGCAGCCTGGGCATCGCGCCCACCGGCAACATTGACCCGGAGCGGCGTTATCCGAGCATGTTCGAGCCGATCCATGGTTCGGCTTTTGACATCATGGGTCAGGGTCTGGCCAATCCGGTCGGCACTTTCTGGAGTTGCGTGATGTTGCTGGAGCACCTCGGCGAGGTGGACGCGGCGCGCACCCTGATGCAGGCCATCGAACAGGTCACCGCCGAGCCGGCGCTGCACACGCGCGACCTCGGTGGCAATGCGACCACGCAGCAGGTGACGCAGGCGGTAAGTGAACGCATTGCTGCCATGGCCAGACAACCCGTTTGAATTCGATACAACAACCCGGAGGAGACGCGATGAAAAAGCTGCTTTTCGCACTGTGTCTTGCGATGCTGGCGCCGCTGGCGTTCGCGCAAGGCTGCCCCGACAAGAACCTGCTTTACTGGCAGGCCTTTCCGCCGGGGGGTGAGTCGGATCTGTCGGCGCGGCACCAGCAGATGGTGCTCAAGAAGAAATGCCCGGCCATTGAAACCATCATCCAGTACAAGGCCGGTGCGGGAGGCGGTTTGATGTGGGGACAGATGAACCAGTTGCCCGGCGATGGTCTGAATATTGTTGGCGTCAATCTCCCGCATATTGTGTTTCAGCCGCTCGAAGGTCAGGTGCAATACAAGACGCAGGATGTGACTCCTGTTTTCTGGTTCCATTTCACACCGGACATTCTGGTGGTGCCCGAGCAGAGCGCGATCAGGACCTTTGCTGACTTCATCAAGGCTGCCAAGGCCACGCCGGGCGCGCTCAATCTTGGCGGGTCGGGCTTGAATTCCGCCAACCACGCCGCTCATGAGCGCATGAACGCCGCCTTCGCGGTCAAGACCAACTACATCCCCTACAAGGGCACCGGCGACATGGCCAGCGCCGTGCTGGGGGCGCAGATTGACGGTGCCATGACCTATTCCGCCTTTGCCATCAACAACAAGACCCGCGTGCGGGGACTGGCGATTGCGATGGAAAAGCGCCATCCCTTGTTACCCGACGTGCCGACCTTCAAGGAACTCGGTGTGGACTGGGTCGACGGTGCATACCGCGGTATTGGTGTTCCAAAATCGGCCACGCCGGAGGCACGCAAGCGCTTGTCGGAGTTGTGGGCGGCTCTCAACAATGACCCCGAAATGAAAGAACTGGCTGCCAAAAATGGCTTTGAGCTGGTCAATGTGGGTCAAGACCAGATGGACGCCTTCATGAAGGAAAAAGTGCGCCTGTACACCGAGGGCGCCCAGCGTCTGGGAATGGGCAAAAAATAGCCAGACCGCCGACAATGGCACCGGACCCATTTCTGCAGCCAGCGCAGTTTTTGCAATACCTTTACGAGGTGGCAGTAAAGCGGGCCTTGCCCTTGCAAAACACGGCCGCTTTTTTACCGGCGCCACCCAAAGGCAGAACCCTGGTGCTCGGTGCCGGCAAGGCTGCTGGCGCCATGGCGCAGGCGGTGGAAGCCCACTGGCCCGCTGCCGCGGCCTTGTCGGGTCTGGTGGTAACGCGCTATGAGCATATCCCGCCGCGCCCGGTGGGGCTGGCACAGCGCATTGAAGTGGTACAGGCGGCGCACCCGGTGCCTGATGCCGCGGGTATCGCCGCGGCCCAGCGCATCATGGAGCTGACCCGCGGCTTGACCGAGGACGATCTGGTGCTGTGTCTGATTTCAGGCGGCGGCTCGGCTTTGCTCAGCTTGCCGGCCGAAGGCTTGACGCTGCAGGACAAGCAGCGCATCAACAAGGAGTTGCTCCATTCGGGAGCGACCATCGCCGAGATGAACTGCGTGCGCAAGCACCTGTCCGCTGTCAAGGGCGGGCGGCTGGCGCTGGCCTGCGCCCCGGCGCGGGTGGTGACGCTGGCCATCAGCGACGTGCCGGGCGACGACCCCTCCGTCATTGCCAGCGGGCCCACCGTTCCCGACGCCAGCACTTGTGCCGATGCGCTGTCGATCCTGAAGCGATTCGGCATTGCGCTGCCTCAAGCGCTGATGGAGGCGCTGCTCAGTGGCTCGCTGGAGACGCCCAAACCCGGGTCCCCGGAATTTGACCAGACCGAACTGCATCTGATTGCCACGCCCGGCCAGTC
>JBAXOZ010000105.1:0-8784 GCA_037132975.1 Comamonadaceae bacterium
GTCGACCCGCCTATTCCGCCTTGACGCCGGCGGTAACAATCACCTTGGCCCACTTGACGATCTCGTCGTCCAGGAACTTGGCAGCCTGCTCGGGGTTGTTGCCAACGCCTTCGATGCCCAGGCTCTCGAAGCGTGCTTTCAGCTCGGGTGAATTGACTGCCCTGGCGGTCTCGGCCGACATGCGGGCGACGATCTCGCGCGGGGTGGCCGCCGGCGCCAGAAACAAGACCCAGGTCGAGCCCTCGATGGCCGGTCCGCCGGCTTCAACGATGGTGGGAACCTCGGCCGCACCCGGAACGCGTTTGCCGGCAAAAGAGGCCATGGCCTTGATCTTGCCGCTGCGCACAAAGGGCATCAACGCACTGGCGGTATCGGTCAGGATGTGCAGGCTGCCGCCCATCAGGTCAGTCAGCGCCGGGGCCGTGCCTTTGTACGGCACATGGATCATGTCGAGTCCGGCCACCTGCTTGAACAACTCTTGCGTCAGATGGGCTGCGGCGCCTACACCCGAGGAACCGAACGACACCTTGCCCGGGTTGGCCTTGGCATAGGCGATCAACTCCTTCATGTCCTTGGCGGGGAAATTGTTGTTCACCACCATCACCAGGGGCGCAATGCCGACCAGCGATACCGGTGCGAAACTTTTTACCACGTCGTAGGGCAGGCGACCGGCGTAAAGCGTGGCATTGGCGGCGTGCGCGCCGATCACCGTCAAAAAGGTGTAGCCGTCAGCTGCCGAGCGGGCGGCCAAATCGGCACCCAAAATGGAATTGGCGCCGGGCTTGTTCTCTACCACGATGGTCCAGCCGGTTTGCTCCTGCACCCTTTGAATCACCATGCGCGTGGCGCTGTCGGTAATGCCACCGGGCGGATAAGGAATGATCCACTTGATCGGCTTGCTCGGCCAGGCCTGCGCAAAACCAAAGGCAGGCAGTGAAACCAGCAGCGTGATAAGGACGAGCCGAAGAACAGGAAATAGTCGCATGGTGTCTCTCCTCTTGATTGTCGGAAGTCTTGGTTTGGGCAGCGTATGGTGATTCAGGCGCTCCACGTCAAGTATCGCTGATGGTTGATTAAGGGCTCATGGTCGCCAGGGCTCGCACCGTGCAGCGCATGCTGCATTGCCTGCTGTTGCTTGCATTGGAGGCGTTGAACTACACTGAGCCGGTGAACGTCAAAGAATAAGCCGCAGGCACAGGTGCGGCGTAAAAAGGGAGGCAAATATGAAGACCTTGTTTCGGCTTGTCGGCAGCATGCTGTTGCTCAGCGCCGCAAGTGCTTGGGCTGCGCCCCGCTTGCCGGTCGAAGCGTTTGCTGCGCCGCCTCTCGTCCAAAGGGCAACCCTGTCCCCTGACGGACAAAAAGTTGCCATGCTTGTGAATAACCAGGGGACCAGCATGATTCTGGTGCAAGACCTGGGGCCACCCGGCAAGCGCGTCAGCATCATGTCCAGTGACAACCGCGAATACAGCTTCAGATGGCTGCGCTGGGTTGGTAACGATCGGCTGCTGGTAGCCACCATGTTTCCCAGTAAACGACGGGTCATGGGGGACAGCAATGTCGGCGGCGTGGCAACTTACGAGACACGCCTGCTGTCGGCCAAGGCCGATGGCAGCAAGGTCATCAACCTGATGAAGCCCAACAGTTTCCAGGGAGAGTTGCAGCCACAGTATCAGGATCAGGTGCTGGACTTCGAACCAGACAATGGCAAACATGTGCTTCTGGCTCTGAGCGACCCTCCGAAAGGCAACAGAGACAAGACATCGTTCAACCTCGGCCCGGCGGTTGTCAGCCTGGATGTGGAAAGCGGCGCGCGCAGCCACATCTTCAACTCGCGTGACAATTTCCGTGCCTGGATGGTCGATCGCAGTCACCAGGTACGCCTGGGTGTGTATCAGGACAAGACCTTGGTCGAGATCCATGCTTGCGATCCCGATGGAAAAAACTGGCGCAAGCTCTGGTCCTACCAGGCGCTGAGCAAAGACCGTTTGTCGCCACTCGGGTTTGGCAAGGACGCCAACGAGTTGTATCTGCTGGCCGATCATGAAGGGCGGCGCGCCCTGTTTAGCGTTGACCTGCGCGACCCAACGCTGCAACGCACGCTCAAACTGGCTGACCGTCACCGTGATATGGAAGGTAGCCTGGTCTACTCGCGCAAGACAGGGGAGGTGGTGGGGCTGACGGGTAGCGGCGAGGTTGACAAGGCCCAGGATACCTACTGGGACAAGGACAAGCGGGAACTGGTGAGCTTTATCGACAGTGCCTTGCCCAATCGCTTTAACCGCATTGTCAGCATGAGCGATGATGAGTCCCGTTACATCGTCTATTCGAGCAACGCCCAGACGCCAGGCGAGTTTTATCTGGGGGACGAGCGCACGAACAGCATGGTACTTTTTGCGCCAAGGCACCCGGGCTTGAACAGCAAAGACATGGTCACAAAACAGGGCTTCAAGATCAAGGCACGAGACGGCCTGGAATTGCCGGCCTTCCTGAGTTTGCCGCAAGGGATGGAACCCAAGAATCTGCCGACCGTGCTGTTGGTCCACGGTGGCCCGCAAAGCCATGATGACGCCAGCTTCAGTACCTGGGTTCAGTTTCTCGTCAACCGTGGATATGCTGTGCTGCAGGTGAATTTTCGCGGCTCCACCGGCTACGGCTCCGAACTGATGCAGTCCGGCTTGCGGCGCTGGGGCATGGAGGTACAGGATGACCTGAGTGATGCCACGCAGTGGGCGGTGGCGCGTGGCACCGCCGATCCCAGGCGCGTATGCATCGTCGGCGCCAGCTTTGGCGGCTACGCTGCGCTGATGGGTGCGGCAAAAACACCTGATCTGTACCGCTGCGCGGTCAGCTTTGCCGGGGTCAGCGACCTGGCAGAAACCTTGCAGGATACCGAAATCTATCGTGGCCTGCGGGAAGTCGCCGAGATTCAGATCGGGTCACGCGCGAAGGATGCGGATCAGCTTAGAGCCACCTCACCTCGCTATCTCGCCAGCCAGATCAAGGTCCCGGTCCTGTTGGTGCATGGCACCGAGGACCGCAGTGTTCCGTTTTATCAGGCTGAGTTGATGGATCAGGCGCTGAGCGCCGCTGGCAAGACCTACCGTTTTGTCAAGCAGGAGCGCGGTGACCATTACCTCAGCCGCTATGAACACAGCCTTCAGTTCTTCACCGAGATGGAGAGTTTCCTGGCGCAGAACATCGGCGATGGCGCGCTGCCGGCAAAGTAGCCGTTTGGCTCAGACGCCAGAGCGCTGAAACAGCTTGCGCACCACACCACGCAACCAGCTGTGGGCGAGATCGGGACTGGCGCTCTGGTGCCACAGCATGCTGACCTCGTAGCACGATCCATGCTCGGGCAGCTTCCAGATTTTTACCTCGTAGCGCGGCGCCAGCGAGTTGGCGTACATCAGGGGCACGATGGCCATCAGGTCGGTGCGTGTCACCAACTCGGGCAGCGCGCCGTAATGGCGTGCCCGCAGCACAATGCGCTCGTTCAGTTTCAGTTCATTGAGCATCAAATCGATGCTGCCGTGAAAGGTGGCGGCGGGCGAGGCCACTGCCAGTGACGCGCTGGCAAGCTGTGTCGCGCTCAGTTGGGCACCGGAGCGCCATTTGGGTGGGCGCCAGTTGCTGGCCGTGATGGCAACAAAGTTTTCCTGAAACAGCAACTCGCTGGCCGTCGAGCCGCGCTTGCCCTCCAGAATGCCAATGGCCAGGTCAATTTCATGCGCGTCCAGCGCAGCGCTGACCTCGGGTGCTGCTACCGCCACGTTGGAGATATGGCTTCCTGGCGACTGCGCGCGCAGGGCCTGCGCCAGCGGCGGCAGGAACATCATCTCGCCCAGATCTGACAGCGAGAGCCGCCAATGCACGTGGCTGTTGGCGGGGTCAAACTCCTCCGCGCTGCTGACCGTGCTTTCCAGCAGATGCAACTGTTCGATCACCGCCGGCACAATGCGTTGCGCCTTGCGCGTCGGGTGCAGGCCGCTGGGTGAGCGTACAAACAACTCGTCATGAAAAATGGTACGCAGTCGTGCCAGTGCGTTGCTGGTCGCCGGTTGCGACAGCGCCAGATGGCGCCCGGCCTCGGTGACGGAACCGAAGCGATAAACCGCACACAGCACGCGCAGCAGGTTGAGGTCCAGTTGTCTGAAATTCATATAAGGGTTTGTCCGGATTATCTGTTTGGTGAATGTAGCTGATTCTAAAAATCAATTAGACGGATGGCGCCAAAGCGCCTAAATTCGGCTTCAGACAAATCCCTTTCGGGAACACGACCATAAGGAAATCTGTTAAGCGTTTTTTCGCAGACAGAGATCGAGAAGGAGACGACAAGGTGCTTGAGATCATCATCCAGGGTCGCGGTGGCCAGGGTGCTCAGACTGCCGGCAACCTGCTGGCGGGCGCGTTCCATGCGCAGGGTCTGCATGTGCAGTGCTTTGCCAGTTACGGCGGAGCGCGCCGCGGCACACCCGTGAACTCCTACATCCGTGTCGACCAGCGTCCGGTGCGGGTGCGCTGCGACATCGAGCGCGCCGATGCCATTCTGTGTTTTGACGCGAGTCTGCTTGAAGGGCGCCTGCTGGCGAGTGCCGACGAGCGCACCCTGATTGTGGTGAATTCGGCGCGCAGCGCAGCGGACTTTGCGCAGATCCTGCCCGGCAAACGCGTGATCCCGATTGATGCCCTGACGATTTCGCGCCAGCAGGGTCTGGGTCGCATCGTCAATTCGGCTTTGCTCGGGGCGCTGGTGCGCGTCATCGAAGCGCCCTCACTGGCGGTGCTGACGCAGGCGCTGGTAGACAACGCGCCCAAGCACCACGACGAAAACGTGGCGGCCTGCACCGAAGGTTACCGCTGTGCAGACCAGCAACTGCTCGGGAGCGTCGCATGAGCGCCGCGAAGGGCCGCCCCGAGCAAGCTCGCACCCCCTCGGGGGGCAGCGCAGTACGCGCAGCGACAAGCGTGGGGGCTCCTGCTACCGCTCCTATCCCCGCGACCTGGACCACGGGCAGCACGACGGCCATCAAGACCGGCACCTGGCGCGCCTCGCTGGCACGCCACATCAAGGCACCGGCACCCTGCCACGGCGCGTGTCCGGTTGACGGTGATATTGCCGAGTGGATTGGCCTGGCCAGAGCACGTGATTTCCGCGGCGCCTGGGACGTGCTGACGCGGCACAACCCCTTCCCGTCGATCGCCGGGCGCATCTGCCACCACCCCTGTGAAGTGGCCTGCAATCGCGCTGGTTATGACGAGGCGCTGTCCATCTGCAAACTGGAGCGCTTTGTCGGTGACGAGGCGCTCTCCCATGGCTGGGGCTTCGATGCCGCGCCAGGCGCACAGAGTGCCCATGTGGCGATTGTGGGTGGCGGTCCTTCCGGCCTGTCCGCGGCCTACCATCTGCGCCGCATGGGCTTTGCCGTCACCCTGTATGAAGCGCAGGCAGAGCTCGGCGGTCTGATGCGTTACGGCATCCCTGCATACCGGCTGGCGCGTGATGTGCTCGATGGCGAGATCGCACGCATCGTGGCCATGGGCGTCACCGTGCACTGTGGCTATCCGGTCGGAAGTGCCGAGGAATTCGCCAAGCTGCGTGAGCAGCACGACGCGCTGTACCTGGCGCTCGGGGCGGCAAAGCACAAGCGTTTGCCGTCGCTGGATTACGCCAGGCCCTGGGTATGCGACGGCGCCGTCTTTCTGGCTGCGGCCAACGCCGGCAAGCCTCTCGCACTGGGCAAGCGGCTGCTGGTGATCGGTGGCGGCAGTGCCGCGCTGGACGCGGCGCGCAGTGCGCGCCGTCTGGGTCATGAGGTCATGCTGCTCTCGCTGGAGCAGCGCGCGCAGATGCCGGCGCAGGCCGAAGAAGTGGAGGAGGCGCTGGAGGAGGGCATTAGCCTGCTCGACGGCGCACGGCTCGATGCGGTGAGCGATGGCGGCAGCGTTGGCCTGAGCGTGAGTTGCAGCAAAGTGATGTTTGTGGCGGGCGCACAGCGCGGCCAGTTCACGCTGAGCCCGGTAGCGAACAGCGGCTTCTGCGTTGCGGTGGATGCCATCGTGACCTCGATTGGCCAGGACCCGGACCTCTCGGTGCTGGGCGAAGGATTTGCTGCGGCCGGTGGATTGCTCAAGACTGATGCGCAACTGGCTACCAGCAGCGCCGGTGTTTATGCCGGCGGCGATATGGCCAGCATGGCGCGCTTCGTCACCGAAGCGGTTGGCATGGGGCAACGCGCCGCACATGCGATGGCTGCCGCTTTACTGCAGCGTCAGGGCGCGGCAACGCTGGATGAGCCGCTGGTGCGCCTGGCTGACATCAGCACTTTCTACCATCCAAAAAAGGAGCGGGCCCATACCGGTCTGCTCGATGCGCAGGAGCGCCTGTCGCACGACGTTGAGGTTCAGCTCGGGCTGGATATCGAGCAGGCGCTGGCCGAGAGCGAGCGCTGCTTCTCCTGCGGTACCTGTATTTTCTGCGACAACTGCGTGGTCTATTGCCCCGACATGGCCGTCAAGCGGGTGGAAAACGGGTACGAGGTATTGACCGATTTCTGCAAAGGCTGCGGCGTTTGCATCAAGGAGTGCCCGACCGGCTCCATGGCGATGCAGGAGGAACTGAGATGAGTACGCCCACGAACACCATGTTGCTGACCGGTAACCAGGCCGTGGCCTGGGGCGCCCGCCTGGCGCGTCCCAAGGTGGTGCCGGTCTATCCGATCACGCCGCAGACGCCGGTCCTTGAACAACTTACGGAGTTTGCTGCCGAGGGCACGTTCGACGCCGAGATCATCACGCCGGAGTCAGAGCACTCGGTGATGTCGGCTTGCATTCCGGCCTCGCTGGTCGGAACGCGTGTCTTCACTGCCACAGCGTCGCAAGGCCTGTTGTTGATGCACGAGTTGCTGCATTACGCCAGCGGCGCACGCGCGCCGATCGTGATGGTCAATGTGAACCGCACCGTGGCTTCGCCCTGGGCTTTCTGGCCGGACCAGACCGACAGCCTGTCGCAGCGCGACACCGGCTGGATTCAGTACTACGTGGAAAGCGCGCAGGAAGCGCTCGATACCGTATTGCAGGCCTTTCGGGTGGCAGAGCAGGTGCTGCTGCCGACCATGGTCAATCTGGATGCGTTCTATGTCTCGCATGCCTTGGAACCCGTGCAGATCCCCGAGCAGTCGCTGGTAGACGGTTATTTGCCGGCCTTCGACCCACCGCACCGGCTGGATACCGAGCGGGTCGAGTCCTGGGGCAATGTGGCGACACAGGATATGTATTTCCGGCACCGTCAGGCCTTGGGCGAGGCGATGGCGCAGGTGCCATCGCTGGCGGCACAGGCCGACTTTGATTGGGCCAAGCTGACGGGCCGCAGCCACGGCGTGATCGAGCGTTACCGCTGCGACGGTGCGCGCACCGCGATTGTGACCATGGGCAGCATGTGCGGCACGGCACGCGACGCGGTGGACGATATGCGCGAAGCCGGCTTGGCGGTCGGGCTGGTCAAGGTCCGGCTGTTTCGGCCATTGCCAGCAGCCGGCCTGCGCGAAGCCCTGGCAGGGTTCGATGATGTGATCGTGCTGGACCGCAATTACTCGCCGGGTTACGGCGGTGTGTTGCACCAGGAACTGCGCTCCGCGCTTTACGGCAGCGCGGTGACACCGCGCATCCATGGCTTGCTGGCTGGTGTTGGTGGTGTCAACGTTTCGCCGAAAAAGATCGCTGAGTTTGTTGCGCAGGTCGGTCAGAGCGAAGTGCAGAGCGATTCGCAGTGGGTGAGGTGAACACATGATCAAAATAGAACAAGCCAATCAGGAAGCGATGCTGTGCTCCGGGCACGCCGCCTGCCCGGGGTGTATTGATGCCCTGTCGGCGCGCCACATCCTGACGGCGATGGGTCCCAAAACGATGGCGGTGATTCCGCCTTCCTGCATGGCCATCATCGCCGGGCCGCAGCCCTTCAGTTCGCTGCGCATCCCGGTGTACCAGCCGACGCTGGAGGCCAGTGCCGCTGCTGCCACCGGCTTGCGCCGTGCGCTGGACGCCCAGGGCAAGCACGATACCCAGGTGATTGTGCTGGCGGGCGACGGCGGTACTTACGACATCGGTTTTCAGTGCCTCTCGTCGGCCGCCGAGCGCAACGAGGACTTCATCTATTTTTGCCTCGACAACGAGGGCTACATGAACACCGGCGCCCAGAAGTCTTCCTCGACACCGCACTTTGCGCGCACCGGCTCCACACCGGCAGGCAAGACTTCGCGCAAGAAGAACCTGACCGAGATCATGGCGGCGCACCGTGTGCCCTATGTGGCCACCGCCAGCGCCGGTCATCTGCCGGACCTGCTGCGCAAGATCGAAAAGGCCAAGGGCATGCGCGGCACCCGCATCATCACGCTGCTGATTCCCTGCATGGACGGCTGGGGTGTGGCCGACGACGCAGGTTTGGCCACCGCACGTTACGCAGTCGAGTCCGGTGCCTTCCCGCTGTATGAAGTGGAGGATGGCGACCGCTACACGCTCAATCACACAACGAAGACGCGGCCGGTCGCCGACTACCTGGGACTGCAGCGTCGCTACCGCAACCTGAACAGCACCGACATCGAAACACTGCAAGCCGAAATTGACGATGGCTGGGCTACCTTGCAGGAGCGCGTGGAGCGCAGCGAGAGGAAATACCATGCCTGAACTCAGCAGCGTTGATCGCAGCAGCCAGCCGCCGCGGGTCGATTTTCCGCGCCAGTACAACGCCGCCTACGACCTGATCGAGCGCAACCTCCGGGCCGGGCG
>JBAXOZ010000106.1:0-8750 GCA_037132975.1 Comamonadaceae bacterium
AATTCTGCATCGCGGTGCGTCAGCTGGCCAAATCTGGCAGCGAGTTCTTCGACCAGGTCGGAGCGAGTCATTTCTGATAGTTGCCAATAGTCGAAGTTGTCATTGCGGCCTTGAGCCGCAATCCATGTTGCGATGCCTTTGCAGGCATTTCGCAGCATGGATGCCGGAGCAAGTCCGGCATGACAGTCTTCTCTCTACTTTTCGTTGTTGTCGAGTTTGGCGCGCAGCAAAGCGCCCAGGCTCGTGGTGCCCGCATTTTCGCGTGCCGAGGCCTGGCTCAAGGTGGCCATGGCTTCGTTCTGATCGGCTGCGTCCTTGGCCTTGATCGACAACTGAATGTTGCGCGCCTTGCGGTCCACGTTAACGACCACGGCGGTGACTTCATCACCTTCCTTGAGCACATTGCGCGCATCCTCGACGCGGTCGCGCGAGATTTCGCTGGCACGCAGGTAGCCGATGATGTCATCGCCCAGATCGATTTCAGCGCCTCTGGCGTCAACGGTCTTGACCTTGCCGGTGACAACCTGGCCCTTGTCGTTGATGGTGGCGAAAGTCGTGAAGGGATCGGAGTCCAGCTGCTTGATGCCCAGCGAGATGCGTTCGCGGTCCACATCCACGGCCAGCACCAGGGCTTCGACTTCCTGACCCTTTTTGTACTCGCGCACAGCGGCTTCGCCGGCTTCGTTCCAGGACAGATCGGACAGGTGCACCAGACCATCGATACCAGCGGCAAGACCGACAAACACGCCGAAGTCGGTGATCGACTTGATCGGGCCCTTGACGCGGTCACCACGCTTGGTGTTCTGTGCAAATTCCTGCCAGGGATTGGCCTTGCACTGCTTCATGCCCAAAGAGATGCGACGCTTGTCTTCGTCGATTTCCAGAACCATCACTTCAACTTCATCACCCAGGGCAACGATCTTGCTGGGGGCCACGTTCTTGTTGGTCCAGTCCATTTCGCTGACGTGCACCAGACCCTCAATGCCAGGCTCGAGTTCCACAAAAGCGCCGTAGTCAGCGATGTTGGTGATCTTGCCGAACATGCGTGTGCCTTGCGGGTAACGACGGTTGACGCCCATCCAGGGATCGTCACCCATCTGCTTGAGACCCAGCGAGACGCGGTTCTTTTCGGTATCAAACTTCAGGATCTTGGCCGTGATTTCCTGACCCGCGGTCACCACTTCACTGGGGTGACGCACACGGCGCCAGGCCATGTCGGTAATGTGCAGCAGACCGTCAATACCACCGAGGTCAACGAAGGCGCCGTATTCGGTGATGTTCTTGACAACACCTTGAACGATGGAACCTTCCTTGAGGGTGTTCATCAGTTTGGCGCGCTCTTCGCCCATGCTGGCTTCGACCACAGCGCGGCGCGACAGCACCACGTTGTTGCGCTTGCGGTCGAGCTTGATCACCTTGAATTCGAGCGTCTTGTTTTCGTAGGGTGACAGGTCTTTGGTCGGGCGGGTGTCAACCAGCGAACCCGGCAGGAAGGCGCGGATGCCGTTGACCAGCACAGTGAGGCCGCCCTTGACTTTGCCGCTGGTGGTGCCGGTGACGAACTCGCCGGTTTCCAGTGCTTTTTCCAGGCTCATCCAGGACGCCAGACGCTTGGCCGTATCACGGCTCAGGATCGTGTCACCGTAGCCGTTTTCGATCGAGCCAATGGCAACCGATACGAAGTCGCCGACCTGGACTTCGATTTCGCCCTTGTCGCTCTTGAATTCTTCGAGCGGCACATAGGCTTCGGATTTGAGGCCAGCATTGACAACAACAAAACTGTGTTCGATGCGAATCACTTCAGCAGTAATAACTTCACCCGGACGCATCTCGGTGCGTTGCAGGGATTCTTCAAACAGGGCGGCAAAAGATTCTGACATTTTTTTGATGCGGCATTAACCGCAGGTTAATTTGCGGTTTTATCCGCGGTTCAGTTTTAGAACCACACAAGCAGTGCGCAAGGTGCTGCGCGATAGGGCCTGTGTGGACCGGTGCAAGCTCTCAAACTGCTTCGAAAGCCTGCGTGTCCTGCCACCAGTTCAACACGAGCTCAACGGATTCTTCAATCGTCAAGTTTGAGTTGTCCAGCAACCGGGCGTCTTGCGCCGCTTTCAGAGGCGCCACGCTGCGGGAAGAATCCCGCGCATCACGCGCCTGTAAATCAGCGCAAAGGGAAGCGAGTGTAGCCGAAATTCCCTTTGAAATCAATTGTTTATGGCGCCTCTGGGCGCGCTGCTCGGCGCTCGCCGTCAAAAACACTTTGAGCTTGGAGTCCGGGAAGATCACTGTGCCCATGTCACGGCCATCCGCAATCAGTCCCGGCAGCTGCCTGAAGCCATGCTGCAGGGCGACCAAGGCGAGTCGAACCTGCGGCAACGCCGACACCAGGGAGGCGTTCATGCCGGCTTCTTCGCTGCGAATCGCTTCGCTGATGTCGACGCCGTTCAGGAGTACGCGGTCGGCTGCAAACTGAATCGCCAAACCCTTCACCAGGTCGGCAATCGCCCGCTCATGCGTGGTGTCGAGCGTCAGACCGGCCTGCGCTGCGGCCAGCGCGCTGATGCGGTAGAGTGAGCCCGAGTCCAGCAGGTGGTAGCCCAGGCGGCTGGCCAGTGCTGCAGCGAGCGTGCCCTTGCCGGAGGCACTGGGACCATCGACGCAAATGACAGGGATGGCTGTGGCGCTGGTCTGCACCACCGAAAAAAGCGCTTCAAAGTAATCGGGAAAGGTCTTGGCAACGCATTTGGGGTCCGCTATGCGTACTGGCAGAGTGGCCGGATTGAAGGCCGCCAGCGCAAAACACATCGCCATGCGGTGATCATCGTAGGTCTGGATGCTGGCAGACTTCCAGTCTGTGGCGCAGGCAGGGGCGGTAATGCTGATGAAATCCGGGCCTTCCTGCACCAAGGCACCGAGCTTGCGCAACTCGCAAGCCATGGCGGCCAGACGGTCGGTTTCCTTGACCCGCCAACTCGCGATGTTGCGCAAAGTGGTCGTGCCCTGCGCATACAAGGCCATGATGGCCAGCGTCATGGCCGCATCCGGGATGTGATTGCAGTCCAGCTCGATCGCCTTGAGCGGCCACTGACCGCGCGAGATCTCCAGCCAGTTCGGACCACTGAGCACGTGGGCCCCCATCATCCGTGCCGCTTCGACGAAACGGATGTCACCCTGAATCGAGTCGGCACCAACGCCCTCGATGCGCAGGCAGTTGTGCTGCGCGCCGGGCTGCGCCAGTGCACCCAGCGCAACAAAATAGCTGGCCGACGAGGCATCCGCCTCTACATACAGCACGCCCGGGGACTTGAACTGGCTGCCAGCTGCAATCGTGAAGCTTTGCCAGCCATCGCGCACCACGTTGATGCCAAAGCGTGCCAGCAGCTTGAGTGTGATCTCGATGTAGGGGCGCGAGATCAACTCGCCCACCACTTCAATCCGGATCTCCTGGCTGGATGCGGCCAAGGGTAAGGCCATCAGCAGCGCCGTCAGAAACTGGCTTGACACATCGCCCCGAACCCGGATCGGCTGCCGCAGCGACAGGCTTGGTTTGCCAATGCGCAGCGGCGGGTAACCTGCTTGTCCCAGGTAGTCAATCTGGCAGCCGAGTTGGCGCAGCGCGTCGACCAGATCGCCAATGGGCCGCTCGTGCATGCGAGGCACACCGCGCAATTCAAAGTCGCCGCCCATGACCGCCAGGGCAGCGGCGAGCGGGCGGATCGCGGTGCCGGCGTTGCCCATGAACAAATGGGCCGCGGTATTGCGGGGTGCGCCAGCCAAACCGTCGATCCGGGTGCTGGTGCCACTCTGATGCACGCCACAGCCCAGCGCACGCAAGGCGTCGAGCATGACGCGGGTGTCGTCCGAGTCGAGCAGATCGTGCAGGGTCGTGCTGCCTTGGCTCAGGGCAGACAACAGAAGCACCCGGTTGGAAATGCTCTTGGAGCCTGGCAGCGCGACGGTGCCCCCGGCCGACGTCAAATGCGGAATGTCAAGAAACGCGGTCGAGAACATTATTTCGGGGGCTGTCCCATGCGCCACTTGGCACGGCTCAGGCTGGCGCGATCAATCAGGCCCTCCAGGGCCTCGCCATTGCCGCTGGAAATCATCAATTCCAGTGCTTGCAGGCTGTGTTGAAAAATCTTTAGCTGGGAGAGCAACTCTTCGTGGTTCGACAGCATGATGTCGCGCCACATCTTGGCGTCGCTAGCGGCGATTCGTGAAAAATCGCGAAAGCCTGGCCCGGCGAGCGACAGGTATTCCTTCCCTTGGGGCTGTCCAGACACTGCATTCATGAGCGCAAACGAAAGCAGATGTGGCAAATGACTGACGGCGGCAAAGGCCGCGTCATGCGATTCCGGCGACATCTTGACAACGCGACTGCCCAGTGCGGTCCACACGTCAAACGCCTTTTGCAACTGCGCTGGCAGCGTGCGTTCAATCGGCGTCAGGATCACCTGCTTGCCGTGGTACAGGTCGGCGTCGGCATTCTCAGCGCCGGAGACTTCGCGGCCTGCCACCGGGTGCGCTGGCACGAACGATCCGATTTGTTCGCGCAAGGCCTTGCGGCCAGCGTCGATCACATCGCGCTTGGTCGAGCCGACATCCATGATCAGCATCTCGGGTGTTACCAGGTGCTGGATCGACTTGAGCGTCGATTCCGTCGCTGCCACGGGTACCGCCAGCAGCACGATATCGGCGCCGGTCACGGCCTGCTGCGCGGACGTGGCAGCCAGATCAATCACCCCGAGTTCGCGCGCGTGCTCGGTGCTCTGCATCGACTTGTTGTAACCGACCACACGCTTGACCAGGCCGGCGCGTTTGAGGGCCAGTGCGAACGAGCCGCCCATCAAGCCACAACCAATGACGCCAAGTTGCTCAAACATTATTCGGCTACCGGATAACTGCCCAGAAGTTTGTAAAAGGCAGAAAGTTTTTGCAGGTCCGCCAGCGCTGCGGCCACGTGAGGCTGTGAGGGGTGACCCTCAACGTCAATATAGAAATAGTATTCCCACTGCCCGGTGCGCGCCGGGCGTGATTCAAAACGCGTCATCGACACGCCGTGCGTCTTCAGCGGCACCAGCAAATCGTGCACGGCGCCAGGCCGGTTCGGTACCGACACAATCAGGCTCGTGCAGTCCTTGCCTGAAGGCGGCGGTGTTCCCACCGTTTGTGGCAAACAGATGATGGCAAAGCGCGTGCGGTTGTAGGCCTCGTCCTGGATCGCATGGGCTGCAATGTGCAAACCAAACTGAGTGGCTGCGCGCTCACTGGCCAGACCGGCCCAGGCCGGGTTGGTGGCGGCCAGGCGGGCGCCCTCGGCGTTGCTCGAAACCGGTCTGCGCTCGGCGTGCGGCAAATGCTTGGACAGCCAGGCCTGGCACTGTGCCAACGCCAGCGGATGGGCCAGCACCGCTTCAATGCCGTCCACGGAATTTTCCAGGCGCAGCAGGTTGTGCCGAATCAGGAGCGTCACTTCGCCGATCACATGGGTCGGGGATTGCAGAAACAGGTCAAGTGAGCGCGTGACCATGCCCTCGGTCGAGTTCTCGACGCCCACCACGCCGTAATGCGCGCTGCCTGCTGCCGTGGCGTGAAACACCTCGTCAAAGTTGGCACAGTAAATCAGCTCTGCCGCACCGCCAAAAAACTCGATCGCCGCCTGCTCGCAGAACGTGCCAGCCGGCCCCAGCACCGCAACACGCTGCGGTGCTTCGAGTGCCAGACAGGACGACATGATTTCGCGCCAAATCGCCGCCACATGCGGACCTTTCAGAGGCCCCGGATTGGTTAGCTGGATTTTTTCTATGACTTGCGCCACCCGGTCCGGTCTGAAAAATGCGGTACCTTCGCGCTTCTTTACTTCCCCAACTTTTTCGGCAACGAGCGCACGGCTGTTGAGCAAGGTCAGCAACTGCTGGTCAATGGCATCAATCTGGACGCGCAGTTCCGGCAGGCTTGGCAGGGCAGGGGTAGGTGCTGTCATGGCTCAGGCCTTGCTTTGTTGAAATTCCAACATGTAACTGACCAGCGCCTGCACGCCCTCGATCGGCATGGCGTTGTAGATGCTGGCGCGCATACCGCCAACCGACTTGTGTCCCTTGAGCTGTAGCAAACCGTGCTCCCGCGCGCCACTCAGAAAGGCATCGTTCAGGCTCTCATCGCGCAGAAAGAAGGGCACATTCATGCGTGAACGGCAATCACGGTCCACTTTGTTGTAATACAACTGCGAATCATCGATGGCGCCGTACAGCAGGGCAGCCTTGGACTGGTTGCGTTGTTCCATGGCGGCCACGCCACCCTGCTGCTTGAGCCATTGGAAAACCAGCCCTGCCACATAAATGGCGTAAGTCGGCGGCGTGTTGAACATCGACTGATTCTCGGCCACCGTCCTGTAGTTGAAAGCGCTCGGGCAAATCGGCAGGGCACGGTCCAGCAGGTCCTCACGGACAACCACCAGCGTCAGACCCGCCGGCCCCAGGTTTTTTTGGGCGCCGGCAAACGCCAGGCCGATGCGGCTCCAGTCCATGGGTCGTGATGCGACATGCGACGAACAGTCAACCACCAACGGGCTGGCATAGCCGATGGCCTTGAGGTCGGGTAGTTCATGCCATTCAACACCGTGAATGGTTTCATTGCTGCACAGATGCAGGTAGCCGGCGTTCTTGCTCAGGCGCCAGTTTTGCGGCGTCGGCAGTGTGGTGTGTCCGTCTGCCTGGTTACTGGCAGCAAGATTGGCCGTGCAATAGCGGGCCGCCTCCTGTTGTGACTTCTGGCTCCAGCTACCGGTCACCACAAAGTCCACTGTGCCAGCGCGCGAGAGATTCAGCGGAACGATGGCGTTCTCAGCCAGACCGCCGCCCTGCATGAACAAAATCCTGAACTGTTCCGGCACCGCCAGCAGTTCGCGCAGGTCTGCTTGCGCCTGTTCGTAGATCGAGACGAACTCCTTGCCGCGATGGCTCATCTCCATCACGCTCATGCCGCTGCCATGCCAGTCGAGCATTTCAGCCGCCGCCTGCACGAGCACCTCCTGCGGCATCGCCGCCGGCCCGGCAGAAAAGTTATAGGGGCGCTTCATCGTCAGCCGCTACGTCATCGGTCAGCGGGTTGGCGTCGTTCTCGACGATGCGCTGCAAGCCGCTGAGTTTGGAGCCCTCGTCCAGGCCAATCAAGGTGACGCCCTGCGTGGCACGACCGAGTTCGCGAATCTCGCTGACCCGTGTGCGCACCAGCACCCCCTTGTCGGTGATCAGCATGATCTCGTCGTCGGCGCGTACCAGCGTGGCTGCAACCACCTTGCCGTTGCGCTCCGACTGCGTGATGGCGATCATGCCCTTGGTGCCACGGCCGTGGCGTGTGTATTCGGTGATGTTGGTGCGCTTGCCAAAGCCGTTCTGCGTCGCCGTCAGCACGCTTTGCTGCTCGTCTTCAGCCACCAGCATGGCAATCACGCTTTGGCCTTCTTCGAGCGTCATGCCGCGCACGCCGCGGGCATTGCGACCTAGCGGGCGTACATCGTTTTCATCAAAGCGCACCGCCTTGCCGCCATCGCTGAAGAGCATCACATCGTGCTGCCCATCGGTCAGGGCGGCACCGATCAGGTAGTCGCCATCGTCAAGGTTGACGGCAATGATGCCGCCCTTGCGCGGGTTGTTGAATTCATCGAGAGCCGTCTTCTTGACGGTACCCATGGAGGTCGCCATGAACACGTACTGGCTGGCCGGGAAACTGCGCTTGTCGCCCGTCAGTGGCAAGACAACGTTGATCTTCTCGCCCTCTGCCAGCGGGAACATGTTGACGATCGGTCGGCCACGCGAACCGCGCGAGCCCTGTGGCACTTCCCAGACCTTGAGCCAGTACAGACGCCCGCGGTTGCTGAAGCACAGAATGTAGTCGTGCGTGTTGGCAATAAAGAGCTGGTCCACCCAATCATCTTCCTTGGTGGCAGTGGCCTGCTTGCCCCGACCACCGCGTTTTTGCGCCCGGTATTCACTCAGTGGCTGGCTCTTGATATAGCCACTGTGCGATAGCGTGACCACCATGTCGGTCGGCGTGATCAGGTCTTCGGTGCTGAGGTCAAACGAGCTGTATTCCACCAGGCTGCGCCGGGCGCCCAGCTTGGTCTGGCCAAACTCGGACTTGATGGCGCTGAGCTCTTCGCTGATGATGATCGAGACCCGTTCGGGACGGGCAAGAATGTCGAGCAGGTCGTCAATCTCAGCCATCACCTCTTTGTATTCGGCGACGATCTTGTCCTGCTCCAAGCCGGTGAGGCGTTGCAGCCGCATCTGCAGAATTTCCTGCGCCTGCGTCTCGGACAGTCGATACAAACCGTCTTGCCCCATGCCGTAGGCCTTCTCAAGACCGTCCGGGCGGTAGTCGTCGGCGTTGACGGTGCCACCGTCAGCGCGGCTGCGCGTCAGCATCTCGCGCACCAGCTTGCTGTCCCAGGGCTTGGCCATCAACTCGACCTTGGCCACCGGCGGCGTTGGCGCGTTGCGGATGATGGCGATGAAGTCGTCGATATTGGCCAGCGCCACGGCCAGCCCCTCGAGCACGTGGCCGCGCTCGCGCGCCTTGCGCAGGTTGAAGATGGTGCGCCTTGTGACCACTTCGCGGCGGTGTTCCAGAAAGACCTCAATCAGATCCTTGAGATTGCACAGCTTGGGCTGACCATTGATCAGTGCCACCATGTTCATGCCAAAGGTGTCCTGCAATTGCGTCTGCTTGTACAGGTTGTTCAGCACCAC
>JBAXOZ010000107.1:0-8653 GCA_037132975.1 Comamonadaceae bacterium
TGCACAGACTCCTCAGTCCCGCACTTTCTTTCTACTCATCGCAGTTCAGTTCATTTCAACCGTTGCTGACAACGCACTGCTGATCGTGGCGATTGCACGTGTCATTGAGCTACATGCGCAGGCCTGGATCATCCCGGTGCTCAAACTCAGTCTGACCTTCTGCTATGTCCTGCTGGCGCCTTTTGTCGGACCCTTGGCAGATTACTTGCCCAAAGGTCGGGTCATGTTGTTGGCCAATTTCCTGAAGGCCGTTGCGATCTTCGGCTTGCTGATGGGCAGCGACCCCACTTTGGCGCTGGCCCTGGCCGGTTTGGCGGCCGCCATCTATGCGCCTGCCAAATATGGATTGATTACAGAATTGCTGCCGGCTTCGCAACTGGTGCGGGCCAACGGTTTCTTTGAGGGAGTCACGGTGTCGGCGGTCGTGTTGGGTACCGCGCTGGGAGGTCTCCTGATCAGCCCTGTGTTGCTGACGCTTGCTTTGCCTCGGTGGTTTGATTTGTTGCCACTGACGAGTACCGGATTGTTGGCCGGCATGTTCATTCTGCTGGCCCTGTATGGGGTGGCAGCCATGCTGAATCTTGGCATAGCGGACAGTGGTGCTCGCTATGCAAGCCATTCGATCCATCCGATCCGGATGGTTCGCCGATTTTTCCAGGAGAACAGAATTTTGTGGACGGATCCGCTGGGCGGTCTTTCGATGGCGATCACCACCCTGCTCTGGGGTGTGGGTGCAACGCTACAACTGATTGTCTTGCGCTGGGCCAACGAATCCCTGGGTTTGCCGCTGGCACAGTCGGCGTACCTGCAGGGCGTGACCGCATTGGGAGTGGTTGGCGGTGCCGTTCTTGCGAGTCGCTATGTCAAGCTATCGGATGCCATCAAGTTGCTTCCCATAGGTGTCATGATCGGACTGCTGGTGCCGCTGATGCTCGCTGTCGAGTCAGTGCCTTGGGCCTGCATGCTGCTCCTGGCCGTGGGCACCCTCGCCAGCTATTTTGTGGTGCCGATGAATGCCTTGCTGCAACACCGGGGACATAACTTGCTGACTGCCGGGCGCTCGATTGCGGTGCAGGGGTTCAATGAGAACGGCGGCATATTGGTGATGTTGGCGCTCTACGCTGCGGCTACCGCGAACCAGATACCGCTTCGGGCTCTGATCATTTGCTTTGGAGTGCTTATTACCTCCACCATGGCGCTCGTGTGGTTCGTGCAACGCCGGTTGCCGGTAAGCAAACTGGCGCTGCAATGCCATTGAGCCTTGCGTCGCGCGATCCGTCTTGAAACTGTCAAAAAACAATCATCAAACTGTTGCTTTTGATCGGTAGCCTCAGCGGCATGCATGATCTGGAAGCAGTTACATCAAAGTCCCATGGGGCTAAGGCAGCACGCCTTCGTGTGGCGATAGTCAGCGAGACCTTTGCCCCCGAAGTCAATGGCGTGGCCATGACTTTAGGCCGGATTGTGTCGGGTTTGTTGGTGCGTGGACATGTCGTCCAACTGATGCGACCACGCCAATTTGAGGAAAAGGACCCGCCATCTGAAGGCGCTCTGGAGCAGGTCTTGTTTCGCGGCATGCCGGTTCCAAGCTATCCGGAATTGCGCCTCGGGTTTCCTTCCCGCAGCAAACTCGTGAAACTTTGGCAGCAAAGACGACCCGATATCGTGCATGTCGTCACCGAGGGACCCTTGGGCTGGTCTGCGGTCGCCGCCGCGCATGAACTGCAGTTGCCGGTCAGCAGTTCGTTTCATACCAACTTTCAAAGTTACTCGCGCTACTACGGCGTTGGCGTGTTCAGGAATCTGATCGAGGGCTATCTTCGCAGACTGCACAATCGCACGCTGGCCACCATGGTGCCGACCAAGGCCATGTTGCAGGATTTGCAGGCATTGGCTTTTGACCATGTAACGCTGCTGTCGCGGGGCGTGGAAGTCAGGCAGTTTTCTCCTGACAAGCGTTCCACTGACTTGCGCGAACGTTGGGGTGTGGGCGTTGATGATCTGGTCATCATGAATGTGGGCCGACTGGCCAAGGAAAAAAATATTGGCGTCGTGATCGCCGCATTCAAGGCCATCGAGTTTCGCTTGCCGCGTGCAAAACTGGTCATCGTCGGCGATGGACCTGAGCGCAAGACCTTGCAGGAAACCTGTCCGTCCGCGATCTATGCGGGGGTTCAGGAAGGTGAAGCACTGGCAGCCCATTACGCATCAGGGGACATGTTCCTGTTCCCCAGTCTGACGGAGACCTTTGGCAACGTGGTGCCGGAGGCGCTGGCCAGTGGCCTGGCGCTTGTGTCCTATGACCGTGCGGCAGCGCATGAATTGATCACGACGGAGCAGAACGGCGTATTGGTTGCTGGCAGCGCGCAACTGGATTTCGTCGAAGCGGCACTCAGTCTGGCACTCAACCGGCAACGGCTAAGTACGGTTCGACGCCATGCGGCGGCGAGTGTGGCCCATTTGAACTGGGATGTCATTTACGACCGGTTTGTCGAGGTTCTCTCGGACGTCATCCAACGCCATGGCCAGCAGCACGCGGGTGCCGCGTTAGTGGCAAGTCGTGTCCTGGTCAAGCAGTCCAACGCATGAGCGCCTGGCCCATGCGTATCGTTGACCCCTGTTGCAAGCCGTCACGCAGTACGAAGCCTTTTGCTGCCAACACGATCACGGTGGAGCCATGCTGAAACCACCCCATTTCCTGTCCCCTGGAGAACGTGGCATGGCAGTCGAAGGTTCTGCGTCCGGAATAGCGCAAGTGAAACAAGACATCAAGAAAATGCAGTCGAATGCTCGCTACCAGGATGGCAGCCACCGGCACCAATGCGACGGCTTGCCCCTGGCAGGGCCCGACGCCGCCGCAGCGCGTCCGAATGAAAGCCCGCTCGTTCTTGCAAAACAGTTGCTCGACCCGTCGCAAGGCGATCGGATTCACATTCCAGGTATCTCCAGAGAAATACCGAACGTGCTCGACGGTGCAGTCAGCGGGAGCATGAAACCGGTGGTACATGCTGGAGGTCAGGCGCAGGGTCGCGAAATAGCCGTCCTGCCAGTCCTGCACGTTCTCATCAGGTCCAAGCAAATCTTCGAGCGTGTAGGGGAAGCCCTTGGCCTGAAAGACCTGGGTTCCCCGAATCGGGCCGTGCGCCCCGACGATGGCATCGACCGGGCTTGCCAGCACCAGCGGATCGATGTCAACCGGTCTGGCACCGTCCTTGAGCTCGCGTGTGAAGCAGTCGTGCATGCTGCGAAATGTGGTCTTCTTGGCCTCGCTCAGATCAAGCTCAGAGAAGAAAGCCCAGACACGGATGGACAGGTCGCGCAGCCACGGCGTTTCAATCTTGCTAAAGCGCCCCATCCATTGGGTGAGCCAGCGCCGGGGCAGGCGATTCGTCAGCAGAAAGTTGATGTCTTCCTGGTGCAGGAGATTCTGAATGGTCTGACGCAGGCTCGCGTGACTGGATGGTGTTTTGGACTTCAATTGGAAGGTACTCGGTGTGACTGATTTGAACGGACTCCATCCGCTGTTGCTGAGCGCGCTCGGTGCGGCCATCCTATTGCTGGTGGCGAGTCGCCTGCGCCATCGCGTGGAACTCTCGCTCGCCAAACATCGTTCGCTGGCTGGACATCCAAGAATTGCGAAGCGCATTTCGGGCTGGCTTCGAGTCTACAGCTACCAGGCAGGGGCTGCGTTTGAACTCGATGGTGCGACGCCTTCGGTGGTTGATGATCGCAAGCGGGCGTTTGGCGCATTGGTCGCGCAATATGCGCTGCGCTTCAGTAAAGGCCGACAAGCCAGTCTTGAAGTCGCGAGCGGTCTGTCGGACCTGCAGTTCATCAATGCCTACCGAATCCCGTTCCAGTTCCGACAACTCGTGGGCGAGCAACTGAAGGCGGGTTCCTTTTCCAATTCCAGTGCAGGCGTCACGTTGACGGATCTTGATGACAACTGCTGCTACGACCTGACCGGCTCCTACGGCGTCAACCTCTTCGGCAATGACTTCTACAAAGAATGCATTGATCAGGGGGCCGATAGGGTGCGGGCACTGGGACCGGTCCTGGGCTCCTATCACCCTGTGGTCGCTGACAACGTGGCACGCTTGAAGCGTATCTCCGGCATGGATGAAATCAGCTTTCACATGTCCGGTACCGAAGCTGTCATGCAGGCCGTGCGACTGGCGCGTTATCACAGCAAGCGAGACAAGGTGCTGCGGTTTTGTGGCTCTTACCATGGTTGGTGGGGTGATGTGCAGCCCGGCATTGGCAACCCGGTTGCGGCCCGTGATACCTTCACTCTGGCCGAAATGAGCGCCGCCACTTTGCGGGTGCTGCGGCACCGCAACGACATTGCCTGCGTGCTGGTGAATCCCTTGCAAGCACTGCACCCCAACGCTGCCGCGCACAGCGATTCCGCCCTGCTCGACAGTTCGCGCCGCGCCGGATTTTCCCGGACAGCTTACGTCGTGTGGTTGAAAGAGTTGCGTCAAATCTGCGATGAGAAGTACATCGCCTTGATTTTTGATGAGGTGTTTGTCGGGTTTCGGCTGGCTCCGGGCGGTGCCCAGGAGTACTTTGGTGTGCGCGCTGACATGGTGACCTACGGCAAGACGCTTGGCGGAGGTCTGCCAGTGGGTGTTTTGTGTGGCAAGAGCGGCTGGATGAAGCGCTACAGCGATGCGGTGCCAGCAGATATCTGCTTTGCCCGGGGGACCTTCAATGCCCATCCCTATGTCATGGGTGCCATGCACGTCTTCCTCAAACAACTCGACAGTGTCGAAATTCGCAGTCTTTACGTCGATCTGGATGAAACCTGGAATCAAAGGGCACGGACGCTCAATCGGCTGCTGCTTGAATCCAAAGTGCCGGTGCAGGTCGCCAATCTGTCTTCGATCTGGACGGTGCTGTACACGCAACCCGCCTGCTATAACTGGCTGTTTCAGTATTACCTTCGACTCGAAGGTCTGGCACTGAGCTGGGTCGGGACCGGACGAATCATCTTCAGTCTGAACTACACACAACAGGACTTTGACGAAGTTGCCACCCGTTTTGTCAGGGCTGCTCAAAAAATGCGAGGCGATGGTTGGTGGTTGTGTGACCCGGCCACCACCAACAAGTCCATCAAGCGCCGCATTCTTCTTGAGCTTCTGCAGGCACGCCTTTAGTTTGAAGGTCTGGCGCCGTTGCATCAAAGCGGACTGGTTTCTTGTCGCGGATCGAGCCATTCACCGCGCAACAGCGCGAACGGCGATCTGTAGTACAGAACAATGTCATTGAACGGATCGGTCAGGATCTTCGTCATCCACACCAGCCCCGACATGAAGTCCCTGATAAAGAAGAGGTGAATGGTCCGAAATGCCAGACCTGCAATGCCCAGGGCCAACCAGATCAGACCGGTGTGATGGATGAAGCCAGTCATGCTGGTGTCGATCGCCAACAGACCCAGCAGGCTCGGATCAAGCAGCAGCAGCAGCGGTGAAGCAGCCCAGATCGACAGCAACACGACTTTTCGACGCAGGTTATAACCCACTTTGATTTCCTCCTTGTATTCGTGGCTGACCTGATTGACCTGATCGTAGCCACGCGGCTCAAAAAAGAAGTGGCCTGACTGGCGCGTGGTCATGGAAATCAACCAACCGATCAGAGCCGCGACGGCAGGCTGGATGAACAGAAATACATAGGCCACCAAAAAGCTCACTGCACTGATCAGATGCAGGGTCTGGTTGACGCGGCTGTGGTGATAGTAGCGGTGGTCGTCCCGGCGCTGGATGGCCAGTTGTTCGAAAAATGCCGACATGGGTAAGGTCTCCTTGGAATTGACACGGATTAGCGCCCGATGGCGAAATATTCGAAACCCATTGCACGGATCAAGTGCGGGTCGTACAGGTTTCGGCCATCAAAGACGACAGGGTGCTTCAGCGCCGCCATGATCGCGGGAAAGTCAGGGCTTTTGAATTCCTTCCATTCGGTCACGATCAGCAATGCGTCGGCCTGCTGCAGCGCTTCCATCGACGAGGCGGCGTAGCTCAAGCCGTGTGCATCGGGATAGACACTTCTGGCTTGTGCCATGGCAACCGGGTCGTAGGCCGTTATCGTTGCCCCCGCCGCCAGCAGATCGTTGATCAAGGTTTGACTGCTGGCTTCGCGCATATCGTCCGTATTGGCTTTGAAGGCCAGACCCCACAATGCAAAATGCTTGCCGGTGAGCTCGGCGCCAAAGCGTGCCTTCACTTTGTCACCCACAACATGCTTTTGCTTCTGGTTGGCCGCATCGACCGCTGTCAGCACCTGCAACTCGATACCAACATCATCACGGGCTGAATTGATGAGTGCGCGGACGTCTTTCGGGAAACACGAGCCGCCGTAGCCGGCACCCGCATAGAGGAAGTCGTAGCCGATGCGTGGATCGCTGCCGATACCCTTGCGTACCTGTTCAATATCGGCGCCGAGCTTCTCGGCAAGATTGGCCAACTCGTTCATGAAACTGATGCGTGTGGCCAACATCGCGTTGGCCGCATATTTGGTGAGTTCTGCGCTGCGAATGTCCATCAGGATCAGGCGGTCATGATGCCGCTGGAAAGGCGCATAAAGTGCCCGCATATTCAAGGCAGCCTGCTCGTCATCGCAACCCAGCACGATTCTTCCAGGCCGCATGAAGTCGTCAATGGCTGCGCCCTCCTTCAGAAACTCGGGATTCGAGACAACGCTGAACGGGGTATTCACACCGCGCAACGCCAGTTCCTGTGCTATCAGCGCCCCGACCGCATCGGCGGTGCCAACCGGCACCGTACTCTTGTCAACCACAACCTTGTAGTCGTTCATGTACCTGCCAATGTTCCTCGCTGCCTCCAGCACGTACTTGACATCGGCGCTGCCATCTTGCGCAGGAGGCGTACCGACAGCGATGAACTGGACGGTGCCAAAGTGAGTGGCCTTTTCGACGTCGTCGGTAAAGTGAAGCCGTCCACCGCTGACGTTATGCCGGATCATCTCCTTGAGGCCCGGCTCGTAGATCGGTATGTCGCCGTTCTGCAGCATTCTGACCTTTTCGGAATCCGTGTCAAAGCAGATCACATCATTACCAACTTCGGCCAGACAGGTGCCCGTTACCAGACCCACATAGCCGGCACCGATGACCGTAATTTTCATGGCTAGATTTCCCCAAGTTTGAAATGGCAGGAAAGTAGTCTGGCTTGGAAATACGAACATTTGATGACAGGAGCAAGACACTCGCTCTCGGATGCTTTGCTGGCACCGGTGTCCTTCACGGAACTGTAATCTGCAGGGGTGATGATCGGGCCTGCCATGAAGACGATTGATCTTGTTTACTTCAACTTTGGTGGCGGTCACCGCTCGGCAGCCTTGGCATTGCAGGAGGTGATTCGCGAGCAGACCCGACCCTGGCAGGTACGTCTGATCAATCTGGTGGAGGTGCTGGATCCCAAGAACTCGTTTCGTAAATTCACCGGCATCGCGCCGGAATCCATTTACAACATGCGGCTGGAGCGCGGCTGGACCTACGGTCTGGCGACTGAACTGAAATTGCTGCACGGAATGATCCGGTTCAGTCATGCGAGCGTTGTCGACAGACTCCAGCAGCATTGGCGCTCCAGTCAACCCGATCTCGTCGTTTCTTTGGTGCCGAACTTCAACAAAGCGCTGTGTGAGTCGGTGGCTGGCGCACTGGGTGAGACGCCGTTTGTCACAGTCATGACCGATATGGCGGACTATCCCCCCAACTTCTGGATTGAGGCGGGGCCATCGCAGTACCTGGTCTGTGGCACACAGCATGCGGCAACTCAAGCCCGCCTGGCTGGTTGTGCAGCTGAAAAGATCCGCCTCACCTCAGGCATGATTCTGCGCCCGGCCTTCTACCGTGCACCCGTTTTCAGTCGCGAGGAGGAGTGTCGCAAGCTGGGCCTGGACCCGCAGCAGCCGATTGGCATTGTTCTGTTCGGTGGTCACGGTTCGACGCAAATGCTGAGCATCGCGAAAATGCTGGCAGACGTGCAATTGATCCTGCTTTGCGGGCACAACAGTACTTTGCAGGGTCAGCTGGAGGCACTAGACACACAGGCAAAGCATGTCGTCATGGGATTTACATCGGACATTGAACTCTATATGCGGCTGGGCGACTTTCTGATCGGCAAACCTGGCCCTGGCAGCCTCAGTGAGGCGGTGCAGTTAGGCTTGCCTGTCATTACGTTCAACAACAGAATGACCATGCCGCAAGAGCGCTACAACGCCGTGTGGGTGCGCGAACAAGGTGTTGGGCTGGTGCTGCCCTCGCAGCGTGCCATTCGTTCGGCAGTGCTGAAAATGATTCAGAACTTGCCAGACTATCGTGCTGCGGTCAAGCGGATCGAGAATCGAGCGGTATTTGAGGTGACCGATATTCTCGATCAGCTATTGAATCGCACCCCAGCGCAGCGGGACAAAGAATGCCTGGCCGACGCCAGTGCGTTGCCTACTGCTTGACTTGGGCCGGCTTGCAGTCCAGACAAAAGAACATCAGCGAGCTCAGGTAGCGCTTGAATGTTCCATTTCTGCGCAATTTGTGTCGGCCGCATTTGATACAACTCAGTGTTTCGCCCGAGCCTGCCATGCCCTGGAAGGGCGAGCCAGGTTCTTTGGACGTGTAGCGCAGGCCGCAATCGGA
>JBAXOZ010000108.1:0-8649 GCA_037132975.1 Comamonadaceae bacterium
TCAACCAGACCATCGCGGACTCTTATGCAGTCACGCTCAATGGTGGCACCAGCGTTGTGAACACGGCAGCTGACATCATCGTCAGCAGCGGTGTGTCTATCGCCAAGACCGCTGGTGGCGACGCGACCCTGACCCTCAAGGCACAAAGCACCATCATTTTCGGCGCTGGTACGAGTATCAGTTCCTCGTCGAATCGGCTTAACCTCATTCTGTGGGCAGATAGCAATAACGACAACAATGGCGGCGTTCGGCTGGAAGGCGCAACAAGTTCCCGCGTCGCTATTTCTACCAATGGTGGCGGTATCTGGATTGGCGGCAGCAACACCGCTTCGACGGCAAGCTGGACACCTTACACCGGCGCAACAGCACTCACAGTCGGCGATGGGCAGGCCAAGAGCGGTGGGATTGTTTTTGCAGTGAATCTTGATTACGCGAGCTTGAATGCCGGGGCCGGCAACATCAACATCAGCGGGCGCAGCTACGCCACCGGTGGTGGCTATGGCATAGGCGTGCGCATGAACGATGCGGCCTCGGTGATCGGTAACAACATCACAATCAGCGGCACCGGCAGCATCAACGGCTCAGGAAACAACAACAACTGGGGCGTTTCCCTGGAAGGCGGCAGCAGCATTACAGGTACCGGCGCAGTCAGTGTCACGGGTACTGGCGGGGGCGGGAGCCCCGGCAACAACTATGGTGTGTATGTGGCCGGCTCCTCGTCGGCAATCACTGCAACCGGCACAGGCACGGTCAGCGTTACCGGCTCAGGCGGCGGTGCCACCAGTAGCGCCGTGAATACCTCTGACAACAATCACGGCGTCTACCTCACCGGCGGCGGAAAAATTTCGGCTGTTAACGGTGATATCAGTGTCACGGGCACGGGTGGCGTGATCGCCAAGGGTTTGAACCAGTACGGCGTCTACCTGAATGAAGACAACAGCAGCATCACCACCAGCGGCAGCGGCAGCGGCAGTATCACGGTGCTGGGAACGGCAGGCGCCGGGGGCGACGGCAGTGCCAATGTCACCGCGTCCAATACCGGTTATGGGGTGTACCTGAATGACCCGACCACACCCGGCATTGCAACCTACCCGTCCATCACGGCAAGCGGCACCGGAAACGTCAGCATCACCGGTACCGCCGCTGGCAAAAGCGGTGGCACCGAGGTGGGCATCGCACTGAACGCCGGCAAGGTCAGCAGCATCAGCGGCACATTGAACCTGAACGGCACAGGCGGCATTGGCAGTGCCAATTCCACCGGGGTATCGTTCTCAGGCGCCAGCATCACTAGCACCACGGGCGACATCGCTATCAGCGGCACTGCGGGCAACAGCACGGCCACCACCAATCACTCGGACATCAACCTGGCCAGCGGCATCACCAGCAGCAGTGGCAACATCAGCCTGACCACCGACAACTATGTGCAAGGTGATGTGGATATTGCGGCGGGCAGCGGTGCCATCAGCATCAACGCCGACACCGTGGCACTGGGTACCAACACCGGAAGCAACCCGCTGCAAACCACGGGCGCCATCACGTTGCAACCAAAGACCAGCACGACAGCCATGTCCCTGGGCGGGAGTTCCACCTTTGATCTGTCCGCGACCGAAATTGCTTACCTCAAAGGCAGCGCAGCACCGAGCATCACGATCGGTGGTAACAGCAGTACCGGGGTCATGACCCTCGGTGCTGCTGTGGCCCTGGCTGGCAAAGCCGTCAATTTCAAGGCCGGCAGTTTGACTGATGGCGCGACAACGACCAACATCATTACCGCCGCCAGCGTCAACCTGGTGACAACGGGCGGCGACATTGGCGGCAGCACCACCAATGCCGCCATCGACATCGCCGCCGCCACCGTGTCGGCCACCACCAGCGGCAGCGCGTATTTGAAGTCGGGTACCGGCTTTGCGTTGGGTCAATCCACGGTGGGCGGCACGCTGTCGCTCGCCACCAGCGGTGCGGGCAGTGTGACCCAAAGCGGCAAGCTGACAGTCGGCACGCTGACCGCCACCCTGGCGGGGGGCAGCACAGACAAACTGAACCTTGGCAGCTATGCCAACGCTATATCCAACATCGGCAATGTGACGGCCAAGGGCGGAGTCAGCCTGAACAATGGCAACAACAGCGTGACGGTGGCTGGCAATATCAGCAGCGCGGGTGGCACCAGTACCAGTGCGATTGACATCAATGTGGGCACTGGCACTTACACACAGAATGCCAATGTGCAAGTGGAAACCGGGACGACCGCAGCCGGCATCAGCATCACAGCGGACAACATGGTGTTCGGCAGCAACACAAGCAACAATGCGCTTTACACGCTAGGCGCGTTAACGCTGCAGCCAGCCACCATCACACGCGGCATCACGCTTGGCGGCACTGCCGAGACCGCAGGCCAACTGGTGCTGCAAGGCAGTGAAATAGAGGCATTCAAAGCCAATGGCTCCAGCAACAGCTTGCTCACCATAGGTGGCAACACATCGGGTGCGATGACCATTGCCGGTCCCTTTAGCGTTGTCTCAGGCGGCGCGCTGCTGCTCAAGGCCGGTAGCATTGCAGACACGGGCACCAACACCATCACGCTGGGCACCGGATCCTCTATTGCAGGTACGTTGTGGCTTTCCGCTATCAATAACGGGGCCAGTATCGGCAGCGTCACGGACAACATTGATTTTTCTGCGAGTTATTTGCGCGCCTATACCGTGGGCACGGGCTCAGCCTACGTCAATAGTCCTACATGGTCTTACTCGATGAAAGCGTCCAACGTCGGTGGCACCTTGGCACTAGGGCTGGCTGGGACTGACAAAATCATCTCGCAAGATAATATGGTGTTTACCGGCTCGATCACAGTCGGTGCCCTAAAACTCAATACCATCGGTCGCAATGTGAGATTGATCAACTCCAAAAATGCGATCAGCGCGTTGAGCGGTGATGCCAACGACCTGACTATCGTCAATTCTTCAGGGCTGAATGTGGGCACCACCCGTCTCACTGGCAACTTGTATGTTGAAAACTCAGCACCCGGATCGATCACGTCCAGCGGCGCACTGACGGTGGGCGGCACCACTTCGATCAATGTGGGCAGCACCAGCGATGTCACGCTGAACTATCCGGGTACCGATTTTGGCGGCGCGATCAGCATTAAGGGCGCGAAGAATTTCACGATGAGTGACACGAATGCAGTGCTGCTGAAATACTTGAATCTCAGCAACACCCTCAATATCACAGCTGCTGATGCCATCACACAAACGCTTTACTACGCTAGTCCCTATTCTGTTGACAGCTGGTTAACCGTACAAGGTGCGATGTCGCTGACTGCCGGGACGGACATCACCCTGGCGGATACGCACAACGGTTTTGCACAAGGCACCGTCAGCATCCCGAGTGCCCGTGATGTGCAGATCACCAGCACCGGACATCTGCATCTGGGTAGCGCCAATCTTCGCACCTTGACCGCTATTGCCGGAGCGGGTGGTGGCTCCCCCACGGCCGGTGCGCTGTGGCTTGATCCCGGCGCCAGGATTGTCTCCAGCAACAACCCCACCGACACGGGCAATATAAATTCTGTAGTTTTAGTGGCGGGTGACTACAAGACCGCTGGTATGGCAGACCCTACCGGTGTCTTCATCAACAAGGCGGGGGCGGATGCCATCACGCTGACCGGCGGCAACGGCTCACGCTGGCAGATATGGAGCAACAACCCCTACAACCCCACGAGTCAACAGGTGTACTACGACCAATTTGGCGGCCTGAAAAGCGGCAATGAGGCGGTCTATGGCACCTACTGGCAAGGCCACGAGGCCGGGCCCAGTGGCTCTTGGCAAATAGCGGCCATCCCGGGTAATATTGCGGCGGGCAATGGCAATCGCTATGTGTTCCGTGTGCAAGCCAGCGAGAACCCCGGCTACAACCCGAATACGGTCACGATTAGCACTTCCAATGTGGCCAAGACCTATGGCGATGCCGTCAGTTTGACCACAGCAGACAACACGGCCATCACCTATAGCACGGGCGGTATGAAATTTGCCGAGTTTTCCGCGCCCAAGCCGAGTTGGCTTACTGTCGGCAGCCTGCACCTGAGCTCCAGTGGCATCGGCGCAACAGCCCATGCGGGCACCTATCCCCTGACGGTCTCTGGCGGGATCTCTTCCACTGGCGCGTTTTGGCTCCTCCCATCGCTGGGGCCTGACAGCACGCCAGTCTGGACGGCCAACGACGGCACCCACACGGTCACGATCAATGCCAACAGCAATGTGGTGGTGTCACCCAGAACGCTGACCGCTACGGTTTCTGGTGGCGTCGTGCAGGATCGCGTCTATGACGGCACCACCACTGCGACCTTCTCCACGGCACCGACCTTCACCATCGGTAATACCGCCAATGGCGATGCCGTCACCCTGCCGGGCACCATCGTTGGCAACTTCGCCGACAAGAATGTTGAGACCGGCAAAGTGGCTTCACTCAGTGGCCTGAGCGTGAATAGCACACATGCCGGCGTAGCCAACAGCGGCGACTACGTCTTGCCCGCATTGCCTACCTACACCGGCAGCATCACCACCAAGGCGCTGACCCTCAGCGCCTTGGCTGACACGGCCAAAACCTACGACGGCACGGTGCTGTCAAGCGGCACACCCAGTGTCAGTGCGCTTGCCAGCGGCGACAGCATCGCCAACCTCACCCAGGTCTTTGCCGACAAGAACGCAGGTAGCGGTATTGCCATCAACGTGGCGGACAGCTATGTGCTCAACGACGGCAACGGCGGCAAGAACTACAGCGTCACCCTGGCCCCCGCCAGCGGCACCATCAATAAGGCGGCGTTGACCATGACCGCCGTTGACAACGCCAAGGTTTTGAACGATACGGACCCGAATCTCACGGCCAAGTACAGCGGTTTTGTGTCGGGGGAGAATGCCAGCGTATTGGGCAACGTCAGCGTCACCCGCGCTGCCGGTGAAACCCCCGGCAGCTACACCATCACGCCCAGCGCCAGCGCCAGCAACTACACCGTCACACCGGCAAGCGGCACGTTCACCGTCGAGCCTGCCGACAAGCTGCTGGTGCAGGTGTCCGATGCCAGCACGACTTATGGAACAGCACCCACACTGGCCATCACCAGCGCCAAGTATTACTCCAGCACCGGCGCGGAGCTGCGAACCCTGACGGTCACCAACACCAGCGGCAACACCTGGCTGGCCGAAGACGGTCTGGGCACCACCTACACATTCAACCTGGCGGCCGCCAGCACCAGTGCAGGCAACTATGCCATTGGGTTGACCGGGACACCAGTTCAGGCGGGCAGCAACTTCAGCAGCGTCGCCTTTGCCAACGGTAATTTGGCGACGGCCCCGCTGGCGATCAGCGCCAGCGCCGATGCGATCAGCAAGACGTACGACGGCACTGCGGCAGCTACCACGGCCGCCGCCACGATCGACAACCTCGTCAGCGGCGATGCCGGCAATGTGAGCATCGCCGGCACCGGCACCTTCACCGACAAGAGCGCCGGTGTCGGCAACAAGACCTACACCTTCACCGGCTTGAGCCTGAGTGGCAGCGCCGCAGGCAATTACTACCTCAGCGCCAGCGACCGCAACGCGGGCCTGAGCAACAGCGCCAGCACCATCACCCCGAAAGATCTGGCTCTCAGCGGGCTTTCGGCGGGCAACAAGGTCTACGACGGCACCAGCGCTGCAACGCTTGGCGGCAGCGCTGCGGTTGCCGCGCTCAGTGGTGACAACGTCACGTTGGGGGGCAGCGCAACGGGCAGCTTTGCCGACAAGAATGTTGCTACGGGCAAGGCTGTCAGCGTCACCGGATTGACGCTCGGCGGTGCCGATGCGGGTAACTACACCCTTGTTGCGCAAGCCGGGCTGACAGCCGACGTCACCAAGGCGAATCTAGCTGTCATCGGGCTGGCCAGCACTGGCAAAGTCTATGACGGCACTACGGTGGCCACGCTTACCGGTAGCGCCACCGTTGCCGCACTGAGCGGTGACAGCGTGACCATTGGCGGCACGCCAGCGGGTGCATTTGCCAATAAGAATGTGGGCACGGCCAAGCCTGTCACCGTCACGGGCAGCACCCTTAGCGGCACCGATGCGGGCAACTACACCCTGGTGGAGCAAACGGGTCTGAGCGCCGACGTCAGCCAGGCCGCGCTGACGATCACTGCCGCTGCCAACAGCAAAACCTACGATGCTGGCACGACTGCCTCCGCCACCCCGACCTACGCCGGACTCAAAACTGGTGACACGATCACCGGCCTGACCGAAGCCTATAGCGATGGCAATGCCGGCAGCGGCAAAACACTGAACGTGTCCGCCTATACCGTCAACGACAGCAACAATGGTGCGAACTACAGCGTCAGCACAGTGGCCAACAACGCTGGCGTGATCAACCAGGCCGATCTGACCATCACGGCCACCAGCAATACCAAGGTCTATGACGGCAGCAGCACAGCGGCGGCAACGCCAACGGTGACCGGGCTCAAGGGCAGCGACACGGTCAGCGCACTCGCCGAAACCTACGCCGACAAGAATGCCGGTAGCAGCAAATCACTGACCGTGTCTGCCTATACCGTCAACGACTCCAACGGCGGTGCCAACTACAACGTGATCACGGTAGCGGACAGCACCGGGGTGATCACCTCAAAACCATTGGCGTTGGCAGGCAGCACGGGCGTGGTCAAGACCTATGACGGCACCGTCGGGATGCCAGGTGTGCCGGGTTACGGCAGTCTGGGCGCTGTCGAGACCGGTGACACACTCAGCGTCGCTGGTATGCCAGTATTCAGCAGCAAGGACGTTGGCAGCCGCAACATCGACCGTGGCACAGTCAGCCTGACCGGTGCCGATGCAGCAAACTACAGTCTGGTCTGGACCTCAGGCAGCGGCACGATCAACCAGGCGGCGCTGAGCGTGAAAGCCGACAACGATGCGCGCTTCTTTGGCCAGACCGACACCGCCGGCTACGCCGGGGTGAGCTACAGCGGCTTTGTAAACGGTGAAACCTCTGGCACAGCGGGCTTAGGCGGCACGCTGGTGATTGCCCGCAGTGGCTTGAACGGTGATGGCAGTGGTGATGCGGTTGGCAGCTACACGCTGACACCCACGGGTGTCACGGCAGGCAACTACACCATCACCCATCAGACCGGCAGCTACACCATCGCACCAGCGGGTCAATTGCTGGTGAAGGTGACAGATGCCTCCACCAGCTACGGCACGGCGGCGACTTACACGGTGGCCAGTGCGCAATACATGAGCGGATCGACCGTCACCACCGCCACGCCTTCGGCCAACGGCAACAGCATCACCGTGGACGGTGTGACTTTCACTCTGGCACCGGTCAGCCCGAGCAATAGCACTGGCGGCTTCCTGAAAGCGGGCAGTTACCAGCTTGGCGGCACCGTTACCGGCGGCACCAGCAGCAACTTCAGCAACAACCTTGTGGTGGTGGGTGCGCAGCAAGTCAGCGCCAAAGCCTTGACGGCTAACGCCAGCGGTGTCAGCAAAACCTACGATGGTACGACCGCCATGACTGGTGTCACCATTGGTCTCACCGGCAAGGAAACCGGCGATGTGGTGACGGTGACCGGCAGCGGCAGTTTTGCCGACAAAAACGCCAGCGCCACGGCCAACAAGAGCTACACCCTGTCTGGCCTGACCCTGGGTTCGACCGATGCAGCCAACTATTACCTGACAGGGGGCACCAGTTTTAGTGGCATCAATGGCCAGATCAACGCCGCACCACTCACGGTAACTGCCAACGACGCTTCCAAGGTCTATGACGGCAACACCACTGCCACACTGACACCTGGCAATTTCAGCTTGAGCGGCTTTGCCACAGGCGAAGGCGCCAGTGTGACCAAGACCAGCGGCACGTATGACACGGCCAATGCGGGCACCGGCAAGACCGTCACCGTCAATCTGGCCAGCAGCGACTACAGCGCCAACAGCGGCACCACGCTGACGAACTACACGCTGCCGACAACCGTCAGTGGCACCATCGGAACCATCACTAAAGCCCACCTGACTGTTACTGCAGACGACAAGACTCGGCTCTACGGCGACGCCAACCCGACGCTGACCAGCAGCATCACCGGCTACGTCAACAGCGAGAACGCCAGCACTGCTGGTATCACTGGCGCACCCACGCTCGCGACTGCAGCCACCACAACCACCGGCGTCGGTACGGTCGCCATCACAGCAGCGGCTAACAACCTGGCGGCGGCCAACTACGACTTCGCGTATACCAACGGTGCGCTGACGATCAACAAGGCACACCTCACGGTCACCGCAGACAACCAGTCGCGTCTCTACGGCGCAGCTAATCCGACCTTCAGCGAGACCATCAGCGGCTTCGTTAACAGCGAGAACGCCAGCAGCGCTGGTGTGACTGGCACTGCCACTGGCAGCACGGCAGCAACAGCTACAACTGGCGTAGGCACTGCGACCATCACAGCCAGCAACGCTGGACTGAGCGCAGCCAACTACGACTTCCCTAATCTGGTTAACGGCACTTTGACCATCGCCCAAGCACCACTCACGGTAACTGCCAGCAACGCCAGCAAGACCTACGACGGCGCAGCCTACAGCGGCGGCAACGGCGTGGCCTACAGCGGCTTTGTCAACAGCGAGAGCTCCAGTGTTCTGGGCG
>JBAXOZ010000109.1:0-8569 GCA_037132975.1 Comamonadaceae bacterium
CCAGGGCCAAGCCATCCATGCGCGGCATGTTCTGATCGGTCAGCACCAGATCCATGCTCTTGGCCTTGGCCTTGTTCAGGGCGTCAACCCCATCCACGGCCTCAATCACTTCGTAGCCGGCGCTCTTGAGGGTAAAAGACACCATGCTCCGGATGGACGGCGAGTCATCGACCGCCAGTATGCATTTAGTCACACGACTTCCTTTTCTCGGTTCTTCTCATATGTCAGAACAAGGTCACTTCGCCGGCATGCATCAGCTGCTGTTGTGCCGGATTGCTGGCCTTCTTGTGCCCCATTTCGTGCAGCAACTCCTGAACCCGCGCTGCAAAATTCTCCTGTCCCGATTCGCCAATTCGTCGCATCAACTGATCCAGCGCATCGAGCTCACCTCTCACGTGGCCGAGCTTCTGCCCCACCACGTCACGAAACTGCATGGCGATCACTGCGCCATTCACATCACGCACACTTTCGAATGCCACCATCAACTCACGAATCGCGTGCTCAAGCAGTTCGTCTCCCAATATCAATTCACTGCGGGCGCGCTGCACTTCGAGGCAGATCACCCGCGCCAGCGCGTCGATCATGGTGCGTGTCTCACGTTCGACCACCCTGGCGGCTTCAGCCGCCGCCTCTGCAGCAGCCAGCGCGTACCACAACACCAGTGCCCAACCAAGCGCAATGACACCCACTGGCCACGCCATATCTATCGGCAAGCCGCTGACGGACTTGAACCAGACAAGAGCGCTCCCTAGCGCCGTTGTCCAAGCCGTTCCGATCAAAAGCGCCCGTCTGCGCACAGTGTTGCCTCGCACTTACGTGGTTCTCCAAAGTCAATGGGCTTACCATATCAGGCAGTTGGCGGCGTCATGCCGCGAGCAGAAGGACAAAACACGCTCTGTTCCCGATGACCCGCCCAATGCGGTCGGACGCAGGGCGTTATAGTGTGCGCATGCCAAACAATGACAGTAAGAGCAGATGAAGATCCTGTTGCTCGAAGACACGGATCGCGTCGCCGAGTTGATTGACCAGGAATTGCAGCGCAACGGCCTTGCGCCGGCCTTGTGGCGCGTGGATAGCGCTGCCGGATTGACGCAGGCCCTGCAAGAGCTGCATTGCGACCTGGTGGTGTCCGCGCCAGCGGGCGAGCGGGAGGCGGCGTCGATGATGCAGGCCAAGGCGCGCCAGGACCGGTTCGCTCTCGAGGAAGCACTGGCCAGCTTCAAGGCTGCGGTCTCCAACATGCCGGGCATGGTGTTCGAAATGGAGTTCGAAACCGACGGTACGTCGACCCTCGTCACCGTCAGCGAGGGCGCCCGCGACCTGTTCCACACAACGCCCGAACTGCTGATGCAAGACCCCGATGCCATCGGCAGCAGAGTGGTGCCAGAAGACATGACGCTGTTCCTGCAAAGCCGCAAGGCGGCCTTTCTGGCGCAAGTAGACTGGAACTGGACCGGACGCATCCACATCGCCGAAATGAACGAGATCAAATGGATCGACCTGCGCTCCAAAGTGCGCCGGCGCGCCGACACCTCCACTTGTTGGGACGGCATCATCCTGAACATCACGCGCAGCCGGGTTGCCGACATCAAAGCCCGGCGCGCGCATGAGGAACTGGCGCGCCTGACCAAGCACGTTGACACCGTTGAGCAGCAGCAGCGCAGCCACATCGCACGCGAGATCCATGATGAGCTGGGCGGCACCCTGACCGCTATCAAAATCATGCTGAACCGCCTGAACGCCGAGCTGACCGGCACCAAGGCCTTGCAACTGGTTCAGACGACCGGAGGCCTGGTCGACTCCACCATCGACACCACGCGCCGCATTGCCACTTCGCTGCGGCCGGCCATGCTCGATCTGGGCATTCTGGCTGCAGTCGAGTGGCACGCAGCCGAGTTCGAGAAACGCATGGACATCAAGTGTCAGGTGACCTGTGGAACGGAAGAGATTGAGCTCGACCGCAAACACAGCAGCGTGGTGTTTCGCACCTTTCAGGAGGCGCTGACCAATGTCGCCAAGCATGCCCATGCCACGCGGGTGGAGGTCGAGCTTGATGCGCAGGAGGACTGCGTCACGCTGCAAGTCCACGACAACGGTTGCGGCATTGGCAGTGGAGATCTCGACAAGCCGCAGGCCTTCGGCATCCTGGGCATGCAGGAGCGCGCGCGCAGCCTGGGTGGCCAGGCCAGCGTTGAGCGCACGCCCAACGGCACGACCGTCATGCTGCGCATTCCGCGGGTCAGTTCCCAGGTGTCTGTGCACCAAGCGTCAGCATGATTCGGGTGCTGATTGCCGACGACCACGCCATCCTGCGCCGGGGTCTGGCCGAGATCATCTCGGAAGCAGGCGATATGGAAGTGGTCGGCGAGGCGGAAAGCAGCTCCCAGACCCTCAAGTTTGTGCGTGACCACAGCCTCGATGTGGTGCTGCTCGACATCGACATGCCTGACCGCAACGGCATCGACACCCTGAAGCTGCTCAAGGTTGAAAAGCCGAAGCTGCCGGTGCTGATGCTCACCCTGCACCCCGAATCGATTTACGCGCTGCGCGCCATCAAGGCCGGCGCATCGGGCTACCTGAACAAGCAAAGCGCGCCGACCATGCTGGTCACTGCGATACGCCAGGTGGCCACAGGGCGGCGCTACATCAGCCCGGCCACGGCCGAAGCCCTGGCCGATGCCGCTGCCACGGCCGACCAACCCGCCCATACCACCCTGTCGGACCGCGAATACGAAACCATGCGCCTGATCGCTTCCGGGCGCACGCTGACCCAGATTGCCGCCGAGATGCACCTGAGCGTGAAGACCGTCAGCGTCTACCGTTCCCGTCTGCTCGAAAAAATGCAGCTCAAGAACAATGCCGAGCTGACCCATTACGTGCTGAAGAACAAGCTCATCGACTCACAGCCCGAGACGCCAACGGTGCGGATGAAAGCCAGCGCCATCCCCTCCGATATCGTCAGCAATACCCTGCGCCTGCTGGCGTCGCGCGGCCTGGCCCCAACGCCTGAAAACTACCAGCAATGCTATGTCGAGGTCAGTGGCCAAACGCTTGCCGCGTCGGCGCCAGCGGCCCAGGGCGCGCCGACCGGCGAGGCGCTGGCCCCGGTCTGGACCGAATTGATCTCCGAACTGCTAAAGCAGTGGCAGCCCGCCAAGCCGGATTGAGGATACCCGGCAATTCGGAAAAGGGGCGGTTTTCGCCCTCTGTTTGAGCGCAAGCCGGGCGCACTCGGCGTTACCATTTGTTGGCCTGAAGTCGATGGAAAGCCATCCACTGACAGGCAAGGAGGAACCGGCAGTGGCAGCTCAAGCAAGAAATGACAACGTAGTGCATCTGGCAATTCCCGCGGCGCCTGCCCGGCGCAAGGTGGCCGGCAAGTCGCCAGTCCAGAGCCCGTCGACGGCGGCCGAATACTTTCAGCGCATCGAGCTCTACGCGCACAAAATCCGGCAAACCAAGAACATCGACAACATCATCGAAACGCTGGAAGAGGCGCTGCGCGAAACCCGCGCCCTGCACACGACCAACGAAATGGCCGCAGCGCGCCAGCAGGTGGCCCTTGCCGAGCAGCGCATCGAGCGCCTCAAGAGTGAGCTCGAACTGGTCACCCGCCTGGTGCGTGAAGACCAGCTCACCCGCGCCCTCAACCGGCGCGGCCTGGAGGACGCCCTCAAGCGCGAAGTCGCCCGCGCCGCCCGCACCGACACGCCTCTGTGTGTGGCCATGATCGACATCGACAACTTCAAGCACCTCAACGACACGCACGGTCACCAGGCGGGTGACAAGGTGCTGGTACACCTGGTGGACATCATCCAGGACACCCTGCGCACCAATGACCTGATCGGGCGCTACGGTGGCGAAGAGTTCCTGGTGCTGCTGCCTGGCTCGCCACTCGAAGCCGCTTGCGAAGTCATGCAGCGCCTGCAAACCCAGCTGGCTCAGAAACCCATCGTTTGGGAGAATCTGGAACTGTGTGTGACCTTCAGCGTGGGTGTGGCCACCCTGCGCCCCACAGAAATCGCGCCGGCCCTCATCGGTCGCGCCGACAAAGCCATGTACGAAGCCAAGCGCAAGGGAAAGAACTGCGTGGTCACCGCCGCCTGAGCGGCTAGCGGCAAGTTTTGCGTCTGCTTGCCAGACGCCGGCGCTGCACCGAGCAGTGGCTGCGCGAGCCGCCTGCGCTGCGGCTTGGCGCCAGCGCGTCGGCCAGCGCATCCGCCTCGTCGCCGTCCAGGCCGTGCTGCTGCCCCAGGGTCAGCATCTGCCGCGCCAGGGCGGTTTGGCCGAGCCGGTCCAGCGCATCGATATAACTCAGCCAGTAGCGTTGCGACTCGGGTTTTTGCGCCAGGGCCGCTTCCAGGTGCGCCAGGGCCGCCTCGGGCACGCCGAGCTGCAGCATCAACAGCCCCAGGTTGTGGCTGGCTGCTGCGTGAGCCGGTTGGCTGTGCAGCACCTCGCAGTAAAGCCGGGCGGCCTCCTGCAGCTGGCCAAAGTTGTGGTGATGCACCGCCAATTGCAGCGTCACCTGCAGCGCGGGCAAACCCCCCGCGGGCCCAAACACGGCAGGCTCGGACGGTGAACTAATCTGGTGGTTCATGGGGGCTCCAGCAACTTGACTCCGGGCAGGATAACCCGATCGCGACCGCGCCAAAGCCCAAACAAGCCCCCCATTGGGCCTCTATTCGGCCTTTCAATTAACTGGCGCCAGCCAGATTCTTGTACACGCCACAGCCCACATACAGGTCATCCACCGCCAGCACGTAAGACATCTTGGTTTGCACGTGCCCGGTGATGGGGTTGCTGATGTCGTACTCCACCCAGCCGGGCGCCTGGCCGGCCTGATCGATGATGGTCTGCAGCAAACCGCTGCCGTCAACGCCGGCAATGTCCTGCACCCGTGTGCCCACCTTGGCCGGGTTGCCGCCGAAAGCACGGTAAGTGCCGTTCGCATCAAGTGCAAAGACATACATGTCGCGGTCATGAAAATCATTGGCCGGATTGGTCAGATCACGCAGAAAGCTGCTCCGGGTGCCACGCTCGCGCTGCACCACGGCGTGGTTCACCAGGGCCACAGCCTCTTCGGGCGAGCCCTGCAACAGCTTGAACATCGCCACCGACTCAAGCAGCGTCACGGCGCGCGTCTGCAGCGTTTGCGCCTGGTCCACGGCATGCTCGACCATGGTGGCGTTGCTTTGCGTGATTTCATCGAGGTGATGCACCGCCTCGGTGATCTCGCTCAAGCCGGTACTTTGCTGTGCGCTCGACGCCGAAATCTGCGCCATGCTGGTGGCTACATCGCGAATGCCCGCAACAATCTGGTTGATCGTGACACCCGCCGTGTGGATCTTCTGCACACTGCTTGCCACCTGGGCCGAAGAGGTGCCGATGAGCTGGCGGATTTCCTTGGCCGACGCGGCCGAGCGCTGCGCCAGCGAGCGCACCTCGGTGGCCACCACGGCAAAGCCGCGCCCCGACTCGCCGGCCCGGGCCGCTTCCACCGCGGCATTGAGCGCCAGAATGTTGGTCTGAAAGGCCAGGCCGTCGATGACACCGATGATCTCGTCCATCCGCTTGGCGCTGGCCTGAATGGCTTCAACCGACACCACCGCCTCGGCCATGACGGCGGCACCACTGCCTGCGACGTCACGCACTTCAATGGCCCGCGCATTGGCGCTTTGCGCCGAGCCCGCGCTGACCTGCACGGCCGACAGCAACTCTTCAACGCGCGACGCCGTCTGCTCCAGGCTGGCTGCCTGCTGCACCGTGCGGTCAGACAAATCCTGGCTGTCACGCAGCAGCGTCTTGCCGGCATGCGTCACAAAGGCCGCATTGCCGCGCACATTGGCCACCATGCCCGAAACCGCCAGGCCCAGCTTGCCCAGCGCCGTCACCATGTCGCCCAATTCATCGCGGCTGCGGGCTACCTCGGTCTGGCGCAAATCGCCTGAGGTCATGCGGCGCACCGTCAACACCAGCTGCGCAATATCGCGGGTCACGCTGACATAAAAAGACAGCAGCAAAACCACCAGGGCGGCTGCGTCCAAAGCGCAAAGCGCCACCACCAGTCGAAAGGCCTCTGGCGGCCCGGTGCCAACAAAAAAGGCCCAGTTCACCACCAAAATCGGCATCGCCGTCAAGAACCCGATCAGCGCAATCTTTTGTGAGAAAGAAAGCCTGCGCAGCACCACCATGCCGAGGCCAAACACACTGCTTGCATGCATCAGAGAAGTCCTTGTCATCATGGCGCCGCATATTCTTTGCGGCATCCAACTTATCGGCAAGCCAGGCTGAAACATGAGCGCCGCCAGGGCGCATCCAGCAAATCCGGAAAGAAGCGGGCAGGCATCCGAGAGGTCATGGTCTGTCCGCTAAATGTTCGCTATTGTGGACAAAAAAGCATGTTTATGTCCATAATAGCGAAATGCCACGCAAACCACCAACCATCTTTCCTCAAGAGCAAAGGCTGCTCTCTGAGTTCGCAGAGCGCTTGAAGCTCGCGCGCAAGCGCCGCAAGCTCAGTAGTGCGGTGGTGGCCCAGCGCGCCGGCATCTCCCGCACATCGCTGCACAAGGTGGAGACGGGGGACCCCGGCGCAACCTTGGGCACCTACCTTCGCGTGCTGGCCGTTCTAGGCCTGGAGGGCGACATCAACGCACTGGCCGCCGACGACAAAGTTGGGCGCAGGCTGCAGGACCTGGCATTGGAGCCGTCATGAGGAGCAACCAAGACAAGGCCCTGGAGGTGTGGCTCGACTCTGACCTCGCCCCCGCCTGCCTGGTGGGCACACTCGCGCACGACCGCGGGCAGGTTCGCTTCCGCTACGACCGCAACTGGCTTGGGCAAGCCCGCGCTTTCGCACTCGATCCCGACCTGTCACTGGACGATCAGCCGTTTTTTCCGAAACCAGAACTGGGCAACTTCGGCATATTCCTGGACTCCTCACCAGACCGGTGGGGTCAAACGCTGATGAAACGCCGCGAAGCGCTGCAAGCCAAAGACGAGAAGCGCACCCCGCGCACGCTGTACGCCTGGGACTTTCTCATTGGAGTGCAGGACTTCACGCGCCAGGGCGCGCTGCGTTTTCGCCTTGCCGGCACTGACGTGTTCCTGGGCAACGAGAAGATGGCGGCGCCCCCTGTCACGACGCTGTGGGAGCTTGAGGCGGTTGCCTTTCAACTAAGTAGTCGGCGAATCGACGACCTCGATGCGCTGCGCAAGTGGCTGACTGTTCTGGTTGCGCCAGGTGCATCGCTCGGAGGCGCCCGGCCGAAGGCGAACTTCACCGAGGCCGACGGCACGCTTTGGATTGGCAAGTTCCCGGCGCGTGACGATGACCGGGATGTGGGAGCGTGGGAATACGTGGTGCACGGCCTGGCGACCAAGGCAGGCATCGACGTTCCACCTGCCAGCTTGGTCCGGTTGAACAACGATTTCCACACCTTCTGTATTCAGCGCTTTGACCGTGTCAAGGGTGCGCGGCGCTTCTACGCCTCTGCCATGACCCTGCTGCGCAAGGAGCACAGCGAGGGAAGCAGCTATCTCGAGCTGGCACAGTTCCTGCGCTCCAACGGAGACGGCGCCCGTGCGGGAGCGGACCTGGAGCAATTGTTCCGCAGGGTTGCCTTCAACGTGGCCGTCGGCAACAGGGACGACCACCTGCGCAATCACGGATTCGTGCTCGGTACGAACGGCTGGCAGCTTGCCCCAGCGTTTGACGTCAACCCGAATATAGACAAGGCCGAACATGTGCTGAACATTGACGACGCAGACAGTCGCCCCAGCCTGCAGACGGTTCTGAGCACCGCTGCGTTTTATGGGCTCACTGCGGACCGAGCCGCGCAGGTCGTCGAAGAAGTCGCATCCGCTGTCGACAGCTGGCGCGATGCCGCGCGCAAGGCTGGAATAGCCGCAGCAGACGTTGAATTGACCGCGGGTGCGTTCTCAGCGCATTCCGAATATCGCGCTTAGTCGCATTGATTTGACGCAGGGTCAATTTCCCCTCACGTTCTGACTTCCCCAACTCAAGAACCGCCACGCCACTAAACCGGCGGACAAACTCCGGAAGCTTCAGCACTACCCTCTCAAGGTTTGAAAACCACAAGCTCAAGGCCGCCAATCGCTGAAAAGTGTTTGAAATTGGCGGTTACGTGCGGGGCCAGCAACCGTTTGGCTAGTTGCTTCTTGAATTGCGCCCGGATTGAACCATCGAGTTTGTGCCACTCCTTGAGAGCGCCCACATCAAATTCGAGTTCATAGGTCTTCAAGTTTCACCTTGACCGTTTTTCCCCCTCGACGTTCTTTGACAACTTTGGTCAATTCGGCATCTTCCAGCCGGTCAAGTAGGGCTTCATAGGCGTTGGCGGACAAAAGATAAGCGGCAGGTTTGTTGTGGTTCAAGACGGCAATGGGCGAGTCGCCCGCATCGTCCAGAATGCCACTGGGATTGCGTCGCAGGTCCGTCATGCTGACCGTGGTTCTGGCGTAAATGGTTTGGGTGGTGGCCATGTTTAAAATGTGCTTTATTTAGTGCATTTTTAAACACTTTTGTGATTCTGTCAAATCGCCG
>JBAXOZ010000110.1:0-8499 GCA_037132975.1 Comamonadaceae bacterium
GGGCCGCGCTTTTCGGCGTGGCAGGTGTAGCAGGTGGCGTTGGTGCTGTCACGCTTGGCCAGCTTCGGGCCGGCCGAGCCGTGCACGTTGTGGCAGTCGGCGCAACTCATCTTGCCTTCGGGAATCGGGTGATGCGAAGGCTTGTTCAACTGGGCGCGTTGCTCCTTGTGGCAGGTGTAGCAGACCTCGGTCTGGGTTGCCTTGTTCAGCACCTTGTCGCGGTTGGCGTGAATCTTGTGACAGGAGTTGCAGGCCAGATCGGCATTTTCGTGCTGGCTGCCGCCCCACAAGGCGCGTTTGGCATCCTTGCTGTGGCAGCTCAGGCAGGTGGCATTGCGCACGCTCGGCGGTGAGGCGTAGGAGCGGATGAACATGCGATCGGGGTGCGGCCGCTCTTTCACGTCGCTGGGCTTCTTGGCGTGCGTCGGGCTCTCGCCGTGGCAGGTGATGCAGTCCGGTACCCGCTTGTCGGCCGAGAAGCCGTGCGCCGAGCGGCTCATGTCGGGCAGATCTTCCTCATCGTGGCAGGTGACACAGAGCTTGGCGCCGGTCTCACCGGCGGCCCAGGCGGGCGAGCCCAGCAGCGCGAACAGGCCCAGGCCGATGATGGCGATTAAACGATTGATTCGCATCCCAAATTCCTTCAAAAGGTCCACGGTTATTTCTGACCGTGGACGAGGTCCACACTCTTGGCGCCGCCGCTGGCATGGCAATCATTGCAGGTCTCGCGTGGTGAACCAGCGATTTGCGCTTGCGTCTGGTTGCCAAAGTAAGCGCCGCCAAAACTTGATACATGGTCAACCGCCTTGGCAGAGTCATGGCAGGCGGTGCAACTTGCGGCCTTGGGCGAGATCACTTTCCAGAGATTCGGATCGGTGACGCCGGTGTCCTTTTTCACAACCGCACCCAGCGGGCTCTGGTCGATCTTGTAGGAGTTATTGACGTGGCAGGCGTTGCAGTTGATGCCGACACCCGGCCAGGCGACTTCGGCTGCGAAGTTTGCCACCGTGATGGCCTTGCCGGTGCTGTCTTTCTGTTGTGACAGCGAGGCGCCGCCCGTGGCCGATGTGCCATCCATGTTGAATGCCCCGACCACTGTGTTTCCGTTGGTGAACGGGTAAGTCCGCTTGGAGTTGCCGTGCACGCCATGGATCAGGCGCTTGAACTGGTAGGACTCGTTCAGGGCCATGCCGTTGGTCATGACGGTGCTCGAGACACGGTTGGCATCGTGGCACAGGACGCAGGCGTCAACATTGTTACGGGCGCCGCTGTGGAAGGCGTTGGCCAGCGTGTTGGAGCCCGAGGCAGCACCCAGTGCGCTATGGCAGGCATTGCACTTTTCGTTCGCCACAATGGTGCGGCGAGGCTGCAGTGCACCGCTGAGCGCGAGTTCACTCGAAGTGTGCTGCACCAGCGTATTGACCTGCACGCTCGGGCTGACTTCAGGACGCGGACTGACACCGGAGGTGGCAGCCAGTTTGGCTTCCTTGACCTGGCCGATGCTGACAACGCGGGCCGTGCCAGTGGCAACGGCGGTGGCACTGTCGTCGGGCAGCGGGATGCTCAGCGTGTAGTGATTTTTTCCATCGTTGCTGCCCTTGTAGGTATAGGCATTGGCCGTGCTGCCGCCGTTGTTGTAGGCGGAGTACTCGGTTACCGCAGCATACTGACCGACCATGTTCTGGTAGGCCAGATAGAAGCGCAGGCTGCCGAACTTGGTGGTGCTGGAACAGGTCAGGGTCGGTGTGTTGACGCAGTCCGCGCTGACCAGGTTGTAGGCAGCATTGCCATTGGTCGGGTCCGACAGGAAGTACTTGACTGTGACGCTGCGGCCCTTGTGATCTGCGGTGTCGTTGAAGGCGACGCTCTCGATGTTCATCTTGTACTTGGCGGCGTTGACTTCAACCTGGTTGAAGTGCACGTTCTCGGCCGAGACGACCGAACCCGCGCCGTGGCAGCGCACGCATTCCTGGTTCGGCAGGGCGCTGGCTGCGGTACCCGCGCCAGCGTACTGAACGGCGACGACCTTGTGCAGTGTTTCCCAGGCGGAGCCGACCGTGCTGACGTGGCATGTCAGGCAAGCTTCCTTGCTGGGTTTGCTCTTCCAGTTGTCACCCTGCGGTGTGCTGGCGTTGGCGGCGGAGTGGCATTTGCTGCAGTTGCGCAGGTCTTGCGGGAAGCCGACTTCGGCGTAGCTGTGCTTGCTGTTCTGGTAGCCCCAGATGGTGTAGTCCTCGCCGGCAGCGCCAAGCCGCTTGCCAGCATGGATCTTGTGCACCATGGTGGCCAGATTCAGGTTGTTGCCGCTGTTGGCGTCAACGGTGCCCGGGTTATGACAGAGCACGCAGTACTGGGTGTCAACGCGGCCGCCGCCATGCAGGCCGAGTTTTTCATGGCAGCTGTTGCAGGATGACACATCGGTCATCTTGCGCGTTTTGGCCGGATCGGTGACCAGCACCGATTTGCCGGCAGCGTCAACGGTGAAGTCAATGTAGGGGTTGACCAGAACCGCCTCGCCCGCCGCATTTTTGTAGCTCAATTGAATGGCCACGCGGTGCGTGCGTGCTGGCTCGAAAACGACACCGTTGGTTTGCGCCGGATCCTGAATGTTGGTCTTGAAGGTGTAGGTGTAGTAGCCGTCGGCGTTGTACACCAGTTGCGCCGCCAGCAGGGCGGCATCGGTCTGTTTGGCATCGGTAGTTGCCTGCATCGCGCTGGCCAGCGCGGGCTTGCCGGCAGGGCCGACACCGGTGGTGGCAGTTTCTTTGCGGTAGATGTAATTGACCCACTGATCCGGATTGCCATTGCTGCCGGGAACCAGTTTGGCGATGGCGAAGCTGACGTCAGCGATCTTCAGATCCGCCTTGACTGCACCATTCGAGAAAACCGCGAAGTTGACCTTCGGCGCGCCGTTGACAAGGACCGCTGAAATGCCAGCGCTCTGCAACACCGTGAACGGGGCTGCAGAGTTGCTTGCGGTGTCGTTGGCAGCCAGCGTACTGGCTGCAGCGATTGCGCTATTGGCGGCGACAACCGGCACTGCCGGCGCGACTGGCGAAGAGCCTCCGCCACCCCCGCAACCGGCCACTGCGGCCGCCAGCAAACCCACGATACCCCAACGAGCCAATGAATGTTTCATTTTTTCTCCGTCGTTTCCAGGTTAAACGACACGACACGAACTGCTCGAAGCGGTTAGCGCGATACCGTTATCTCTTTGCAATTCATCCTAAGTGAACCATTCGGCGTCCCGTGGGGCAGCCTGGCTCTTACTGTGCCAGAACCCAGTCAGCCAGATTCTTGAGAGCGGCCTGATCCTTGGTGTCAATGATCTTGTGCTCTTCTTCACTGCCGTCGTCCAACTTGACCTTGGCGCCGCTGGTGATGTTCTTCACGATGCTGGCCTGACCATCGGCCTTGCCCTTGTACTTGGCAGCAATCTTCTTCAAGGCCGGGCCCTTTTTCGATTTGTCGATGGAGTGGCATTTGCCGCAATCGTTCTTTTTGAACAAAGCCGCTGCCGCATCGGCGTCAACTGCTGCGATGGATTGGGTTGCAAATCCAGCCAGCGCCGCGATGGCGAGGGATGCTGCGAGTTTTGTCAATTTCATTTCAAAGCCTTTCAGGTTACGGATTTAACGAGTTTACGGCAACCTCAAGCCAACCCAAGGTTACTTGCTTGACAGGATAAACCGTCGACCGCTTTTTGATACACGGGCGGGGCTATGGTATCGGTTCTGGTTGATTTAAATCAAATGATTTGGCGGCTTTGCGCTGGACCTGTTGCATTCTTGCCAGTGTCGGGACTCGATCCGGGTTACTTTTCGAACTCCTTTAGCCACTGGTCCAACTCCTGCGCAGCGGCTTCGGTGGCGGCTGCCAGGGCTTGCACACCACCGGCCGCGTCGGCTGTGCTGGCGTTGCGTTGCACGGTCAGATTGCGTTGCGCCAGCCAATGACCGCCTTTGGCGCCGGCTCGTGTCAGCGTGGCGCGCAGTCGCAGCAGGCCGCTGCTCTTGTCAGCACTCTCAAACAACTGACTGAATTCTTCGAGTTCGAGCTGCAGCAGCAGCGGTTTGGCGGCGCCCGGTCCGCTGCCGTCGCCGGGGTTGAGCAGGGCGCGCTGCTGGCTGAGTTGTTGCCTGAAGTGCTGGCGCAGCAACTGGGCCGGTGTCATGCTCCAGCGCGCCAGTGCGTAGGGGCGCAATTGCTGGCTGTCGGCGTAGGCCAGGCGGTACAGCACAGCGGTGCTGTCAAGCGCGGCGGGAGCCTCCATCATTTCCAGCACGAGGGCGGGCAGCACTTTGTTGGGAGCAGGCGCGGCGCTGCTGAGCGGCCCCGGGCCAAAGTCATAAACCACCACGCGCGGTGCTGGGTTCTGCAGGGCGCAGCCCGACAGCGCCAGGATCAGGAAGAGGACAAACGAAACTCTTGGCATGGCGTTCTTCATGGTTGGGTGGGGTTGGCGGAAAAGCCCGGCTCACCGGGTCCCGGGGCTGCTGGCGAGTTGCCAAAGAGCAGCGACTGCGGATTCTCGCTGACGCTGCTGGCGGCGCGTCCGAGCTGGCGGGCGCTGCGTGCGGCGTCCTCCAGCGCGCGGTTGGCACGCGGCAGGGTGGCGCTGTTCAGGCTCTGGCCGCTGCGCTCCAGCGTCTGGCTGCCTTGGGCGATCTGGTCGAGCGTACCTCCTGCTTCGTTCATGCGCTCCGTCACTGCCCTGAAAGCGCGCGCAGACCGGCGCGCTTCGTCGGCGCTGTCGCCGACCCGCACGGAAGTGTCCTTGATGATCTTCAGCGTCGCGTTGGCCTCCTGAACCAGCTGCGGCAAGGCCTCGGAGGATGAGCCAGTGAACTTGCTGATGCCGCTGGCGGCCTGACCCATGCTGGCCAAGGTCGACATCAGGTTTTGCTGGTTGGCTGGTGCCAGCAGCAGGTTGACGCGGCGCGTGGTTTCTTCCAGTTGCGACAGGATTTGCACGCCCTGGTCGGACAGTTTGGACAGCAGGCTCGGCCGCATCGGGATGCGCTGCGGTCGGCGCTCGGTGGACTGCAGCATTTCCAGCGAGTCGCCGCTGTCATCGAGTTGGACGAAGGCCAGACCGGTGACGCCCTGAAAGCCCAGGGTGGCGAAGGTCGATGACGTGATGGGTGCCTGCTCGTTGATGGCGATGCGCACCAGGACCTGGCCATTGACCTGCGGATCGAGTCCAATGGCGGTGACTTTGCCCACCGGTACGCCCTTGAAGCGAACCGAGGCCTGCGGCTGCAGGCCGGTGACGGCGCTGCTGCTGGCAAGTTCAAAGACGCGCAACTGGCGGCTGTCGCGTGTCAGCCAGACCGCCAGCGCGATCAGCAGTGCCGTCAGCAACAGCACAAAGGTGCCGGCCGCCAGAGCGTGTGATTTGTTTTCCATTTTTGTCCTCAGCTTCCTTTTTACACCGGTGTCGCCGTTGTCGGCAACAAGGCGGCGGCGCGCTTGCCGCGCGCGCCCTGGAAAAAGTCACGTACAAAAGGGTGGGCACTGGCCATGACTTCGCTGGCCGTGCCACTGACAACGATGTGTTTGTCGGCCACCACGGCGATGCGGGTGCTCAGTTCAAACAGGGTGTCCAGGTCGTGCGTCACCATCAGTACCGTCAGACCGAGCTCGCGGTGGAGCGAGCGCAGCAGGGCGCAAAAGGCATCGGCGCTGTCGGGATCCAGGCCAGCGGTGGGTTCATCGAGCAGCAGGAGCGGCGGATCCATCACCAGCGCACGCGCCAGTGCCACACGCTTGACCATGCCACCCGACAGATCGGATGGCATCTTGTGCGCCTGAGAGGGGTCGAGCCCGACCATCTGCAGCTTGACCATGGCTGCGTCTCGGATCAGCGCAGTCGGCAGGGTCTTGAGCTCGCGCAGGGCAAAGGCGATGTTCTCCAGCACCGTGAAGGCCGAGAACAGGGCGCCGTGCTGGAACAGCATGCCAACCCGGCTGGCAGCGCCTTCAGCGCCCATTTCTGCTGCCGGGCGGCCCAGTACCGTGACGCGTCCGCGCTCGGGCGTTTCAAGACCGAGGATCTGGCGCAGCAGCACGGTCTTGCCGCTGCCGGAGCCGCCAACGATGGACAGGAACTCTCCTGCCTTGACGCTCAGATCCAGGTCCTGATGAATCACCGAGGCATGGCCGGCGTTGTGAAACACCGACCAGAGTTTGTGAATCTTGATGAGGGGTGCCGTGGTCTGGTTCATATACCGATGTTCTTGAAGACGACGGCAAACAGGGCATCGACCAGGATCACCATCGTGATGGAGGTCACGACCGAGGCCGTGGTGCCTTGGCCCAGGCTCTCGGTGTTGGGCTTCACGCGCAGACCGTAGTGGCAGCCGATCACCGCGATGAGCAGACCGAAGACGACCGATTTGCCAACCGCCAGAGCCAGATTGGAAACCTGCACCGCCCGTGGCAGGGCCTCAAAAAAATAGGCCGGTGTCACGCCCATCGCCAGGTCGGAGGCCAGCATGCCGCCCAGCAACGCGGCCAGTGTCGTCCAGACCGTCAGCAGTGGCATGGCAATCGCCATGGCGATGGCGCGCGGCAGCACCAGGCGATAGCCCTTGGCGATGCCCATGACACGCATGGCATCGAGTTCTTCGGTGACCCGCATGACACCGATCTGGGCTGTGATGGCTGAGCCGGAGCGCCCGGCAATCAGGATCGCTGCCAGCACCGGTCCGAGTTCGCGGATCAGCGCGATGCCAAGGATGTTGACGATGAAGGCGTCAGCGCCAAACTGGCGCAGTTGCTGTGACATCAGGTAGGCCAGCACGACACCGATCAAAAAGCCCACCAGTGCCGTGATCGGCAGCGCGGTGGCTCCCACGTGGTACAGATGGCCCGATACGTCGCGCCAGGGTCCCTGACCCGGATGGGCTGCCAGCTTGATGCTGTCGAGCAGCAGTTGGCCGGTCAGGCGGGTCAGGTACTTGAGATGATCAAGCAGCACCAGCAGGCGTTCACCGAGCAGCAGGAAAAGTTGCCAGAGCGTTTTGCGCGCAGGTGGCGGGGCTTTGATGGCGTAATGGGCCACCCGCTCCAGCATCGGGCGTTGCGCTTCAAGCAGCAACAGATTCTGTGGCCAGTGCTGACCCCAGGCGTTCCACAACAGTTGGGCGCCGGTATGGTCGAGCTTTTGCAACTTGCGAAGGTCCCAGGTCAAAGGGCTTTCGCCAGATGCGGCGCATTCGGCCAGCGTCAACTCAATGAGGTTCCAGCTCTGCGGCTCGGCCAGTCGAGCGGCAGTCCAGCAGCCCGACAGCAGCACGCGCCCACCCTGCGGCGTGAGCTGCCGTGCGATGTGGGGGCTTTTCTCGACCATCCGGACATCGTAACGCGAACGGCAAGGCTCTTGCGGCAAAATGCCACCAACAGGAGCGACAAGTGAACCCATCCCTTTCTTCATCCACGCCGGAGCTTGTTGTTGAGCAACGCGGCCCGGTACTGTGGTTGACCATCAGCCGCGAGGAGCGGCGCAACGCCATGAGCCACGCGGTGCTTGCCGCCATGACACAAGCCATTTCGGCAGCGCAGGCCGAGCGTGACGTTCGTGCCATCGTTATCACCGGCGCCGGAAGCAAGGCCTTTTGCGCTGGTGCCGATCTGCAGTCGGCGCAGGCCTTTACCACCGATTATTCGGAACCCCACGGCCACTTGGCGCAGCTGCTGCGCGTGGCGCGTGCCAGTTACGTACCCCTGATTGCACGCGTCAACGGCGCCTGCATGGCCGGTGGCATGGGCCTGATGTCGATGTGCGACATGGCGGTGGCAGCGCGTCACGCCATCTTTGGTTTGCCCGAAGTGAAAGTCGGCGTTTTTCCGGCGCAGGTGCTCAGTGTGCTGCAGCATTTGATTCCGAGGCGCATCCTGAGCGAGATGTGCCTGACCGGCGAGCCGATCACGTCAGCGCAGGCGCTCGAAGTGGGTCTGGTGAATTACGTGGACGACGATGTGGACCTCAAGCTGCAGTGGCTGCTGGAGCGCCTGCTGGACAAGTCGCCGGCAGCGATCCGGCGCGGTCTGTACACCTTGAAGAAAGTGGAGAGCATGGCGTTCGAGGAATCAATGTCTTTCACCGAGAGCCAGATTGCGCTGTTTACGCTGACCGAAGACGCCAGGGAAGGACAGAAGGCTTTTCAGGAAAAGCGCAAACCCCAGTGGGCAGGGCGTTGAGCATGAGCACCGAGTTCGACTACATCATTGTCGGCGCCGGGACTGCTGGCTGCCTGCTGGCCAATCGACTATCGGCCAACGCCAGCAAACGTGTGCTGCTGATCGAAGCCGGGCGCAAGGATGACTACCACTGGATCCACATTCCGGTGGGTTATCTGTACTGCATTGGCAACCCGCGCACCGACTGGCTCTACAGCACCGAGCCCGACGCGGGCCTGAATGGCCGGGTGCTGCGCTACCCGCGCGGCAAGACGCTGGGCGGCTGCAGCAGCATCAACGGCATGATCTACATGC
>JBAXOZ010000111.1:0-8477 GCA_037132975.1 Comamonadaceae bacterium
TGAAACGGGGCGAGGATATTTTCAAGCGCCATTATTTATTCCCCTGGGCGCGCAGGCCATCGACCAGTTGATCGAGCTTGTCGTCACTCATGAAACTGCACATGTGCCGGTCATTCACCAGCAGCACAGGAGAGTCGGCGCAGGCACCCAGACACTCGCACTGCTGGAGTGTGAACAGGCCATCAGCGGTGGTCTCGCCCATGCCGATGTCAAGCTTCTCTTCCAGGTGCTTGAGAGCACGCCCGCCGTCGCGCAACTGGCACGGCAGATTGGTGCAGACATTGAGCTTGTACTTGCCCACCGGTTGCTGGTTGTACATGTTGTAGAAAGAGGTGACCTCGTGCACGGCGATCGGCGCCATGCCAAGATAGTCAGCCACCAGCTTTTCGCTCTCGGCACTGACGTAGCCGAGTTCCTGCTGAACGATGGCCAGACAAGCCATGACGGCTGACTGTTTCTGGTCAGCCGGGTATTTGGCAACTTCTTTAGCGAAGCGCGCTTTGGACTCTTCGGAAATCATCGATCAACTTCCCCAAACACAATATCCAACGAACCGATAATGGCCACGGCATCACCAATCATGTGACCGCGCCCCATTTCACCCAGCGCAGCCAGATGAACAAAAGCGGGCGGACGGATCTTCATGCGGTACGGCTTGTTGGCACCGTCACTGATCATGTAGATGCCAAATTCACCCTTCGGATGCTCAATGGTGGCGTAGGCCTCGCCCTCGGGCACACAGAAACCTTCCGTGAAGAGCTTGAAGTGATGGATCAACTCTTCCATGTTGGACTTCATGGATTCACGGCTCGGCGGTGCAACCTTGTGGTTGTCGGTGATGACCGGGCCTGGATTGACGCGCAACCAGTCGACGCACTGCTTGATGATGCGGTTGGACTGCTTCATCTCCTCCATGCGCACCAGATAGCGGTCGTAGTTATCGCCGGTCTTGCCCACCGGAATATCAAAGTCGAGCTTGTCATAGACCTCGTAAGGCTGCTTCTTGCGCAGATCCCAGGCCACGCCCGAGCCACGCAGCATCGGGCCGCTAAAGCCCAGATTGAGAGCACGCTCTGGCGTGACAACACCGATGCCCACCGTGCGTTGCTTCCAGATCCGGTTGTCAGTCAACAACGTGTGGTACTCGGCCAGACAACCCGGGAAACGCTGGGTGAAATCGTCAATGAAGTCGAGCAAGCTGCCGTCACGTGCCCGATTGAGCTGAGCCGTTGACTTGGCGCTGCGAATCTTGTTGGGCTGATGCCGCGCCATGGTGTCCGGCAGATCGCGATAGACGCCGCCCGGGCGGAAATAGGCAGCATGCAGGCGCGCGCCGCTGACCGCCTCGTACATGTCAAGCAGGTCTTCCCGTTCCCGGAAGGCGTACAACATCACCGTCATCGCGCCGCAGTCCAGCGCCCCTGCGCCGACGCACAGCAAATGGTTGAGCAAACGGGTAATCTCGCAGAACATGACGCGGATGTACTTGGCACGCTCCGGCACTTCAAGACCGAGCATCTTTTCGATCGCCAGGCAATAAGCGCTCTCGTTGCACATCATCGACATGTAGTCGAGCCGGTCCATATAGGGCAAAGCCTGGATGTAGGTCTTGCCTTCGGCCAGCTTTTCAGTGGCACGGTGCAGCAGACCGATATGCGGGTCGGCGCGTTGAATCACTTCGCCGTCGAGTTCCAGTACGAGACGCAAAACGCCATGCGCAGCCGGATGTTGCGGTCCGAAGTTGAGAGTGTAGTTTTTGATTTCAGCCATATTCGGTGCTGTCAGTCTTGTCATGCCGGGCTTGACCCGGCATCCATGGATTGCGGGTCAAGCCCGCAATGACACTCCTTTAATGCAGACCTCCGTAGTTGTTTTCACGGATGACACGCGGCGTAATCTCGCGCGGCTCGATCGTGACCGGTTGGTACACAACGCGCTTCTGCTCTGCGTCGTAACGCATTTCGACGTGACCCGAAATGGGGAAATCCTTGCGAAAGGGGTGACCAATAAAGCCATAGTCCGTCAGGATTCGACGCAAATCGGTATGACCTTCAAAGACGATGCCAAACAGGTCAAATGCTTCACGCTCGAACCAGTTGGCAGAATTCCAGACATCGCAGAGCGACTGGACCACCGGGAAACCGTCATCAGGCGCAAACACCTTGAGCCGCACACGCTGATTCAGGCCGATCGATAGCAGATGCGACACGATGCAGAAACGCAGGCCGCTCTGGGGTTCGTCCTTGTAGGTGGAGTAATCGACTCCACACAGATCCATCAACTGCTCAAATCGGCAATTCGGGTCATCACGCAGAATCTTGGCGGCCTGCAAATAGTCGGCTGCATCAACGACGATGGTGAGTTCACCCAGTCGAATCACACTACTCTTGAGCAAACTGCCCAAGGCGGCTTCAACACTGGTTTTGGTGGTCTGCGGATTTACAGCGTAGGTTGTCATCGCCATCCCTTCAGGTGCGTGCAATGGTTTGCGTGCGGCGAATCTTGTACTGCAACTGAATGATGCCGTACAGCAAGGCTTCTGCCGTCGGCGGACAACCGGGCACATAAATATCAACCGGGACGATGCGATCGCAACCCCGCACCACAGAGTAGCTGTAGTGATAGTAGCCGCCGCCATTGGCGCAAGACCCCATCGACAGCACCCAGCGCGGCTCGCTCATCTGGTCATAAACCTTGCGAAACGCGGGCGCCATCTTGTTGCACAGCGTACCGGCCACGATGATCAGATCCGCCTGCCGTGGACTGGCGCGGAACACTTCGGCACCAAAGCGGCTGATGTCATAGCGCGCCGCAGCGGAATGCATCATTTCTACCGCGCAGCATGCCAGCCCAAAAGTCATGGGCCAGATCGAACCGGTCTTGGCCCAGTTCACCACCGAGTCGAAACTGGTGGTGACAAAGCCCTCTTTCAATACGCCTTCAATCATCGCGTCATTCCCAGTCAAGGGCCCCTTTTTTCCACATGTACACAAAGCCGACGACAAGAATGCCGACAAACTCCATGATGGCCCAAAATCCAAGCGCGCCGATGTCCTTGAGCGACACCGCCCAGGGAAACAGGAAAGCAATTTCGAGGTCAAACAGGATGAACAGAATGGCTACCAGGTAGTAGCGCACGTCGAACTTCATGCGGGCATCTTCGAAAGCTTCGAAGCCGCATTCGTAGGGAGAATTTTTTGCGGGATAAGGTCGGTTCGGCCCGAGGATGTAACCAATCACCTGTGGGGCGATGCCAACTCCCAAGCCGACCAGAATAAACAGGAAAATTGGCAGATACTGTTCAAGATTCATCGAACGATTTTGACCCAAGTTTTTGCCTGGTGCTTTGATCCACATCAAGCAGGTCTGTCTGGTGCCTTCGGCGAGACTCGAACTCGCACAGCTTTCGCCACTACCCCCTCAAGATAGCGTGTCTACCAATTTCACCACGAAGGCGGTTTTTTTGCTGTCTGGATTGCGTGAGGCACCTTGCGGTTTTGGCTTTCAAGACAGGGCAGAGTTTACCCTGAAATTTGCCCCATTCCTGAACTTGACGCCGCAATCAGATGCCGATTATTTGGACGGAATTTGTGCTGCTCCGGAAGCAGCCACAGCGGGTGTGGCGACTGCTGGCGCAGGCGCGGTGACGGCCGCATTTTCCAACACGCTGCCAGAACTCGCTGCCGGACGCACCGAGCCGAAATAGGCCAGCGCCAGAGTGCAGACAAAGAACACGGTCGCCAGCACAGCGGTGGTACGCGAGAGAAAGTTCGCACTACCGCTGGCACCGAACAGACTGCCCGAGCCACCGCTGCCAAAAGCAGCACCCATGTCGGCACCCTTGCCATGTTGCACCAGAATCAGCCCGATCATGGCGACCGCTGCAATCATCTGGACCGCAAGAAGAATCGATAGAAAAATACTCATTGAAAACTCCTGAATAAATAGCAGCCTGGGTCGCAGTCAATTGACCGAGGCAATGATGGACAAGAAATCGGGGGCCTTCAAGGACGCGCCGCCAATCAGGCCGCCATCAATGTCGGGTTGTGCCAGCAACTGCGCCGCATTGGCTGCATTCATGCTGCCACCATAAAGCAGAAGAATGCGGTCGGCCTGACCGGAGGCGGCCTTCAGTTGTGCGCGCAGCACGGCATGCACCTGCTGTGCCTGTTCGGCGCTGGCCGTCTTGCCGGTGCCAATCGCCCAGACCGGCTCATAGGCCAGAACAATTTCGCTGATGCAGTGCCCGTTAGCGTGAATCACCGCCGCCAGTTGGCGCTTGACCACCTCCTCGGTCCGTCCCGCTTCACGTTCTGCCAGTGTCTCGCCGACACACACAATCGGTGTGATGCCGTTGGCCAAGGCGCGCTGTGCCTTGAGTGCCACCACGGCATCGGTCTCAGAATGGTATTGGCGACGCTCGGAGTGGCCGACCAGACAGTAGCGCGTTGCAAACTCCTTCAACATGGCGCAAGAAATCTCACCGGTGAAAGCGCCGACTTCGTGCTGCGAAACATCCTGGGCGCCCAAGTCAATACCAGTCCCATTCAACAGGGAATGGCACTGCGCCAGATAGGCTGCCGGCACGCACAAGGCGACCTGACACTTAGGCGTTCCGAGCCCGGCCAGGAGATTCTTGATCAACGCCTCATTGGCGACCAGACCACCATTCATTTTCCAGTTGCCAGCGATCAGTTTCTTCTTCATGCCACCCCCCATGTCAAGACAATTTTTCCGACATGCGCATTGGACTCCATCAAGGCATGCGCCTGCGCAGCGTCGGCGGCTGCAAACGTGCTGTGAATGACCGGCTTGATACTGCCATTCTCGATCAGGGGCCAGACCTGCTTCAGACAGGCTTGCGCAATCGCCTCCTTGAAAGCGATGGGTCGAGGCCGCAAAGTGGATCCGGTGACCGTCAATCGACGGCGCAACACCAGGCCGGCATTGATCTCACTCTTGACACCGCCTTGCACGCCAATGATGACCAGCCGGCCATCCTCGCTCAGACACTCAATTTCTTTGGCAACATAGCTGCCGGCAACCATGTCGAGAATCACGTTCACACCCTGCCCCGCCGTCAGGCGTTTGACCTCGGCTGCGAAGTCGTGCGTTCGGTAATTGATCGCGTGGTCGGCGCCCAGCGCCAGACAGGCTGCGCATTTTTCATCGCTGCCCGCTGTCACCAGCACCCGAGCACCCATGGCCTTGGCCATCTGAATGGCGGTGACGCCAATGCCGCTGGAGCCACCCTGGACCAAAAGCGTTTCACCGCTTTGCAGCCGACCCCGGTCAAAGACATTGCTCCATACCGTGAAAACGGTCTCCGGCAAAGACGCGGCCTGCACATCGCTCCATCCCCGGGGTACAGGCAAACACTGGCCGACCGGGGCCACGCAATATTCTGCGTAGCCGCCGCCCGCGACCAGTGCACAGACATGGTCGCCCAACTTGTAGCCGGCCCTGGCCAACGCTGCCTCGTCACCCTGTTCAATGGTGCCAGCCACTTCCAGACCGGGAATGTCGGAGGCACCCGGCGGCACCGGATAGTGACCGGTGCGCTGCAGCACATCAGGCCGATTGACGCCACTGGCAGTGACTCGAATCAACAATTCGCCAATGCCCGGCACGGGCATGGCGCGCTCACACTGGCGCAGCACGTCGGGTGCGCCAAAAGCGGTGATTTCAATCGCCTTCATGGTGATCTCAAGCCAGCGTCATGCAACCGTGCTCTGTCTCAGGCGTGTTGCTCGGGGCCGTTCTGAGTCGGACGATCGAGCAGGACCTTCATGGACAGCTTGATGCGACCCTTCTCATCCGTTTCCATGACCTTGACCTTGACGATCTGGCCTTCGGACAGATAGTCGCTCACCTTTTCCACGCGCTCATGGGCGATCTGGCTGATGTGCAACAGACCATCCTTGCCCGGCAGCAGGTTGACCAGGGCACCGAAGTCCAGAATCTTGGTGATCGGGCCTTCGTAGATCTTGCCGATTTCGACTTCGGCCGTGATCTGCTCGATGCGACGCTTGGCTTCCTCAGCCTTTGCCGGATCGGCCGATGCGATGGTGATGGTGCCATCTTCATCGATATTGATCTGCGTGCCCGTCTCTTCGGTCAGCGCACGGATCACCGAGCCGCCCTTGCCAATCACATCACGAATTTTCTCGGGATTGATCTTCATGGTGAACAGACGCGGCGCAAAGCTGGACACTTCGGTCTTGGCTTCGGCCATCGCTTCCTGCATCTTGCCCAGGATATGCATGCGCGCTTCCTTGGCCTGTGCCAGCGCCACTTGCATGATTTCCTTGGTGATGCCCTGGATCTTGATGTCCATCTGCAAAGCGGTAATACCGTTGGTGGTACCTGCCACCTTGAAGTCCATGTCGCCCAGGTGATCTTCGTCGCCCAGAATGTCGGTCAACACGGCAAAGCGGTTTTCTTCCTTGATCAGGCCCATGGCGATACCGGCCACGTGTGCCTTGATCGGCACACCGGCATCCATCAGTGAGAGGCAACCACCGCAGACCGAAGCCATGGAGGAGGAGCCGTTCGATTCGGTGATTTCCGATACGACGCGCATGGTGTAGGGGAAATCTTCCTTGCTCGGCAGCACCGCGATCAAAGCCCGCTTGGCCAGACGGCCATGACCGATTTCGCGCCGCTTGGGTGTACCAACGCGACCCGTCTCACCGGTGGCGAAAGGAGGCATGTTGTAGTGCATCAGGAAGCGGTCTTCGTACTCGCCGGCCAGTGCATCGATGCGCTGGGCATCGCGCTCCGTGCCCAGTGTCGTCACCACCAGCGCCTGGGTTTCACCGCGCGTGAACAGCGCCGAACCGTGCGTGCGCGGCAGCACCGAGTTGCGGATTTCAATCGGACGCACGGTGCGTGTGTCGCGACCATCGATGCGCGGCTCGCCAGCCAGAATCTGGCTGCGCACCAAGCGCGCTTCGATGTCAAACAGCATGCCTTCGACCTTCACGGCGTCAAACGCAGCAGCCTCGGCTTTGAGCGCGCTCATCACATCGGCATAAGCCGCGCGACAAGCGTGCGTGCGTGCCTGCTTGTTGCGGATCTGGTAGGCCGCTGCCAGTTTGTCATTGGCCAGTGCGCCAACCTTGGCGATCAGTGCTTCGTCCTTGGCGGGGGCCTTCCAGTCCCACACCGGCTTGCCGGCGTCGCGCACCAGTTCGTGAATCGCGTTGATGGCAATATTGCCCTGCTCATGGCCGAACACCACCGCGCCGAGCATGATCTCTTCGCTGAGTTGCTTGGCTTCAGACTCGACCATCAGAACCGCCGCTTCGGTACCGGCGACGACCAGATCCAGCACCGAATCCTTGCGTGCGGTCTGACCCGGGTTCAGCACATACTCGCCATTGATATAACCGACACGAGCCGCGCCGATGGGGCCGCTGAACGGGATGCCACTGACCGACAAGGCAGCGCTGGTGGCAATCAGGGCGGCGATGTCTGCGTCCACTTCGGGATTCAGCGACAACGTGTGCACAACCACATGCACTTCGTTGAAGAAGCCTTCCGGAAACAGCGGGCGAATCGGGCGATCGATCAGACGGCTGGTCAGCGTCTCAAACTCGCTGGGACGGCCTTCGCGTTTGAAAAAACTGCCGGGAATCTTGCCAGCCGCATAGGTCTTCTCAAGGTAATCCACCGTCAGCGGAAAGAAATCCTGCCCGGCTTTACCCTCGGTCTTGCCAACCACGGTTGCCAATACCACCGTGCCGTCCATGTCGAGCAGAACCGCGCCATTGGCCTGGCGGGCGATTTCACCGGTTTCCATGGTCACCGTGTTTTGGCCCCATTGGAAGGTCTTGCTAACTTTCTTGAATATGCTCATTTGTTTCTCCTGGTCAATTTGGGAAGTGCAGGCCACCTCGCCCGAGCCCGGATTCAGCATCACAGAACACGATGCCATTCCAGAGAAATTCGGCCTGAATTGCTCTGGAATGACACAGCTTCGCTCCGTTATTGCCTGCTCCGAAGTAAAAAACGCCTGAGCTAGTAACCTAACTCAGGCGTTCATCATTCAATAGACGCTTACTTGCGCAGACCCAGTTTGGTGATCAGCGCGGTATAGCGGTCCGCATCTTTGGACTTCAAGTAGTCCAGCAGCTTGCGACGACGGCTCACCATGCGCAGCAAACCGCGACGACCGTGATGGTCTTTGGCGTGGGTCTTGAAGTGGGGTGTGAGTTCGTTGATACGTGCCGTCAGCAGTGCGACTTGCACTTCGGGGCTGCCCGTGTCGCCGGCCTGGCGTGCGTTGTCTTTGACAACAGCGGCTTTGATACTGGATGCGATCATTTCATTTTCCTGTGTGGTAGAACTTGCGTCAGGCGCTGGAACTGCCCCTGACGTGCGCTTGTGCAATGTGCAAAGCCGTGCGATTGTAGCCGATCCGGGATGACAATCACGAAGCCTGTGTTGACAACCAGACCTTGAGCCGTGCCACC
>JBAXOZ010000112.1:0-8457 GCA_037132975.1 Comamonadaceae bacterium
GTCATGTCCAGCACCAGGCCCAGACGCGAGGGCAGTGACTTCAGGAACCAGATGTGTGCACAGGGAGCAGCCAGGTCGATGTGACCCATGCGTTCGCGACGCACTTTGGTCTGCGTCACTTCAACGCCGCACTTTTCGCAGATCACACCGCGATGCTTGAGGCGCTTGTATTTGCCGCACAGGCATTCATAGTCCTTGATGGGGCCGAAGATCTTGGCGCAGAACAAACCATCGCGCTCGGGCTTGAAGGTGCGGTAGTTGATGGTTTCAGGTTTCTTGACTTCGCCGAAGGACCAGGAACGGATCTTTTCGGGTGAGGCCATGCCAATCTTGATGGCACTGAAATGCTCATCCGGAGTGAATTGCTTGAACAGGTCGAGTAATGATTTCATGTCTAATCCTTTGTGCTTAACCGCGCTCAAGTTCGATGTCGATGCCCAAGGAACGAATTTCCTTGACCAGCACGTTGAACGATTCCGGCATGCCGGCATCAATCGAGTGCTCACCCTTGACAATGCTCTCGTACACCTTGGTACGTCCCTGCACGTCGTCTGACTTGACCGTCAGCATTTCCTGCAAGGTGTAAGCGGCGCCGTAGGCTTCCAGCGCCCACACTTCCATTTCGCCGAAACGCTGGCCACCGAATTGGGCCTTGCCGCCCAGCGGCTGCTGCGTCACCAGACTGTACGGCCCGGTCGAGCGCGCATGCATCTTGTCGTCGACCAGATGATGCAGCTTCAGCACATGCATGTAACCAATCGTCGAAGGACGCTCGAACGCATCGCCACTGCGTCCGTCAAACAGATTGGCTTGCGTGCGAGCCGCCGTCAGCCCCTTGGCCTTGACGATGTCCTCCGGGTAAGCCAGTTTCAGCATGGTGCGGATTTCTTCCTCCGAAGCGCCGTCAAACACCGGCGTTGCAAAGGTGGCGCCGGCACTCAGGTTGCCGGCCATCTCGAGTACCTCGGCATCGCTGAGCTTGGACAGGTCTTCCTTGCGACCCGAGCCGTTGTACAGTGCCTCCAGGAACTTGCGCAGCTCGGCCAACTTGGCCTCCGCCTGCAGCATGTCGCCAATGCGCTGACCGATGCCCTTGGCAGCCCAGCCCAAATGCACCTCGAGCACCTGCCCGACGTTCATCCGCGAGGGCACGCCCAGCGGGTTCAGAACGATATCGCAAGGTGTTCCGTCGGCCATGAAAGGCATGTCCTCGACCGGAACAATTTTCGACACGACACCCTTGTTGCCATGGCGCCCTGCCATCTTGTCACCAGGCTGCAGGCGACGCTTGACAGCCAGATAGACCTTGACCATCTTCAGCACACCGGCGGGCAATTCATCGCCCTGGGTCAGCTTCTTGCGCTTCTCTTCAAACGCCAGATCGAAGCTGTGACGGGTTTGCTCCAACGAATTCTTGATGCTTTCCAGCTGCGAGGCAACCTCATCATCGGCCGGGCGAATGTCGAACCAGTGGAACTTCTCGACCGAGGCCAGATAGGCCTTGTCGATCTTGCTGCCCTTGGCCAGCTTTTGCGGGCCACCATTGGCCGGTTTGCCGCTGAGCAACTTCTCGATCCGGTCAAACGCATCCGCCTCGACAATGCGCAGCTGGTCATTCAAGTCCAGCCGGAAACGCTTGAGTTCATCATCGATGATCTGCTGCGCACGACGGTCCCGCACAATGCCTTCGCGGGTAAACACCTGCACATCAATGACGGTGCCTTGCGAACCCTGATCGACGCGCAGGGACGTGTCCTTGACGTCGCTGGCCTTTTCGCCAAAGATGGCGCGCAGCAGCTTTTCTTCCGGTGTCAGCGTGGTCTCGCCCTTCGGCGTGACCTTGCCCACCAGCGTGTCGCCGGGTTGTACTTCAGCGCCGACGTAGATGATGCCGGATTCATCCAGACGGTTGAGTTGTTGTTCGCTCAGATTCGGGATGTCGCGAGTGATTTCTTCCGAGCCGAGCTTGGTATCACGGGCCATCACCACCAGTTCTTCGATGTGAATCGAGGTGTAGCGGTCTTCGGCGACGACGCGCTCGCTGATCAGAATCGAATCTTCGAAGTTGTAGCCGTTCCAGGGCATGAACGCGACCAGCATGTTCTGGCCCAGTGCGAGTTCGCCCAGGTCGGTGGAAGCACCGTCAGCAATCACATCGCCCTTGGCCAGCTTGTCGCCCTTCTTGACGATGGGACGCTGGTGAATATTGGTGTTCTGGTTGGAACGCTGGTATTTGATGAGGTTGTAAATGTCCACACCCACTTCACCCGCCTGTGCCTCGTCGTCGTTGACGCGGATCACGACACGGGTCGCATCCACATAATCGACCACACCACCGCGGCTTGCGGTCACGACCGTGCCCGAGTCAACCGCCGAGACGCGCTCGATGCCGGTTCCGACAAAGGCCTTTTCCGGGCGCAGGATGGGCACAGCCTGACGCTGCATGTTGGCGCCCATCAAGGCGCGGTTCGCGTCATCGTGCTCCAGGAAGGGCACCAGCGATGCGGCCACCGAAACAATCTGCGCGGGCGACACATCCATGTACTGCACGCGCTCTGCGCCAACCAGAATCGATTCGCCGGCTTCACGAGCGGAAATCAGTTCGCCGGTGAGCTTGCCGTCCTTGTCCAGCGCAGCGTTGGCCTGCGCGATCACATACTTGCCTTCTTCGATGGCCGACAGGTAGTCAATCGTCATCGTCACCTTGCTGTCCACGACCTGACGGTAGGGGGTTTCAATGAAACCGTACTCGTTCAGGCGGGCATACAGAGCCAGCGAGTTGATCAAACCGATGTTCGGACCTTCCGGTGTTTCAATCGGGCAGACACGACCGTAGTGGGTAACGTGCACGTCGCGCACCTCAAAGCCAGCTCGCTCGCGCGTCAAACCGCCTGGGCCAAGGGCCGAAACACGGCGCTTGTGGGTGATTTCCGACAGCGGATTGGTCTGGTCCATGAACTGGCTCAGCTGCGAGGCACCGAAGAACTCCTTCAGGGCGGCAGAAATCGGCTTGCTGTTGATCAGGTCATGCGGCATGAGAGGCTCCTGCTCGGCTTGGCCGAGTCGCTCCTTCACTGCCTTTTCAATTCTTGCCAGGCCGGTGCGGTACTGGTTTTCCGCCAGTTCGCCCACGCAGCGCACACGGCGGTTGCCGAGGTGATCGATGTCATCGACTTCGCCGCGACCATTGCGCAGATCGACCAGGATCTTGACGACAGCCAGGATGTCCTCGTTGGTCAGCACCATCGGACCGGTCGACTCCGGACGACCCATCTTGGCGTTGAACTTCATGCGCCCGACGCGCGACAGGTCGTAGGTGTCGGGGTTGTAGAACAGACGCTGGAACAAGGCCTGCACGGCGTCTTCGGTCGGCGGCTCGCCGGGGCGCATCATGCGGTAAATGGCAACCCGTGCAGCAAACTCGTCGGTCGTCTCATCGCTGCGCAGGGTTTGCGAGATGTAGGCACCTTGATCGAGTTCATTGGTGTAAATGCAGGGCAGGTCCTGAACGCCAGCGCTGCGCAGCTTCTTCAGCAGTGCTTCCGACAGCTCTTCGTTGGCCTTGACCAGAATCTCGCCAGTCTCGGCATCGACGATGCTGCGTGCCACGACGCGACCGATCAGGAAATCTTCCGGCACGCTGATGTGCGTGGTGTGCGACTGTTCGAGTTCGCGGGTATGGCGCGCCGTGACGCGCTTGTCCTTGGCCACAACCACCTTGCCGCTCTTGTCGGTGATGTCAAAGCGTGCCACTTCACCACGCAGGCGCTCGGCCACAAATTCCATCTGGGCACCGCTGTCCATCAAGCGGAAGTTGTCATTGACAAAGAAATTGGCCAGGATCGACTCGTGGTTCAGACCAATGGCCTTGAGCAGAATGGTGACCGGCATCTTGCGGCGACGGTCGACGCGGAAGTAGAGGATGTCTTTCGGATCAAATTCGAAATCAAGCCAGGAGCCGCGGTAAGGAATGATGCGCGCCGAGAACAGCAACTTGCCCGAGCTGTGCGTCTTGCCCTTGTCGTGTTCGAAAAAGACACCCGGCGAGCGGTGCAACTGGGAAACGATCACGCGCTCGGTGCCGTTGATAATGAAGGAGCCCTTGCTCGTCATCAGGGGCACTTCGCCCATGTAGACTTCCTGCTCCTTGACTTCCTTGATGACCTTGTTTTGCGAGGTCGAAGATTCGCGGTCATAGATGAAGAGCTGCACCTTGGCGCGCACCGCTGACGCAAAAGTCAAGCCGCGGGTCTGGCATTCGCGCACATCAAAAGCCGGTTTGGCGAGGTTGTACTCAAGGTACTTCATCTCGACAAAGCCGTTGTGGGAAACGATCGGGAAGGCGGCCTCAAAAGCGGCCTGCAGTCCTTCGGCCGTGCGCTTCTTCGGAGCAACGTCGGCTTGCAGAAAAGCGGTGTAGGCGTCCTTTTGCATCTGCAGCAGGTAGGGAATTTCGAGCACGCTGTCGCGACTGCCAAAATTTTTGCGAATGCGCTTGCGTTCGGTGTATGTGTAAGCCATGAGATCTCCGGGCAAAGACTAAGGATTCCTGGGTACTTCTTGGTGATTGGCCACTACCAATCATTGGCGGACGGTCGCACATTGCGTGCAACCCGAACCAAGGCATCTTCTGAAGTCGGGGTCAGAAGACACTGCAAAACAGACAAAAAATCTGCTTTGCAGTGCTCTCTTACAAGCGCCAAAGGCTGGGGCCCTTTTGGAGCACCCAGCCCTTGTGGAAAGACCGATTACTTGAGTTCGGCCTTGGCGCCAGCTTCCACCAGCTTTTTCAGTGCAGCGTCAGCGTCAGCCTTGGACAGGCCTTCCTTGACGTTCTTCGGAGCGCCGTCCACCAGATCCTTGGCTTCCTTGAGGCCCAGACCGGTGATTTCGCGCACTGCCTTGATGACCGACACCTTGGCGGCACCGGCTTCGAGCAGAACGACGTTGAATTCGGTCTGCTCTTCTGCGACTGCAGCAGCTGCACCACCACCGGCGGCCGGAGCCGACATGGCGGCAGCGCTTACGCCAAATTTCTCTTCGATGGCTTTCACCAGTTCGTTGAGTTCCATGACCGTCATGCTGTCCAGCGAGGTCAAAAATGCGTCTTTATCGAATGCCATTTTAATTTCCTACAGTTATTTTGATTAGCACATGCAGCAGGCCATCAGGCCGCAACTGCCTCAGCGGGCGCATCCTGCGCAGCACCACCATTTTTTTCCGCGATCGCTCCAAGCACACGTGCCAGGCGCGAAATCGGGGATTGCATCAAGCCCAGCAACTGCGCCAGCAACACTTCCTTGGAAGGTATGCTTGCCAACTGCTTCACGCCGTTCATGTCCAGCGCTTTTCCGCCGTATGCACCACCGCGAATCACCAACTTGTCGTTGGTTTTCGCGAAGTCAGCCACCACTCGCGCGGCGGCCACTGCATCTTCGGAAAAGCCATAGATCAGCGGACCGGTCATCAAGTCGGACACAACTTCAAAGCCGCTACCAGCGACAGCACGGCGAGCCAGCGTGTTCTTGAACACGCTCAGGCTCACACCGTTGCTGCGCGCAGTAGAGCGCAATTTAGTCAGGTCAGCGACCGTGATGCCACGGTATTCCGCCAGCACGAGCGTTTGAGCTTTTGCGGCGAGGCCAGTCACATCGTTGATGACCGCTTCTTTCTCACTGCGATTAAGACTCAAGGTCTACTCCTTCAAAATGTACCTGTCAGCCAGAGCCTTCAAGTACGCCACATTGCAGCGACCAACTGTTTCGGAAACCCTTTTCCATCTGCAGCGGGATCGCCATCTGCGTTGGCTGCAAGCCAGGGTCTGACCCCCGACTCATCCATTAAGTGCTGTTGCGCATCGCTGCGATTGGCACACCAACGGTCTTGGATGACTCGCCTTCGTCCTGCGACAAAAACGACCCACCACATCAAGCGGCTCTTTCGAACCGCCCGAATTCACGCAATCACGCTGCGATGGTTTGCATGTCCACCCGGACACCCACACCCATCGTGGACGAAACTGCCACTTTCTTCAAATACACACCCTTGCTGGTGGCCGGCTTGGCCTTGGTCAAGGCATCCACCAAAGCGACCAGGTTGCCCTGCAGCTTGTCGTTGTCGAACGAGCGCCGACCAATGGTGGAGTGAACAATACCGGCCTTGTCAACACGGAACTGCACCTGACCGGCCTTGGCGTTCTTGACGGCCGTAGCCACGTCCGGCGTCACCGTGCCAACTTTGGGATTGGGCATCAAACCGCGCGGACCCAGAATCTGACCGAGCGTACCGACAACGCGCATGGCGTCGGGGGCGGCAATCACGATGTCAAAGGGCATGTCACCGGCCTTGATTCGTGCTGCCAGGTCGTCCATGCCAACGATGTCAGCGCCAGCAGCGCGGGCTTCGTCCGCCTTGGCACCCTGTGCAAACACGGCAACGCGCTTGGTCTTGCCAGTACCGTTGGGCAGCACGACCGCGCCGCGCACGACCTGATCCGACTTCTTGGCATCGATGCCAAGCTGTACCGCCACGTCGACCGACTCGTCAAACTTCGCATTGGCGCATTCTTTGACAATGCCCAAAGCGTCCACCAGCGGATACAGCTTGTTGGAGTCAACCTTGCCCTGGAAGGCCTTTTGTTTTTTGGTCAGCTGGGTCATTTACACACCCTCCACAGTCACGCCCATCGAGCGGGCAGAGCCGGCGATGGTCCGAACCGCTGCGTCCATATCGGCCGCAGTCAGGTCCTTCATTTTGGTCTTGGCGATCTCTTCAAGCTGGGCGCGCGTCACCTTGCCAACCTTGGCGGTGTGCGGCGTGGCCGAGCCTTTGTCGATCTTTGCTGCTTTCTTGATCAGAATCGACGATGGCGGCGATTTGATGATGAAAGTGAAGCTCTTGTCGGCAAATGCCGTAATCACCACGGGCAGCGGCAGACCTGGCTCGACGCCCTGGGTCTGGGCGTTGAACGCCTTGCAGAATTCCATGATGTTCAAGCCGCGCTGACCCAATGCGGGTCCAATCGGCGGCGATGGATTGGCTTTGCCTGCTGGAACTTGCAGTTTGACAAAACCGACGATTTTTTTCGCCATGCTTTTCTCCTTGCGGGTGATAACGCCTGGCCATGCAGTGAAACTGCAGGTCCGGGCTCCCCGGGGTTAACGACTCACTAACTCTACATTCGCACCGAGTCGGAAAATGCGAATCAGGTTTTCTCTATCTGCGAGAACTCAAGCTCGACCGGCGTAGCGCGACCGAAAATCGTGACCGCCACGCGGACCTTGCTCTTCTCGTAATTGACGTCTTCCACCGAACCATTGAAATCGGTAAAAGGGCCATCCTTGACACGCACAAACTCGCCCACCACAAACTCGACTTTGTGACGCGGCTTCTCGGTGCCTTCCTGCATCTGGGAAACGATCTTCTTGACTTCTGCCTCAGAGATCGGGGATGGCCGGGTCTTGGCACCGCCAACAAAACCGGTCACCTTGTTGGTGTGTTTGACCAGATGCCAGGTGTCGTCGTCCATCACCATTTCAACCAGCACGTAGCCCGGAAAGAACTTGCGTTCGGTGGTCTTCTTCTGACCATTCTTGATCTCAACCACTTCCTCCATGGGAACCAGAATGCGACCAAACCGGTCCTGCATACCAGCGCGGTTGATACGTTCGATGATGTTGCGCTCGACGGCCTTTTCCATGCCCGAATAAGCATGCACCACATACCAACGCAGATCGGGATTGGTCGGCGCGGTCGCCAGCACCTGCGCGGCGGCAAGGGCTTCAACAGGCGGAGTTTCTACAACATCAGTCATTATTTTTTCCACCCCAGAATCAGGTCATAAAACAGCCACTCAAGCGTTTTGTCGGTAATCCAGAGAAACAGCGCCATCACCAGCACAAAGGCAAACACATAGGCCGTCATCTGGATGGCCTCCTTGCGTGCCGGCCAGACAACTTTTTTCACCTCGCGCCAGGCATCCTGCCCAAAGGCGTAAAGCGCCTTGCCGGATTCAGCGGTAAAAAACACCACCAGCGCTGCTGCAATCCCCGCCAGCAAAGCGGCCCACTGTGCGAGCTGCCCCTGCTTGCCCAACATATAAAAGGCCACCAGCGCCGCAACCAGCAACGCCGCTGCCGCAGCCAGCTTTGCCTTATCGACTCCGGTACTGACAGTTTGAACTTGTGGGGTGGCCATTTTTATCTATCTCGCACATCTTCTTCAAATCGAAACTCAGCAATCTCCTGAACACTGAGGCTCGCCGTTCAAGCGGCGGGCTCGGGATCCACCTTCCATACACAGTCAGGTGGCAGGGGCGGAAGGAATCGAACCATCAACCTTCGGTTTTGGAGACCGACGCTCTGCCAATTGAGCTACGCCCCTACTTGATCAATTGATATCAGGCAATGATCTTGGCAACCACACCGGCACCGACTGTCTTGCCGCCTTCACGGATGG
>JBAXOZ010000113.1:0-8338 GCA_037132975.1 Comamonadaceae bacterium
TCCGAATCTTCACCGATCAGCTGGCGCGCCACGCGGCCGTCCTGCGTCAGCACCAGCAGGCCAATCGAATCAATGTCAAGTCGCCCGGCCGGTACCAGGCTTTGCAACTGCCGGGGGTGAAAGAAGAAGCGCGCGTTGTCTTCTGCCCAGCGGTTTTGCGGCTGGATCAAGGTGATGGCTGGCTGGTGGCCGTCTTCAGCCTGACCGCTGACAATGCCCATCGGTTTATTCAAGAGGATCGTCACCTGATTGGCCTGCTCGCCCTGGGCCTGCTTGGCAATTTCAATGCGCGCGTCAGGGCGCACCTGCATGCCCATTTCGGCCACCTTGCCGTCGACCTTGACCCAGCCCTTGCCAATCCACACATCGGCTTCGCGCCGTGAGGCCAGGCCGAGTTCGGCCATGCGCTTGTTCAGCCGCAGGGTACCGTTGGGTCCGATGGCAGCGGTGTTGCTCTGCCCGGCAGGAAGCGCTGCACGAGGCGCTGGCGCTGCGGCGCGACGAAAGGTAGCTGGCTTGCTGGAATCCGTCATGGTGTGTCCCGCAGTTGGTCGAGCACAGCAAGGACGGGCAGTAGCACGCTGGCGCCGAGCTTGCGGGAGCGCTCGCCGCTCCAGCCCGTAGCCTCATCGGGCAGATTCGCGTTGTCCTTGAACGGCATTTCGATGGTGAAGGCCAGGCAATCAAAATTCTGTCCGACCCAGTTCGTAGCAAGCGTCATATTGCCCTGCCCCGGTTGTATCTTTGCGTAGCCCTGCTTGGTTTGAAAATCCGGGCAGGTCTGGACCCAGGCGGCCTTGAAACTCGCCTCCAGCGCTGCCATGCGCGGCGAGTAGCCCGGCCGGCCTTCGGTGCCAACGCAGAAGTTGTACGGCAGATTCTCGTCACCATGGGCATCCAGGTTCAGATCGACGCCAAGTTCCATCATCTTTTGCCGCACCCAGAAGACCTCGGGCGACTTCGCTACGCTGGGGTTTTGCCACTCGCGGTTCAGATTGGCACCCGCGGCGTTGGTGCGCAGATTGCCGCGCACCGCGCCGTCCGGATTCATGTTCGGCACCACGTGGAAGACACACTTGTCCAGCAGCACACGCGACACCGGGTCATCACCGTCGAGCAAGCGCTCCAGAAAGCCCTCGACAAACCACTCGGCCATCGACTCGCCCGGATGCTGACGCGCGATCAGCCAGACTTTCTTCTTCTGCGCAACTGGCGTCGCACTGGCTTCATCGGTGATACGCAAGAGCGTCATGTCGCGCCCGTCCAGCGTCTGCCCCAGATGTTGCACCTGCACTTGCTCGCAGGCCGCCGCAGAACCAATCAGATCCAGATGGCGCTCGTGCGAGTAGGGTTCGAAGTAGGCGAAGTAAACGCTGTTCGTCTCCGGTGTGATGTCGGCTTCCATCACCTTGCCATCAAAGCGCGTGGCGGTACGAAACCAGTGGAGCCGGTCGTAACTGGCGACCACACGGTAGCCGTCCCAACCCTTGGGGTAGGCGCTGACGCCGGCGTTAAGAAACTTCAAGGTCACCGCCAGACCGGCGGCGCCCTGCAGGCAGAAGTGAAACCACTGCGCAAACTCGCTGGCGTTGTCGCGCCGGATGTTGAGCTGGATGTCGGCAGCGTCCGTCAGGCTCAGCACCTCGATGGCGCCGGAATCGAAAGCAGTGGAAATGTGCAGTGGTGTCATGTGATTGTTCAGTAATGCGGCGGCAACTCGTCCCGCAGGTTGCGGCTCGCTCCCACGCCGCCTTCGGCGCCGGACTCCCGCAGGTGAGCGATCTCGCGAATCAACTGGTCGATTTGCTGCTGCTGGCGCACCACGATCCGGTTCAGCTCGTCCAGCAAGTCCTCCTGGAAGCTTGCCTTGATCTCGAGATCGGTCAGGCGCTGCCCGGTGTTGTTTGCATTTTCCATACCGCATTCTGCCAAGTAATTTGTTGTACCGATAATCGGGCATGAGTACAAAGTTCGATTCGCTGGCCCTGAACCCGGCCACGCTGGCCAATCTGGTGCAACTGGGTTACCTGGAAATGACGCCGATCCAGGCTGCCAGCCTGCCCGTAGCCCTGCTTGGCAAAGACCTGATCGCGCAGGCCAAGACCGGCAGCGGCAAGACCGCCGCCTTTGCGCTGGCGCTGCTGGACAAACTCAACCCGCGCCGCTTTGCGGTGCAGGCCCTGGTGCTGTGCCCAACGCGCGAACTGGCCGACCAGGTGAGTGTCGAGATACGCCGTCTGGCACGCGCCGAAGAAAACATCAAGGTGGTCACGCTGTGCGGTGGTGTGGCACTGCGCGGTCAGCGCGCTTCGCTGGAGCACGGTGCGCACATTGTGGTGGGCACGCCGGGGCGCGTCATGGACCATCTGGAGCGCGGTTACCTGACGCTCGACGCCCTCAACACCCTGGTGCTGGACGAAGCCGACCGCATGCTCGACATGGGCTTCTTCGACGACATTGCGACGGTGGCAAGACAATGCCCACCGACACGGCAAACCCTGCTTTTTTCTGCCACCTACCCCGAAGGCATCGAAAAACTGGCGAATCAGTTCATGCGCGAACCGCAGACCATCAAGGTCGACGCGCAGCACGCAAAGAGTCTGATCGAGCAGCGCTTTTATGAAGTCACGCGCGCCAACCGGCTCGAAGCCGTGGCGCTGCTGCTGAACCACTTCCGGCCCGCAAGCACACTCGCGTTTTGCAATACCAAACTGCGCTGCAAGGAACTCGCCTCGTATCTGCAGGCGCAGGGTTTCAGCGCCCTGGCGCTGTATGGTGAACTGGAGCAGCGCGAGCGCGATCAGGTCTTGGCGCAGTTTTCCAACCGCAGTTGCTCGGTACTGGTGGCCACTGACGTGGCTTCACGCGGGCTGGACATCACGCAACTGGAAGCTGTCATCAACGTTGACATCACACCTGACCCCGAGGTGCACATCCACCGCATCGGGCGCACCGGGCGCGCCGGTGAGTCGGGCCTGGCCCTGAGTCTGGCCAGCATGAGTGAAATGGGCTCGGTCGGCAAGATCGAGCTTTACCAAAGTCACGAATCGGTCTGGCACCAACTCGATGAGCTGACGCCGACCGGCAACGGGCCGTTGCTGCCACCGATGGTGACGCTACAGATTCTGGGGGGCCGCAAGGAAAAAATCCGCCCCGGCGATGTGCTGGGGGCTCTGACTGCCGATTGCGGTTACAGCCGCGAGCAGATCGGCAAGATTGTGGTCACCGAATTCACCACCTTTGTGGCGGTGCAACGCGACATTGCCCTGGCGGCGATGCAAAAACTCAACGCCGGCAAGGTCAAAGGCAAAAGCGTGAAGGTGCGGCTTACTTCTTGACCGTGACCGTGGCTTCTTCAATCAGCAAGGGGTAAGAGTAACCGCTGCCGAAGTCGCGATTGAGCACGACGACGCCCGAGATGGTGACCTGATCACCGACGGCTGCGGTTTGTTTGCTGGTGACAACCAGATTATTGGTGCTGGCCTTGGCATCGCCCGTGCCGTCCTGCACATGGACAAAATTGCGGCCCATGATGCCGTTGTTGACCTTGACCACTTTGCCCTGGGCGCTGACGGTTTTGCCTGCCAACGCAGCCTTGTCCTTGTAAATCACGGCCACTGTCTTGACGGCCGCATCGGCTGCGCCAGCGTTGAACGAAACCAGGCCGGTGCCGGCAATCAGTGCGGCCAGCGCAATAGACAACAACTTCATAAAAACTCCTGTGTTTGGTTAAAGGTGGGCTTGAAAAGCGATGCGTGCGAGTATATCGGCAGCGCCAGATGTCATCCCGGACTGGCAGATGTCATCCCGGACCTGATCCGGGATCCAGTGCCACGCCGTGACTGGATTGCGGGTGCTGTCACCCCGGACCTGATCCGGGGACGCATGACAATGTCGCCGCAGCCCGCAGCTTGTCTTTCTTGTTCGGGCGCTTGCCCTTGATGCCGCCACCGGCTGGTGCCGCCGGCTTGCTGGTTGGCAGCGGCTCAAAGCCGGCAACCTGTTCCAGCGGCAAGCTCAGGCGCTGGCGTTTTTCTATCAAGTGAAAGTGCGGCAGGCTCTCGGCGCTGACAAAGCTGATGGCCACACCGCTTTCGCCGGCGCGCCCGGTGCGGCCGATGCGGTGTGTGTAGTCGAGCGCGGAGCGCGGCAGGTCGTAATTCACCACCACCGGCAGCAGTGCAATGTCCAGGCCGCGCGCTGCCACGTCGGTGGCAATCACCACCTTGACGCGTGAGGCCTTGAAGTCCGCCAGCACCTGGCTGCGCTTGCCCTGGCTCAACTGGCCATGAAAGGGCTCGGCGTTGATGCGCGCCTTGCGCAACTTGTCGGCAATCATCTCGGCGCCGTGGCTGGTCGCGACAAAAACCAGTACGCGCTTCCAGTGGTTTTGCTGGATCAGATGGCGCAGGAGTTGCGTCCGGTTTGGCGCGTCGACGGCAATGGCACGCTGGGCAATATCGGGCTCGGTCAGTGGCTCGGAGCGCAGCATGATGCGATGCGGGTCGCGCAGCAACGTTTGCGCCAGTGCCTGCAGCGCTGGCGGGAAGGTGGCTGAGAAGAACAGGTTCTGCCGCTGCGCTGGCAGTAAGGCCAGGATGCGCGCAAGTTCTTCGGCAAAACCCAGGTCCAGTAGACGATCTGCCTCGTCGAGTACCAGCATCTCGACAAAGGAGAGGTCCAACGCGTTGTGCCCCACCAGATCGAGCAGACGACCCGGCGTGGCGACCACGACGTCGGTGCCGCCACGCAGACGCAGCAGTTGCGGATTGATGGACACGCCGCCAAACACGATGGAAACTTTCAGCGCAGGCGACAGATGCGCGCCCAGGCTGCGGATTTCCTCGCCAACCTGGGTGCTGAGTTCGCGCGTAGGCACCAAAACCAGCGCGCGCGCTCGTCTGGCTTGGCCGGACGCGGCTTTTTCGAGCCGCTGCAGCAAAGGCAGGGCAAAGGCCAGCGTCTTGCCGGAGCCGGTTTGCGCCGAGCCGAGCACGTCGCGCCCCTCTAAGGCGGCCGGAATGGCGGCCTGCTGGATTGGAGTGGGGGTCAGGCAGGCGTTGTCACTCAAAGCGAGCAAAAGAGCCGGTGAAAGGCCGAGGGAAGAAAATGACATCAGGGTCGAGTTTAGTCGTCTGCCACAGCGGCTTGCCAAGACCGAGGATAATCACGCCTTTTCCACCCATTAATCGGAGTTAGTTTCATGGCCAAAGAGTTCCGTACCGAAGCCGAGCGCAAGGCAACCCCCCGTCCCGTGCCGCCCAGAGGCGTCTGCTTCACCGCACCGAAGGGACAACTGCGCAGTCTGGAGCGCGGTACCGCCACCAACAACAAGAAGAATCCGGGCAAGCGCTGCAAAAAGGGCGGTTAAACCAATTGGCGTCCTTGCGAGGCCCATTGCGTCATTGCGGGCCTGACCCGCAATCCAGGGTTCGCGTGCCACTGGATGCCGGGTCGAGCCCGGCATGACCACCAGGAAAGCGTCGCAGTAAACGCAATGGACTCTGCGTCGCAATGACGCAGGCCTGCACTTACATATTCCGCCGGTACTGCCCACCCACCTCGAACAGCGCATTGGTGATCTGCCCCAGTGAGCAGACACGCACAGCGTCCATCAGTACTTCAAACACATTCCTGTTCTCAATCACCGCCTGCTGCAGGCGTTTGAGCTGCGCCGGCGCTGCGGCCGCGTGCTGCGCGTGGAAGTCGGCCAGGCGTTTGAGTTGGCTCTGCTTTTCGTCATCGGTGGAGCGGGCCAGCTCCAGTTTGTCGAGCACCGCGTCACCGTGCGGATTGCGGAAGGTGTTGACGCCGATGATGGGCAACTCACCCGTGTGCTTGAGCATCTCGTAGTGCATCGATTCGTCCTGGATGCGGCCGCGCTGGTAGCCGGTTTCCATGGCGCCCAGCACACCGCCGCGCTCGGCAATGCGTTCGAACTCGGTCAGGACGGCTTCTTCCAGCAACTCGGTTAGCTCTTCGATGATGAAGGCGCCCTGTGACGGGTTCTCGTTCTTGGCCAGTCCCCACTCGCGGTTGATGATGAGCTGGATCGCCATCGCGCGGCGCACCGAGTCTTCGGTCGGCGTCGTGATGGCTTCGTCAAACGCGTTGGTGTGCAGGCTGTTGCAGTTGTCGTAAATCGCGATCAGCGCCTGCAGTGTGGTGCGGATGTCGTTGAACTGGATTTCCTGCGCGTGCAGGCTGCGCCCACTGGTCTGGATGTGGTATTTGAGTTTCTGGCTGCGCTCATTGGCACCGTATTTCTCTTTCATCGCGACGGCCCAGATGCGCCGCGCGACGCGGCCCAGTACGGTGTACTCTGGGTCCATGCCGTTGGAGAAGAAGAAACTCAGGTTCGGCGCAAAGTCGTCGATGTGCATGCCGCGCGCCAGATAGGCTTCGACCAGGGTGAAGCCGTTGGAAAGCGTGAACGCCAGTTGACTGATCGGGTTCGCACCGGCCTCGGCAATGTGGTAGCCGCTGATGGAAACCGAGTAGAAATTGCGCACGCGGTTGTGCACAAAGTACTCGGCAATGTCGCCCATCACTTTCAGCGAAAACTCGGTCGAGAAAATGCAGGTGTTCTGGCCCTGGTCCTCTTTCAGGATGTCGGCCTGCACCGTGCCGCGCACGTTCTCCTGCACCCACTCCCGGATCTTGGCCAGTTCGGTATCGGTCGGCTCGCGACCGTTCTCAGCCTTGAATTTGTCGATGTTCTGGTCGATCGCTGTGTTCATGAACATGGCCAGAATGGTCGGTGCCGGGCCATTGATGGTCATGGAGACCGAGGTCGTCGGACTGCACAGGTCAAAGCCGCCGTAGAGCACCTTCAGGTCATCAATCGTGGCAATGCTGACGCCACTGTTGCCGACCTTGCCGTAGATGTCCGGGCGCGGATCAGGGTCGTTGCCGTACAGCGTGACGGAATCAAAAGCGGTGGACAGGCGCTTGGCCGCCATGCCGGAACTCAGCAGTTTGAAGCGCGTGTTGGTGCGGAAGGCATCACCCTCGCCGGCGAACATGCGCGTCGGGTCTTCGCCTTCGCGCTTGAAGGCAAAAGTGCCAGCCGTGTAGGGGTAGCTGCCGGGCACGTTGTCCAGCGTCAACCACTTCAGGATCTCGCCGTGGTCCTCATACTGGGGCAAGGCCACTTTGCGGATGGTGGTGCCGCTCAGGCTCTTGCTGGTCAGCGCTGTGCGCAGTTCCTTGTCGCGGATCTTGACCACGTATTCGTCGCCCGCATAAGCTGTCTGCATGGTTGGCCACTGCGCCAGCAACTTGCGCTCAGCGCTGCCCAACTGTTCCTCTCGCTGCACTGCGAGCTTGGTCACCGTCTCGTACGCTTCGCCCTTGTTGGCGTCGGCCAGTTTGAGCATGCGAGCACTTTCACGCAGTTGCTGGACTTCGCGCGCCAGTTTGGCCTGAGAGCGAGCGCGCTTCTTGTAGCCGCGCACCGTGTCGCTGATTTCTGCCAGATAGCGGGTACGTCCGGCGGGCACCACCGGTGTCTGATTCGTGCTGTGACGCACGGCCACCGCCGGCAACTGACTGCCTGACGAGAGTTTCAGGCCCAATTCGGCCAAGCGCGGCTTGAGTGCCTGATACAGCGCCGTCACGCCGTCATCATTAAAGCGCGCCGCCATGGTGCCAAACACCGGCATCTGCTCCGCCGGTGTGGTGAAGGCTTCGCGGTTGCGCTGCACCTGCTTGGCCACATCGCGCAGGGCGTCGAGCGCGCCCTTGCGGTCAAACTTGTTGATGGCAACGAACTCGGCAAAGTCGAGCATGTCGATTTTTTCGAGCTGGCTGGCCGCACCAAATTCAGGCGTCATCACGTACATCGGCACATCGACATGCGGCACGATGGCTGCGTCGCCCTGACCAATGCCGGAGGTTTCGACCAGCACCAGGTCAAAGCCCGCCACCTTGCAGGCGGCAATCACGTCGGGCAGCGCCGGGCTGATCTCTGAGCCGTAGTCACGTGTTGCCAGGCTGCGCATGAAGACGCGTTGCCCCTGGCTCCACGGACTGATCGCATTCATGCGGATGCGGTCCCCAAGCAAGGCGCCACCGGTCTTGCGGCGTGACGGATCGATGCTGATCAGCGCGATGCGCAAGCTGTCGTTCTGGTCGAGCCGCAGACGGCGGATCAATTCGTCGGTGAGCGAAGACTTGCCGGCGCCGCCGGTGCCGGTGATACCCAGCACGGGCACCTTTTTGCCGACCGCGGTCTTGCGAATTTGTTCAACCAGAGACTTTAGCGAGGCGCTGGTGGCACCCTTGCCCTGACCGTCGGCCTTTTCGTTTTCCAGCGCGGTGATCAGCTGCGCCAGCG
>JBAXOZ010000114.1:0-8242 GCA_037132975.1 Comamonadaceae bacterium
AATGGCTGCCGCCAGCCTTGTGCCCGTCATTCTTGTGTGCTAGCGTCAGACCGTTACGAGGAGGAAGTCATGTCTACAGTCGTTTCGAAATATGAAGGTGAGTCCAAGTTCTACTGCCCCTATGATTTGGGCAAGGTGGATGAATGGTGGATCGAGTGGGATGTTCTGTATGTCAAACCTGCAAAAGACGCTGAACCAGAGCAATTTCTGCCCTATTGGGGAGTCGACTCCGATCTGTTGAAACATCCAGCCTCGTCAGCGGTGGTGGCATCACGGCATACCGTCTATGCCTATGCAGACGCCGCCGAGGAAAGGCGACTTGGAAAGTTCCAAATCGGGGACCCCTATCCGAATGAAGGGGAGGCCACTGCAAAAGCCACAAGCGAATTTGGTGATCAATGGGTGCTGCTGAATATTGTTCCGGAATCAGCAGCCGACTTCGTGGATGAGGACGCCGTGGACAGTTTTCACCTTGTCATGAAAGGTGGAATCAAGTTAAGCGCCTACGCCCAAGTCACGCGCGTTGATGGATCACTTGCCGATCTTGTTGAATTTGATCCGCGAATCGTGACGCCTTATCAGCTCTGCGACATTGTGGAAGATGCTGAGGGCGAAAACTGGGATCAAATAGCAGTTCATCGAACGCACAAAGCCCCGGCCTGCTGTGTCATCACAAGCGACAGGATGTACACGATCCTGCCAAGAAGCGGGAAGTGACAGACTTCATTTCAGGATCAGCTGGCAAGTTCTAGCGCCTGGTGAACATCCTGCCCAAGGACTCAAGCTGCCAGTCAAACAGTCCTTGCTGTGCCTGCAGCATGGTCTGGGCAGACTCCGCGAGGGCTTTCACAGTGCGCTCGGATTGACTTTGGTAGAACCTGGGTCTTGCGTTGAGCAGTTCATCACGACCCCCCGGCGAGAACAGGACGACAAGGTCGGCCAGCCAGTCCTTGAACATCGCCGATCCTGCCGCAGCGTGAATCCGGCACAGCTCGCTTGTCAGGCTTGACAAGGTTTTGATCGGCGCGCGTGCACCAGCAGGTGTCGACAATTGCTGTTGTGGAACTGCCTGTTTGCTTGCAGCTTCGTTATGCTTGTTCATGGTGCCCACCTTTCTGTCTGATCGGCCCAAGGCGGGGGGCATCAGGTGCCTGCTTCAAGTGCCCATCAAACACGCCTCCACTCTAGATGACCCAACGCCCCTTCGCATTGACAATTCGCAACAGGGATTCTTTGCAGCGACAAATTTCCCCTGCGCTCGCCGCGGCTGCGCCGAGCAGACTACTGAGCTGCTGCGCCAAGACTTTCGAGCTTTTCGGTCCACTCCTGGAGCTTCGTTTCATCCAGATCCTCCGCCATGCCAATGAGCGTTTCCCTTACCGGCGCCAGACCCAGGAAGCTCAATACGTTGCGCTCCAGTGACTTCACGCTGTGGGCGCGGAAAAACCATCGATAGAGGGTGGCATGCATACCCATCGTGACCACCACGCGGGCTGAGCGGCCCGCGAGTTTCTTCACCTCAAAAGGGTTGGAAATGTGCTTGTTGAAGGCGAAGTCGGGACGCGCTACCTGTTCCAGAAAGCCTTTCAGCAGGGCTGGCATGTCACCTAGCCAAAGCGGATAGAAAATGACAATGTGCTGAGCCCACGCAATGTCGCGCTGGGCCTGTTCCAGTGAATCTGGCAGCTTGCCAAATTGCCATTCTTTCTTGCTTCGCAATAACCGAAAATTGAGCTTTGCAACCGCGATGCGACGCACTTCGTGACCTGCGGAAGTGGCGCCGCGCGCGTAAGCATCTTCCAGCACATGTCCGAGATGGGTGATTTCAGTATCAGGGTGACCCTGAATCAGAAGAATCCTTTGTTTTGTCATCATGCGCTCGCGCCCGCGGACAGGCAATTGATCGTTGCCGGTGGCGCCACACCCCCGGCGCCACCGCCCCCAGCAGTCTCAAGCCCGCCCACGGGAACGATCATCGATCAGTTGACCGCCACGCGCTTGGCGGCTGAGGTGGCCTTCTTGGGCAGTTCAAGCGTCAGCACGCCGTCTTCATATTTTGCGACAGCCTTGCCTTCGTCGACGTCCTGCGGCAGCGTAAAGGCGCGCGACACCGAGCCGTAATAGCGCTCGCTGCGCAGCACCTTGTCACCCTCTCCCTTGAATTCCCTTTCGCCCTTGGTCTCGGCATCAACCTGGACCAGATTGCCGTCGATGCGTACATTGATGTCCTCTTTCTTGACGCCCGGCAGATCGGCTCGCACCTTGAAGGTTCCGTTCTTCTCCACCACGTCGACACGCACATCGAGCTCGTCGAGCGTTCTGTCGATCCGTGCCGGCGAGAGAAAGCGCCTGAACATCGATTCAAAGGGATCATTGAGAGCGGGTTCAAACAAGCGTAGGCTGGCCATGATGTTTCCTTTCGATTTGAGGTTTCACAACAAACATTGACCGCGCAATCCTGCGTTGATGACGGGACCGCGCAGCAGTCTGAGGATAAGTCGGTGCTGAGTTTGGAAGTTGACAACTCGCAAAACCTGCTCAGTCAGCAACGCGCGCTGCTATCACTGCCTATTTACGCTGGGCCTGCTCTCCGTTAAAGTGCCGGCATGGATTTGCTCACTCAAGGTCTGTTCGCCGGGATCGATGCCAGCTATCACGAGGTTTTCAGCAGCAGTCCCTCGCCGATGTGGGTCTACGACGTGCAAACGCTGCGCATGCTCGGTGTCAATCAGGCTGCGCTGGCGTTCTATGGCTACGATCGAGAGGCTTTCTTGCGCCTGGGTTTGCGCGACCTGCATCCCGAAGAGGAGCACGAGCGGCTGCGCGAATCGCTGGACTTGCCGCTGATCGAGCGCGTCGCACAGCGCGCCTGGCGGCACCGCAATCGTGCTGGCCAGGCGATCCAGGTCGACATCGTGACACAGGACTTGCAGCAGAGTGCCGCGCGGGCGCGCCTGGTGATGGTGACAGACCTGTCCAGGCGCCGCCAGCAGGAACGGGTGCGCCAGCAACTGTCACGACGCGTCACCGATGTGATCGAAAACATGACCGACGCCTTCTTCGCGCTCGATCGGAACTGGTGTTTCACTTATGTCAACGCACACGCCGAGAAGGTGCTGCAGCGCAGCCGCGAGGAACTGCTCGGCTGCAACGTTTGGGAAAAATACCCGGCCGCGGTCGGTAGCATCTACCAGATCGAGTATGAGCGAGCGGTGGCCGAGTCGCGTGCGACGCGCTTTGAGGCCCCGGATGCGGATGGCCTGAGCACCTGGATTTCGGTCACCGCCTACCCGTCCAGGGAAGGACTGGCCGTCTATTTCCGGGATGTCAGCGAGAAGCACAGGGTCGAGCGTGCGCTGCGGCAGGAGCGTCAGGTGCTCGCCAGCGTGATCAACGCGACCGACGATGCCATCGTCGCCACCGATGTCAATGGGCGCATCCGAATGTTCAATCCCGGGGCCGAGCGCGTTTTTGGCTACTCCTGCGAGGCCGTGCTCGGTCACAGCATGGAGTTGCTGCTGCCCGAGGCTGCGCGGGCGGCGCATCCGCTGCACCTGAGCGAATTTGCCGCCTCGGCCACGGCCAGTCGAAGCCTGGGCTCGGGCCGGCGGGTCCAGGGCGTACGGTCCGACGGCCAGCCGATCGAGTTGGAGGCGACCATCTCCAAGGTCTCGCAAGGCGACGAACTGCTGCTGATTGCGTGCCTGCGCGACGTCACCGAGCGCATCCACCGGGACGCCGAGTTGCAGCGCTCGCGCGAGCAGCTTTCCGATTTGACGCAGCGGCTCATGGCGCAGGAGAGAACCCTGATCAGGGGTCTGGCACAAACGCTGCATGACCATCTCGGTCAGACCATGGCGGCGATCCGCATGGCGCATGAAACGGTGCTGACCTTTCAGTCTGATCAGGGTTTCGCGCCAGCACCGGAAATCGTCCGACTGCAGGCGCAAATGGGGGTCCTGATGGGCCATGCTGTCAGCCAGATCAGGCAGGTGTTGATGGACCTGCGGCCGCCCCTGCTGGAGGAGCGAGGGCTGCTGGCAGCCCTCGACAATGAAGTTCGCAACCGCGCGCTGACGCATCCCAGAGTCGACCTGTCATTGCGCGTCGCGCCGGCAAGCAGCGAACTGCGCTGGTCCCCCGAGCTTGAATATGCGGCCTTCATGGTGGCGCGCGAGGCGATTGAGAATGCCTTGCGTCATTCGGGTTCACCATCGGTTTTGGTTCGCCTGGCCGGTACCACCCATGCGCTGCAACTGGAGGTTGTTGACCTCGGCCACGGCGTCATGGCCGAACCTGACGGCAGGACGCGCCATCTGGGCATTCTCGGCATGCGCGAGCGCGCCCAGACGATCGGCGCCCAGGTCAAGATCGATTCGACGCCGGGTCGTGGAACCTGCGTCAGCTTCAGCTGGAGCTCGACGCCATGACCCGTCTCTACCTGGTTGATGACCACCAGATCGTGCGCGAAGGCCTGCGCGCCATGCTCGAGGCCAAAGGGCATCAGGTGGTCGGTGATTCGGCCGACATGACGCAGGCACTGGCGGACCTGCTGCGCCTGGACCCGCAGGTCCTGTTGCTCGATCTCAACCTGGGCGGGCGTTCCGGATTCGAGCTGCTGGCCGAACTGCAGCGCCGTAATTTGCCGATTCGCTGCGTTGTGCTGAGCATGTCGGCACAACCGCGTGACGTGGCCGAGGCGCTGCGCATGGGCGCCAGCGCCTATGTGCTCAAGGGGTCAGCCGGAATCGAACTGACGAACGCGATCGAAGCCGCCGCTCAGGGCCAGCGCTACCTGGGCGCCGAGGTCAGCGCACTGGCACTGGAGGTGCTGGTGCATCCGGACCGCATCGACCCCTTTGGCAAGCTCTCGCCGCGCGAGCGCCAGATCGTCAGCATGGTCGTCAACGGCCAATCAAGTTCGCGTATCGGTCTGGAGCTGCACCTCTCGCCCAAGACCGTCGCCACCTATCGCAGCCGCCTGATGGCCAAGCTCGGCGTGCCCGATGTGACTGCTCTGGTGCGCCTGGCGATTCAGTACCGGCTGCTCGACGCGGCCACGCAGCCGGGCGCAGACTTTGATCTGCGTCAGACGCCCCCACAACTGGCGCTGTTTGCCGACAAGGCGGATCAAGAACTCCCTACAGACGGTTTGGCTGGCGCTGCCTAGAGTCGTGTCTGCGGCTGGTCGCAGTGTTCGTCGGGCACCCTCAGCCGGTGAAAGAAGCACATCATGATGAACCTTCAAACCGAGTCGTGCCAGAGCCGCGCCGGTTGGCAGCCGTCATTGGGGCAGAGCGCGCTCAAGCTCGAGCGCGACGAGCGCTGGTCGGATTTTCCGGAACTGCTAGGTTTGTTGCGCTTCGATGGCCCGGTGCGGCAGTCGGGCGAGGCCAGCACGTTCCGACGGCGCCGTCTCAAAGCGGGCCAGTGCGCGCTGGCCATGGGTCGGCCGTTCGACGGCTTGTACGTGGTTCGCCTGGGCGCCATGAAGACCAGCATGACCGATGTCGAGGGCGGCGAACATGTCATTGCCTTTCCGATGAAAGGCGATGTGCTCGGCTCCGACGGCATTTGCCACGCCAGGTACATGAGCGAGGTCGTGGCACTGACCGACTGCGATCTGGTGCGGATTCCAGCCGAGGAACTGTTTGCGCAACAACGCGCTAACAACGATCTGGAGCGTGTCGCCTACTGGGCCATCAGCCGCGAGATGGTGCAGGAGCAAAGCGCCTATGCCATGACCAATCTGCCCAAGACCGAGGCCAGGGTAGCGCACTTTCTGTGCATTCAATCCCAGCGTTTTGCAGCGATGGGCTACTCACCGACGGAGTTCATCTTGCCGATGACGCGCCGCGACATCGGCAGTTACCTCAACGTGACGCTTGAATCGGTCAGCCGCGCCATGTCGGCCTTGCGACGCGAGGGCATCATTGAAGTCGAGCGACGCAAGATCCGGATCCGGTCGCCCGAAGCACTGCGTCACTTCGGGCTTTGAACAGCATGTCTGCTGGTAACGTCGTGTCACTGCTGCGCAGCAGCCCGACTTTCGAGGCGATGCTGGTCCCCACCGACGGCTCGGCGCTATCGACTGCGGCGGCGCTCAAAGCGGTGGAGTATGCCAAGCGCCTGCAACTGCCGATCGTCGCGTTTCATTCGATACCGATCTACCGTTATCCGGTCTACCTCGGTGGCATTCCGTTCGAGTATCCGTCCGAGTCCGAATACCAGGAGCAGTGCCGCGCGATCGCCGATCGCTATCTCGACCTGGTCGTCGAGGCGGCGGCCGCGCGCGCTGTGGTGGCCAGCAAGCGGATCGAGTTCAACTCGGCACCGGCCCAGGCCATCGTCGAGGCCGCGAAGCACGAAAGCTGCAGCATGATCTTCATGGGTTCGCATGGGCGCGGCGGCATGTCCAGAGTCTTTCTGGGCAGTGTCGCGCTCAAGGTCCTGACGCTGGCGCAGGTGCCGGTGATGGTGGACCGGCCAACACCAAAAGAGATTTCCGACGCCGAAGAGCTGATGAGCCAGCACGCGATCGAGCCCTAGATCTTGCCGGCCCCCCAGCCGCGCTGCCGCACAGGCTGGCTGGGTACACTCGGGCTGTCCCTTTTCGGTGAGCAGCCATGACACAGCCAAACATTCCACTTCCCCACTTGTGCCTGCGCAAGGCGCGGTTCTATCGAGCGGCCATTCTTCTGGCCACCCTGCAGCGCAGCTAACGCCAACGGAAGGTTCACCATGTTGACATTACCAAGCTATGAAGACGTGACGGTTGCCGCGGCGCGACTCCAGGGACAGGCGCACCGAACACCGGTGATGCGCTCGCGCACGGCGGACCAGCGCCTCGGAGCCAGTGTCTTTTTCAAGTGCGAAAACTTTCAGCGCATGGGCGCTTTCAAGTTTCGCGGCGCCTTCAATGCGTTGTCCAGGTTCAGCGCCGCACAACGCCAGGCCGGCGTCATTACCTTCTCGTCGGGCAACCACGCGCAGGCGATTGCCTTGTCGGCGCGCCTGCTCGGCATCCCGGCCACCATCCTGATGCCGCTGGATGCACCACCGAGCAAAATCGAGGCCACCAAAGGCTACGGTGCGGAGGTGATCCTGTTTGATCGCTACCAATGCGACCGCGAAGCGATGACCAAAGAGCTGGCAGAGCAGCGCGGCCTGACACTGATCCCGCCCTATGACCATCCTGACGTGATCGCGGGGCAGGGAACGGCTGCCAAAGAACTGTTCGAAGAAGTGGGCGCACTCGACTTTTTGCTGGTGCCGCTGGGCGGCGGGGGGCTGCTGGCGGGCTCGGCCCTGTCAGCTCGAGCGTTGGCACCTGCGTGCCAGGTTTACGGTGTGGAACCACTGACCGGCAACGACGGTCAGCAGTCGTTTCGATCGGGTGCCATCGTCCACATCGAGACCCCCAAGACGATTGCAGACGGCGCGCAAACGCAGCACCTGGGCCAATATACGTTTGGCATCATTCGGCGTGACGTCCATGACGTGCTGACTGCCAGCGATACCCAACTCGTCGAAGCCATGCGCTTTTTTGCCGAGCGCATGAAGATGCTGGTGGAGCCGACCGGCTGTCTGGGTTATGCCGCTGCCTGCCACGCCGGTTTGCCGCTGGCGGGTAAGCGCGTTGGCGTCATCCTCAGCGGCGGTAATGTGGATTTGCGGCGCTTTGGAGAGTTGCTCGCTGCATGAGTCCGGCAGCACCTGTTTCCCGGACGGCTCTGCTGACCACCGGGGTCCTGCACCTGGCATTGCTCTGGCTGGCGTGGCAGTCCGCGCCCATGGTGCAGTCGGTGCGTTCGGTGGTGCAGTATCTGGCACCTATCACCGTCCGACCCGAACAGCCGAACAAGCCGATCAGCGTGCCGGTACCCTTGCCTGAACCGAAGCTCAAAACGGTGACCGAGATGGCGCCGCCAGCAGCGCCCGTGATTCAGCCCAAGGCGATCGAGTTGCCTGCCGAGAAGCCGGTAGAGTTGAAGTTGCAGCCGGTGTTGCCGCCGCCAACGCCGACGCCAATTCCACCCAGGGTGGAACGTGTACTGCCGGAGTCACCCGCGCCCGTAGCAGCGCCCGTACCGATGCCGCCACCCGTGCCGGTGCAGGTCGTTCCCAGACCGGTCCCGCTCCCTGTGGCGCCGGTCGAAGTGCCGCTTGAGCAAATTGCGATTCCGTCCCCCACGGCCGTTCCTGTTGCGCTGCCCGAACCCGCGCCAGCCCCAGCCCCAGC
>JBAXOZ010000115.1:0-8209 GCA_037132975.1 Comamonadaceae bacterium
ATGGCTGGGGGGACCGGAGGGCATATCTTCCCGGGGCTGGCGGTGGCGCAGGTCTTGCGGGAGCGTGGCTGGCGTGTGCACTGGCTCGGTGGCACAGGCAGTGCGGCGCAGCCGAGCATGGAGAGCCGACTCGTGCCGCCGCAGGGCTTTGCCTTTGAGGCGGTTGACTTCGCCGGCGTGCGCGGCAAGGGCTGGGCCACCTTGTTGGCACTGCCCTGGCGCCTGCTGCGCGCCTGCTGGCAAAGCGTGGCGGTGTTGCGCCGCGTGCGGCCCGACGTCGTGCTGGGGCTGGGCGGCTACATCACTTTTCCGGCCGGACTGATGAGTGTGCTGCTGGGCAAGCCCTTGGTGTTGCATGAGCAGAACTCGGTGGCGGGCATGGCCAACAAGCTGCTGGCCAAAGTCGCAAGCCGCGTCTTTTGCGCCTTTCCGGATGTGTTGGCCAAGGCTCGCTGGGTCGGCAATCCGCTGCGTGCGGCCTTCATCGGCGTGGCGCCGCCGGCTGCACGTTTTGCCCGTCGCAGCGGACCCCTGCGCTTGCTGGTGCTGGGCGGCAGTCTGGGTGCGCGCGCCCTGAACGAGGTGGTACCGCAGGCGCTGGCGCTAATCCCGCCGGCAGCACGGCCCGTCGTGCTGCATCAAAGCGGCGCAGCGCAGATCGATGCGCTGCGTGCCAACTACGCCAAGGCCGGGGTGCAGGCGCAGCTGACGCCCTTCATTGACGACACGGCGCAGGCCTTTGCCGACGCCGATCTGGTGCTCTGCCGTGCGGGTGCCAGCACCGTGACCGAGCTTGCCGCGGTCGGTGCAGCGGCACTGCTGGTGCCTTTTCCGTTTGCGGTGGACGACCATCAAACCCGCAACGCGCGCTTTCTGGTGGACCAGGGCGCTGGCTGGCTGTTACCTCAAACAGAAATGAGTCCGCAGCGCCTGGCCGAGTTGCTGCAGCAAACCGATCGAACTGCGCTGCTGGCCTGCGCCGTGGCCGCCAGAAAGCTCGAAAAGCTTGACGCCAGTCGTCAGATCGCCGACGCCTGTCAGGAGTTGGCAGCATGAAGCACGCCGTGCGTCATATCCATTTTGTCGGCGTCGGCGGCGTTGGCATGTCAGGCATTGCCGAGATCCTGTTCAATCTGGGCTACCAGGTGAGCGGCTCCGACCAAAGCGACAGCGCGACGCTCAGACGTCTGGCCGGCTTGGGAATCCAGACCCATGTCGGGCATGCCACCGGCAACCTGGACAGCCCGGATGTGGTGGTCACTTCCAGCGCCGTCTCAGCCGATAACGTGGAAGTGCGCAGCGCCCGCGAACAGGGCATTGCCGTGGTACCGCGCGCCCTGATGCTGGCCGAGCTGATGCGGCTCAAACAGGGCATTGCGGTGGCCGGCACCCACGGCAAGACCACCACCACCAGTTTGCTGGCCAGTGTGCTGGGAGAGGCCGGACTGGATCCGACCTTTGTGATCGGTGGGCGCCTCAACAGTGCTGCGGCCAATGCGCGGCTCGGTCAGGGCGACTACATCGTGGTCGAGGCCGATGAGTCGGACGCCTCCTTCCTGAACCTGCTGCCGGTGCTGGCGGTGGTGACCAATATCGACGCCGATCACATGGACACCTACGGTCAGGACTTCGGTCGCCTGAAGCAGGCCTTTCTTGACTTTCTGCACCGTCTGCCCTTTTACGGCAATGCCATCCTGTGCAGCGACGATCCGGCGGTTTGCGAAATTGCACCGCAGGTCAGTTGCAAGGTGACGCGTTACGGCTTCAATGAAGCGGCGCAGATCCGGGCCGTGGACGTGCGTGCGGTGGCCGGTCAGATGCATTTCACGGTGCAGCGGCGCGTTGGCGCGGCGCTGGCGGATCTGCAGGTGGTGCTCAATTTGCCGGGTCGACACAACGTACTCAATGCGCTGGCGGCGATCGCGGTGGCGCATGAACTCAAGCTGGCGGATCAGGCGGTGATACGTGCGCTCGCCGAGTTCAAGGGGGTCGGGCGGCGCTTTCAGCGCTATGGCGAGGTCAGAGCGCGTGACGACGGCACCTTCACGCTGGTGGACGACTACGGCCATCACCCGGCAGAGATGGCAGCCACGCTGGCGGCAGCCCGTGGCGCTTTTCCGGGGCGTCGCTTGCTGTTGGCGTTTCAGCCGCACCGTTACAGCCGCACGCGCGATTGCTTCGATGATTTTGTCAAGGTGCTGGCGCAGGCCGATGCGGTCTTGTTGGCCGAGGTGTACAGCGCCGGCGAGGCACCTATCGCCGCTGCCGATGGCCGCTCGCTGGCGCGTGCTGTGCGTCTGGCGGGGCAGGTCGAGCTCAGCTTTGTGGAGGACATCGCCGCCATGGCGCAGGCCATTGTTGACCAGGCGCGTGATGCGGATGTGGTGCTGTGCATGGGCGCCGGATCGATTGGCGCTGTGCCGGCAAAAGTGTTGACCATGCAAACCGGCGCAGCGAATTTGGTGCAGGAGGAGATACGGGTATGAAGCCGCTTAGTGCAGATCCAGGAAAAGTCGCGGTGCTGATGGGTGGCGCGTCCGCCGAGCGCGAAATTTCCCTGATGTCGGGGTTGGGTGTGTTGCAGGCCTTGCGCTCGCAGGGCGTGGATGCGCATGCCTTCGACCCGGCCGAACGTGATCTTTCGGAGCTCAAGCGCGATGGCTTTGCGCGCTGCTTCATCGCCTTGCATGGCCGCTTTGGCGAAGACGGCACGGTGCAGGGCGCGCTCGAACTGCAGGGTATTCCCTATACCGGCTCCGGCGTCATGGCTTCCAGCATGGCGATTGACAAGGTCATGACCAAACGGCTCTGGCGTGCCGACGGCTTGCCGACACCGGGTTGGCACCAGGTGGACAGCGCCGCCGCCACCGAGCAGGCGTTCATTGAGCTTGGCAGTCCGATGATTGTGAAACCGGCGCGCGAAGGCTCGACCATCGGCTTGACCAAGGTGAGTGCGCTGGCGCAGTGCCAGACCGCCTACGCACTGGCAGCACAACATGACAGCGAGGTCCTGTGCGAGCAGTTCATCAGCGGTGATGAAGTCACGATCGCCGTGCTGGGCTCCGGTGCCACGGCGCGTGCGCTGCCGCTGATCCGGATCATCGCGGCCGACGGCAACTACGACTACCAGAACAAGTACTTCACCGACACCACACAGTATCTGGTGCCCGCGGGCTTGCCCGCCGGCGAAGAAGAGCAGATTCAGGAACTGGTGCTCCAAGCCTACCGCAGTCTGGGTTGCCGCGGCTGGGCGCGCGCTGACGTGATGATTGACCAGCAAACGCGTCAACCCTATCTGCTGGAGATCAACACCTCACCCGGTATGACCGGGCACTCGCTGGTACCCATGTCGGCCAAGGCGGCAGGCATCAGTTATCCGGCCCTGTGCCTGCAGGTGCTGCAGCTGGCGGCGCTCGACTACGCCGACATCCAGCAGGTCAAGGGGGCGCCATGAGCAATGAGCTGAGCCTGCCGGTGGACGTCAGATTGATGAATCTGATGGCTTCCGTCATGTTCCTCGCGTTTGCTGCCTTGCTGGTGAGCGCGTTAGTGCTCTGGGTGGCGCGCCAGCAGGTCTTCTTCCTGCATGGCATTGGCGTGACAGGTGAGCTGACGCACAACAATGCCGTGACGCTGCGCGCCAATGTCACACCGCGTCTGAGTGGCACCTTCTTCAGCATCGATCTGGAGCGCACACGGCTCGTTTTTGAGTCCTTGCCCTGGGTCCGCAAAGCGGTGGTACGGCGTGAGTTCCCCGATCGCCTGCGGGTCGCCTTGCAGGAACACAAGGCAGTTGCTTACTGGGGCGTGGAAGGTGAGCCCAAGCTGCTCAACAATTTTGGTGAAGTATTTGAAGCCAATCTCGGTGAGGTCGAGCAGGACGCCTTGCCTCGCATGCATGGCCCCGACGGTCAGTCGCCCCAGGTGCTGCTGATGTTTCAGGCCTTGCAGCCGCTGTTTGAAGAAATGGACATGACGCTCGATCAGCTTGAACTGACCGGCCATGGCGGCTGGCGCGCCCACTTTGAAGAAGGGGCGACCGTGGAACTTGGCAGCGGCACGATGCCTGAAGTGCTGGCGCGCACGCAACGATTTCTCAGGACCTTGACACAGGTGACTTCGCGTTTTGGCCGAAAAAGCGATGCACTGGAGACGGCGGATTTGCGGCATGAAGACGGTTATGCCTTGCGTTTGCGCGGCGTCAGCACGCTGGCAGCCAATGGGCTGAAGAAGTAACAGTAATAACGGCAACACAAGCAACAGGTGAACATATGGCGAAAGAATACAAAGATCTGGTCGTAGGGCTGGACATTGGCACCGCCAAAGTGATGGTGGTGGTAGCCGAGGTGATGCCCGGCGGTGAACTCAAGCTCGCCGGTCTGGGGCTGGCGCCAAGCAACGGACTCAAGCGCGGTGTCGTGGTCAACATCGACGCCACCGTGCAGAGCATCCAGCAGGCACTGAAAGAGGCTGAACTGATGGCTGACTGCAAGATCACCAAGGTCTACACCGGCATCACCGGCGCCCACATCCGGGGCATCAATTCCAGCGGCATGGTCGCCATCAAGGACCGCGAGGTCAGCGCCGCTGACGTAGCCCGGGTGCTGGAGACAGCGCGGGCCATCAACATCTCGACCGATCAGCGCCTGTTGCTGGTGGAGCCGCAGGAATTTGTGATTGACGGGCAGGACGTGAAAGAGCCGATCGGCATGAGCGGCATCCGGCTCGAGGCCAAGGTGCATATCGTGACCGGCGCGCAGAGTGCGGCCGAAAACATCATCAAGTGTGTGCGTCGTTGCGGCCTGGAGGTGGAGCAGTTGATGCTCAATCCGCTGGCGTCAAGCCTGTCGGTGCTGACCGAAGATGAACGCGAGCTGGGTGTGGCGCTGGTGGATATTGGCGCTGGCACCACCGATGTGGCGATCTTCACCAACGGTGCGATTCGCCACACCTCGGTAATCCCGATTGCCGGCGACCTGATTACCAGCGATATTGCGATGGCGCTGCGCACGCCGACCAAGGACGCCGAAGACATCAAGGTCGAGAGCGGCTACGCCAAGCAGTTGCTGGCCGATCCCGATGCCCAGGTCGAGGTGCCGGGGCTGGGCGACCGGGGTCCGCGCATGCTGAGCCGCCAAGCGCTGGCGGGTGTGATTGAACCGCGGGTCGAGGAGATCTTCTCGCTGGTGCATCAGGTCATGCGCGAGTCCGGCTTCGAGGAAATGCTCTCCAGCGGCATTGTGCTCACCGGTGGCAGCTGCATCATGCCCGGCATGGTCGAGCTCGGTGAAGACATCTTTCTTAAACCGGTACGCCGGGGTATTCCCAAATACTCCAGCGCCCTGTCCGACATGGTGGCGCAACCGCGCGCAGCAACCGTCATGGGCCTGCTCGAAGAAGCGCGGCTGGCACGGCTGCGCGGCTTCAAGGTGGCGCAAAAGAATGGCTCCATGAAAACCGCGTTCGGCCAGGTCAAGGACTGGTTTATAGGAAACTTTTGATGAACACTTTATTCAAACTGTCATTGCGAGGAGCCGGTTTCGTCATTGCGAGCGAAGCGCGGCAATCCATGACTTCTGACTGCATGGATTGCCACGCTGCGCTCGCAATGACCACACGGCACATCAAGAACTATCAGCCGCCCTACTGGCGATGGCGAGGGACGGACCCACCTTCATGAAACCGAACAAAAAATTTGAACCCCATTCGGCAACTGTAAACAATTTTGAAACTTCAGGAGAAAAAAATGCCCATCGAAATGATTGAAGAAGTAGCGTTCAACCAAGGCACCCAGATCAAGGTCATCGGTGTCGGTGGCGGCGGCGGCAATGCCGTCGCGCACATGATTGGTTGTGCGGTACAGGGCGTGGAATTTATTTGCGCCAATACCGATGCCCAGGCGCTGGGTCGCAGCGCGGCGCACAAGGCCATTCAGCTCGGTAGCAGTGGCCTGGGTGCTGGCAGCATGCCCGACAAGGGGCGCGAGGCGGCCGAACTGGCTGTGGACGACATCCGCTCGGCCATTGCCGGTGCGCACATGCTGTTCATCACCGCTGGTATGGGCGGTGGCACCGGCACCGGCGCGGCTCCCGTGATCGCCCGCGTAGCACGTGAGATGGGTATTCTGACCGTCGGTGTTGTCACCAAGCCCTTTGATTTTGAAGGTGGCAGGCGCATGAGCAATGCCGACGGCGGTCTGGCCGAACTCGAAGCGAATGTGGATTCGCTGATCGTGGTGCTGAACGAGAAACTGCTCGAAGTGCTGGGTGACGACATCACTCAGGATGAGGCGTTTGCGCACGCCAATGATGTTCTCAAAAATGCCGTTGGCGGCATTGCTGAAATCATCAATGTGCCGGGCCATGTGAACGTCGACTTCGAAGATGTGCGCACCGTCATGGGCGAGCCCGGCAAGGCCATGATGGGAACCGCCATTGCCGCCGGACCGGATCGCGCCCGCATTGCGGCCGAGCAGGCGGTTGCCTGCCCGCTGCTTGAAGGCATTGACCTGTCAGGCGCCAAAGGCGTGCTGGTGCTGATCACGGCGGCCAAGGGTTCACTCAAACTCAGTGAATCCAAACTGGCGATGAACACCATCCGCGCTTATGCCTCGCCGGACGCGCATGTGATCTACGGCACCGCTTACGACGACGAACTGGGCGAGCAGATTCGCGTGACCGTGGTGGCCACCGGGCTGTCGCGCCAAGGCCAGGGCCGCAAGCCAGCCATGTCGGTTGTGCCAACGACGGTACTGCGCACCGGCACCGACAACATCGGCTTCTCGGTACCCAGCCTGAACACGAGCACCGGCGGGCAACAACCGGCGGCGCAGACGATCGGAACGCAGCCTGATTACCAGTCGATGGCGACACCGAGTGTCTGGCGCACGCGCGACCGCAGCCAGGCGGCAGCCAAGGTGGACGCACTGGCTTCCGGCGGCATGGATGATTTCGAGATCCCGGCGTTCCTGCGCAAACAGGCGGATTGATTCCGTCCACTCATCGCGAGGCCCTGATAAAGATGTCACTGCGAGGAGCGTAGCGACGCGGCAGTCCATGTCTTCAGACTGCATGGATTGCCGCGCTTCGCTCGCAATGACAATCAAAAAGTAAAATCAAAAAGTGCTCAAGCAACGTACTCTCAAATCCCTGACCCGCGCGGTGGGTGTCGGTCTGCACAGTGGCCAGCGTGTGGAACTCACGCTGCGCCCGGCGCAGCCAGATACCGGCATCGTGTTCCGCAGGGTGGACCTGCCGGAGCCGGTGGATATTGTTGCCACCGCCACGGCGGTGTCGGACACCCGGCTGGCATCCACGCTGGCTAACGGCAACGCCAAGGTGCATACCGTTGAGCATTTGATGTCCGCCTGCGCCGGCCTGGGCGTGGACAATATGTACATTGACATCAACGCTGAAGAAGTGCCGATACTCGATGGCTCGGCGGCTTCTTTTGTGTTCTTGCTGCAAAGTGCCGGCATCGAACTGCAAAACGCACCCAGGCGCTTTATTCGACTGCTCAAGACGGTGGAGGTCAAGGAGGGGCAGGGCGCGGCGCAGAAATGGGCAAGGCTCGAGCCCTACCACGGCTACAAGCTAAGTTTCGAGATTGACTTTGACCACCCGGCAGTGGATGCCACTGGCCAGCGCGTCGTGTTTGACATGAGCAGCGGCTCCTACTCGAAAGACATTGCGCGGGCCCGCACCTTTGGTTTCACCAAGGATGTGGAGATGATGCGTGCCAATGGTCTGGCGCTGGGCGGCGGACTCGACAACGCGATCGTGATGGATGACTACAAGGTGCTCAACGCCGAGGGCCTGCGCTATGACGATGAGTTTGTGAAGCACAAGATCCTGGACGCCATGGGCGACCTCTATCTGATCGGCAAGCCGCTGCTGGCCAGTTACAGCGCCTTTCGCTCAGGCCATGCGCTGAACAACCTGTTGCTGCGCGAGTTGCTCACGCGCACCGACGCCTGGGAAGTGGTGAGCTTTGAGGATGAAAAGCTGGCTCCCAGTGGTTTTTCGCAACTGGCCCGAGCCTGGTAACAGAAGCAAGAAACGGATTTCACCATGCTGCTCTTTCGCTGGCTCATTCTCCTGCTGCTGCTGGGTTCTGGTGTTTCTTTTCTTTTTTACACGACCACCGGCCAGGCCCGCTACAAGCGCTGGGGCCTGCTGATCCTGAAATGGGTGATCTTTGCCGGCCTTGG
>JBAXOZ010000116.1:0-8117 GCA_037132975.1 Comamonadaceae bacterium
GTCGCATCAAAGGCCGCAGCCTCGCCCATGGCGGCCAGGTTCAGCGCCAGCGGCAAGGCGGTGCCGCTGAGCGCCAGTTGGCCCGAGCGCTTCAGGAAGGCGCGGCGTGTGTGGAATTGATGGTTCATCATTTCTGCACCAGATAGTCAGCCGAAGCCATCACCAGCAGGACGGCGGCGCAGACGCGGTTGCGCTGGGCCGCAGCGGTACTGGTCGCGCTGAGTGCTGTCGCGTTGAGTGCGTTCACGATCAGGGTCTGATTGGCCGCCGACAACTGGCCGGCACACAGCAGCAGGTTCAGGCGGCGTACCAGCGCGGTGGCGTCGGTCGCCAGGGCCAGCTCGGCCGTGTAGGCGGCCATGATGTCGCCTGAATTGAGCCCGCTGGAGATCAGCGTCATCATGTAGTTCAGGTAGCCACCGACCGAGCTCTCGCTGACGCCCTGAAATTCCGGCGCCACCACGCCCGCACTCAAGGCGGTGGCCGGCGGCACGTAACCGGGCCGGAAGAAATTGAACACCGAGGGCGAGCGCAGCGGGCTTTGCCCGAGTTGCGTTGCCGCGTTGCTCAGGTCGCCGATCTTCCAGTCGCCACTGTTGGAGGTGACGCCAAAGCTGCGCGCCCATTGCACCAGGCGCAGCATCGGTTCGCGCAACTTGCCGTACTCAGCTTGCGTCAAACCGGCCGACGAGCGCGCCTCCTCGTCCAGCAATATCGCCTTGAAGACCTTGGACAGATCACCGCGCACGCCCGCGCCGTTGTTGGCAAAGACCGCTGCGACGCGCGCCACATAGGCTGGCGTCGGGTTGCTGGTGGTCAGGCGCTGAATCATTTGCCGGCAGAAGAAGGGACCAGTGTTGGGGTGGTTGAACAGCGTGTCCAGCGCCGTCTTGAGTGCCGCAGGTGCCGCCGTGTTGGCGGCGATCGTTGTACCCAGAAAGCTGGCTGCCAGAGTCGAATGGTTGCTGGCCGTCAGCGTCATGGGCAGTCGGGCGAAAGCAGCACTGCCCACAGTGCGGTTACCGCCGCCGGTCTGCGCTATCACGGTGTTGACGTTCTGGCTCTGGTCGAAGTCATAACCGGTAAAAACACGTGCCAGGTTGCTGACGTCGCTGGCACCATAAGTGTCCTGCTTGTTGCCCGCTGCGTCGAGCTTGGGTGTGCCGTCGGCGTTGAGCTGGACCAGCCCGATCGTGAGCAGCTGCATCACCTCGCGCGCGTAGTTCTCGTCGGGTTGGCGCCCCGACGCATCCTCTTTTTTGTTGCCCTTGGTGCTGAGGTAATAACCCATCGCCGGATGCAGCGTCACTGCTTCCAGCAGGTTGCGAAAGTTGCCTGCAGCATGCGCCACCAGCGTGTCCCAGTAATGCGCACCGGCGTGCGCCCGCCAGGTGAAACTGAGCCCTGAGAGCGACACCACAAAATACTCCGACAAGGCCAGCGCCAGGCGCTTGCGTACCGCGTCGCTGGCCGTGATCAACTGGTTCCACATCATGTAGTCGGCCTGGTAGGTGCTGTCGTAATAATTGGAACGATGGAGCACATCACCGTAGCCGCGGCTATCAAGCCAGTCCCAGCCTGTCTGGCCCAGCGGCAGCGCCAGTTGGCGATCCAGCCAGGCGGCATAACCCAGCCCCCGTACCGAGGCCATGTCTGCGTCGCTGGCGGAGAACTGCGCCTGCAACAGGAAGCGCGCAGCCTCTTCGTCGCTGGCAGATGGGCTTGCGATCGGTCCGGGCGCTACGGCGGCGCCAGACGTCGAGCCACCGCCACAGGCAGCGAGCGTGGCCGAGGCCAGCGCGGTCCCAACCCACGCCGCAGCGGGCGGGTTTGGTCGGTCTGGAAAACTTTCCTGGGAGGCGTCACGCAGCGACGACTCCTTGATGAGTGCTTCGGTCATGGCAAAGGTGGTGGAGGTGCAGGAATCCCGAGTCTATGTGGCCCGGAAGATTCCTGCAGACACCCTTGCAATTTGTTACCCGAGCAAAGACTGCCGCAAACTGACGCTTTTGCTCCGGAGCAACACGCCTAGTGAAAACGACACTTGCCTCCCCGCACCAATAGATGTAGATTGACCCCATCTGTTGGTCCTATCCAGCAGATGGATGAATCGGTTGGTGGACTACTTTGCATGGGGAGACAACACCGTGACAGAAGAGTTTCCGAGAGATTTTGCGAGGGGCGTCAAGAAATTCAAAGGCACCGATCCGGCGGCCTTGATTGTCTTTGGCGTGGCTTTTTGCTTGTTGGCCGTGATACTTCTGGTGACCTTTATGCGCTGACGCCACTCGACTGATTTCCTGCAACCTGTGCCTGGAGCACCGGGCCCGCTACATCGACAGCGAGCCCTCGCGGAATTCAGTCTTGTCGAGCCAGACGTTGACCAGCACCGGCTTGCCGCTGCGAGCCAGTTCGCGCGCACGCGCCAGACCCGCTGGGACCTCGGCCATGGTCTTGATCAGGATGCCCTCGGCGCCAAAGCCAGCCGCCACCTCGTGGTAGTTGGTGCGGGCCAGCACCGTGGCCACATCGTCTTTCAGCATCTTGACCTGCTCGCGCGCGATCTGGGTCCAGCCGGCGTCGTTGCCGACCAGCGCAATGACCGGGATGCCGTGACGCACAAAGCTGTCGAACTCGACCAGCCCGTAGCCGCAGGCGCCGTCGCCAAAAATGATCCAGACTTCGCTGCCCGGTTTGGCCAGCGCTGCGCCCAACGCAAAGCCGGAGCCCACGCCGAGCGTCCCGAAGGCGCCGGGGTCGAGCCAGGTCAGTGGCGCGCGCGGGTGCATGACGTAGGAGGCGGTCGCCACAAAATCGCCGCCATCTGCCACCAGCACCGCGTTCTCGCCGGCTTCCTTTTCGAGCATGCGAAACAGAGCGATCGGGTTCACAAACTCGCCCGACGCTTGCGCCTGGGCTTCGATCTCGACTTCGCGCTCGGCGTCACGCTTGCGCAGTTGTGCGACCCAGCCGTCCAGGCGGGACGCGTTGGCAGCGGCCGGTTGCGCCTGCGCCAGTGCCTGCAGAAACAGGCCGGCGTCGCCAATGGCGGCAATGTCGGGCTTGCGGTTCAGGCGCGCGTCTTTCGCGCTGCGGTTCGCCGCAATCAGGGTCGCATTGCGCCGCACATGCTTACCGTAGTCCAGCCGGAAGTCACACGGCACACCAGCGAGCAACACACAATCGGATTCACGCAAGGCGTTGCGCCGCTGATGGCGCATCTGCAGCGGATGATCCCGCCCGAGCAGACCGCGCGCCATGCCAGAGAGATAGACCGGAATGCCAAGCCGCGTCACCGCTTCGGCCACACGCGCCGCTTCCTGTGACAGCACCAGCGTCTGGCTGCCGATCACCATCAGGGGTCGTTCGGCCTTGGCCAGTGCAGCCAGCGCTGCCTGCAGGCTCGCATCCGACGCGCGTGGCGCCGCCACAGTGCGTACCTGGGGCGCCGCATGCTCCTGACTGCCGTCAAACATTTTCTTCACATGACGGTTCAGGTAAAAGCGCAGCAAACGGTCGGGCACTGACGTGCCCTTGCCGGCAGCGTCGGCATACCACTGGCGAATCGAGACTTCGTCGTACAGCAGATCCACCGGGCATTCGATGAACACAGGACCCGGCACACCACTCTGCGCCACGGCAAAGGCTTCGTCCACTGCCGGACCCAGGTCGCGCACGCACAGAATCTTGCGAAACAGCTTAACGTGCGGCGCGACCAGCGGACGCTGGTCAATGTCCTGCAGGGCGCCGCGACCTTGCAGTGCGGTGGGCGCCGCGCCGCCAATCAGGATCACCGGCGACTGCGCCAACTGCGCGTTCTTCAGGGCCGTGATGGTGTTGCTGATGCCGGGTCCGGCCGTGACCGCTGCGACCCCCGGCAAGCCGAGCAGGCGCGCACTGGCGTCTGCCGCAAAGACGGCAGTGGCCTCGTCGCGCACATCGACAATGCGGATGCCACGCGCCTTGGAGGCGCTCAGGATCGGCGAAATATGGCCGCCGCAGAGCGTGAAGATGGATCCCACGCCGTGCGCCTGCAAGGCTTCAGCGACGCGGTCGCCGCCGTGGCGTGACGGTGGTGTTATGGACATGGACTCGTACTTTCTTTCAGTTCCAGTGGATCACATTGCTGCCGGCGTACCAGCCTTCCACATGGTGCGCAACCGCGGCCTCGATGCGGCTGCGCCTGACCTTCATGGTGGGGGTGAGTGTTCCGGCTTCGATCGACCAGGGTTCCGACACCACCACCAGCATGCGCAGGTGTTCGTATTCGGAGAGTTGGCGGTTCACGTCTTTCAGCAACTGCGTCAACTGGCTCTCGACATCCGAGCGCACCTGCGGGTTGCCCAGCTGCGGCCGAATCGTTTCAGCCAGCACCACCATGCCGTAAGCGGACACCTGACCCACGCCCGAGACCAGCGAGAGTTCGATCAGCGGATGCGCATTGAGCAGATTCTCGATCGGTGCCGGCGCCACATACTTGCCCTTGGCGGTCTTGAACAGTTCCTTGGCGCGACCCGTGATTTTGAGCAGGCCGTCGGCACGCAGTTCGCCCAGGTCGCCGGTATGGAAGAAGCCATCGTCGGTGAACGACTCTGCAGTGAGTTCGGGCTGCTTGTAATAGCCGTCAAACTGACTGGGCGACTTGATCAGGATTTCGCCTTGCGCACTGATGCGCACCTGCACGCCGGGCATGGCGACGCCCACATAGCCGGGCTCGTTGAAATTTTCATTGGAGCCGTGCGAGAAGGAGTTGTCCTCGGTCATGCCATAGCCTTCGTACAGCTTCAAACCCAGGCGCCGGTACCAGGCGATCAGATCGGCCGGAATCGGCGCCGAACCGCTGGCCGCGTTGCGCACCTGATCCAGCCCCAGCCCCTTGAGCACTTTCTTGCCGACGATGCGACCCAGTATCGGGATGCTCAGCAGGCGGTCCAGCTTCTTGGGCGGCATCTTGGCAAAGACGCCCTGCTGGAACTTGAGCCAGAGCCGGGGCACCGAGATGAAGATAGTGGGCCGGGCGCGCTGTAAGTCCTGCAGAAAAGTGTCCAGCGTCTCGGCGAAGTAGACATGCGCTTCACCCGCGACCAGGCAGGAGGCCTCGACGCAGGAACGCTCGTAGCTGTGCGCCAGCGGCAGGTAGGACAGGACCCGGATTTCGGTTTCCCGTCCCAGCCGTTCACGCGTGTAGCTGGAAAAGCCCTCGCCGGCTCGGGTGATGGCACCAAAGCTGATCATCGCGCCCTTGGGCTGACCGGTCGAGCCGGAGGTGTAGATCAGCATCGCCATGTCATGGGTGTTGCGCTGCGGCCGCCCACCCAGCGGCTGCGTACGCGCCACAATCGCGTCCCAGGTTTCGAAGTTCGTCTGCGGCGACAGGGGCAAGGCAATGCAGGCAACGCCCTGCGGCACGCCGCTGATCTGCTGTGGCCAGGTGTCGAGCTTGCCGACGAACAGCAGTTTGGCTTCGCTGTGCTCCAGCACGTAACGGACCGTCTCGGCGGTCTCGGTCGGAAAGATGGCCACTGTGGTGTAGCCGGCCATCCAGATCGCGAGTTCGGTCATGAAGAAGTGCGCGCAGTTTTTTGACAGCAGGGCAATACGCGAACCCGGCTCGAAACCAAGGCTGCGCAAATGGGCGGCCATGCGCCGTGATTGGTCCAGCGTCTGCGCCCAGGTGTAGTCCTTCACCTGGCCCTTGCCAATAGGTTGGGTCAGGAAGACCTGGTCGGCCAAGTTGGCCTCGTGGTCGTAAACGTAGTCAAGAATCAGCTTCGGTTCAGTCATGGCACATCCTTCCTTTTTCGGGCGTCATTGGTTCAGCACACATGAATGTCGTTGCAAATCGCCGCGCTGTCATAGGGGTTTACCCGTTTGCAGAGCTCAGGGCTTCGCCGCTTCCAGCATATCGCGGGTTCGTAGCGCCTCGCGCCGCGCCGCCTGCGCAAAGTCGTCGGCAGCCGAGGCGTAAAGAATGGCACGCGAAGAATTGACGACGATGGGCGAGACCGTTTCACCGTTCACCGCACGCCAGCCGGCCCTGACCGTGGCAAGCGCATCACCGCCCTGCGCCCCGACACCGGGAATCAGCAAGGGTACGGTGGGCGCCACGCGGCGCACGCGTTCGATCTCCGCCGGATAGGTGGCACCTACCACCAGACCAAGTTGGCCATTGAGGTTCCAGGGCCCTTGCGCCAGCCGCGCCACATGCTCGTACAGCAACGGCTCGCCCGCCACACTGGAGAGGCGCTGCGACTGCAGGTCATCACCGCCCGGATTCGAGGTGCGACAAAGCAGGAAAGCGCCTTTGCCGTGGTACTTGAGGTAGGGCTGCACCGAGTCAAAACCCATGAAGGGCGACAGCGTCACCGCGTCGGCGCCGTAGCGCTCAAAAGCCTCGATCGCGTATTGCTCGGCGGTACTGCCAATGTCGCCGCGCTTGGCGTCCAGGATCACCGGCACCCGTGGCGCCACGCTGCGCATGTGCGCCATCAAACGCTCAAGCTGCGCCTCGGCGCGGTGCGCCGCAAAGTAGGCGATCTGCGGCTTAAAGGCAATCACCAGATCGGCCGTCGCATCCACCACAGCGGCACAGAAATCAAAAATCCGGCTGGTGTCGCCGCGCAGATGGGCCGGAAAACGGGCAGGGTCGGGGTCGAGACCGACGCACAGAAGGGAAGCGTTATCGCGCTCGGCGGCGCGCAGCATGTCGAGGAAGTTCATGGCTGCATTGTAGGAATATGATCGCCCCTGCCATGCCCATCGCCTCATCCCCTCTGCAATCTTTTTGGTACCTGCTGACGCGTCTGGGAGAGGTGCAGATTCTGCTACCCGCTGCTTTGCTGGCCATGCTGGTCCTGGCACACCGCGCCGACACGCGCCCGCTGGCCACCAGCTGGCTGGGCTTGCTGTGCCTGACAGCGTTGCTGACTACGGCGAGCAAGATTGCTTTCATTGGCTGGGGCATTGGCAGTGCCACTCTGGATTTCACCGGCATCTCGGGCCACACCATGTTCGCCGCGGCTGTCTATCCCCTGCTGTTGGGTACCCTGACCTCACGATTGCCGCCATGGGGGCAGCAAGTGGCGGTTACAGCGGGCTATGCACTGGCCCTGCTGGTCGGCATGTCGCGCCTGGAGGTCGGTGCCCACTCGGTCTCTGAAGTTGTGGCCGGGCTGCTGCTCGGTGGCGCTGCCAGCGCATTGGCCATGGCCCGCGCGGGTTTGCCGAGATCACGAATCGGCTCAAGCCTGACGGTGCTGGTCACCCTGTGGGTATTGATCACACCGATTCACATTCCACCGGTACCAACGCATTCACTGGTAACGCGACTGGCGCTGAATCTCTCAGGCAGTCCGGTTCCTCATACCCGTAGCGCCATGCATCTCACTGCGGAGCCATGGCGTCCCAGGCCTTGAGCACCTCAGCCACATACATCAGCGCCGGGCCACCACCCATGTAGACGCAGACGCTGAGCATTTCTTCGAGTTCCGCGCGTGTGCATTCGAGCTTGCGCAAGGCCTTGACATGAAAGCCGACGCAGCCAGAACAATGCTGCGTCACGCCAATGGCCAGCGCGATCAGTTCCTTGGTCTTGGCGCTCAGCGTTCCTTCCGCCATGGAGGCGCGCGCCAGCTGGCCGAAACCGAGCATCGCCTCGGACTGTGATTTTCTGAATGGAGCCAGATTCTGATTGATGTTCTGGATCAGGCTGACGTGGTCAAAAGTACTCATGGGATTTCAGGTCGTGTGATGGAACAAGGGAAATCTAGGCCTCGCCCTGCTTCGGGCAGCCCTTGGGTCGCTCATCGGCAGGCAGCGGACAACGCTCGGCTTCAAAGGGTGATTGCGCCAGCAAAGTCGTCAAGCCACTGGAGAGCATGGCAACAGCCCAGAAGACAAAGAAAGCCAGGCTGTAGACGCTCTGGCGTGAAAGCTCCAGCGGGTGGCCGAACCACTGCAGGTCCTGCGGGTCCACCATGCCAAAGACCAGCACTTCAAGAATTCCGGCCATCAGGAAGGCGGGCCAGGCAATCCACATCAAGCGTTTTGACAACATGGTCTCCTCCTTATCGCGGTACCAGAAATACCGATTTCTCTGTCAAATGGCCGGGGCTATC